>JBILJP010000188.1:0-9321 GCA_044377135.1 Fluviicola sp.
ACAAATCAACTTCCGATTGACGTACAAAAGGAGCTTGATAACCCAATATTGAATAGTTGAATAAGAAACATGGTCGGTGCATTAGCAATTTGTTGACAAATGCGTCTTTGTGCACAGGTTGATCCGGATCGCCCAAATCGAGTTTATAATCGATGCTCATCACATTGATCAACTGCTCCAATTCTTCGTAGCCTTGATACATGGCGTAGGTCAGATCCTGAGTACCTCCTATAATAATCGGTATGATTTTGTTCTTTACCAATTCGGCAACGACTTGTCGCAGCGCAAAATAGGTGTCTTCTACCCGTTCGCCCGGAAGCAATGTACCCAAATCATAGATCGTATGTTTCCAGTGCATTCCCGGGAAATAATTGCAAAACGATTCACGAAAACGATCATCGGTTTGCTGGTGCAATTCCGGCTGTCCGTTTCTGAATTCGGGAACGTAAATAATGGCCAAACCTTGTTGTTCGAGTTCCGGAAAACCGTGTTGATTGTTCATCAATACGCTTGATCCGATCGTATCCGCCGGATATTCAAACTCCTGCATCAACGGTTTAAAATATATCGAAAGGTCTTTCATTTTACGTGTTTGAAGCAAAGATAAGGGGCATACCCTGCTAAAAAACAGCCTGAAAAATTAAGAATGAAGAAGGGATAGTGAATAACTTGAGTTGGGTGAGTTTCTGAGTTTGGAGAGTTTCTAAGTTTTTTGAGTTGCCAGAACTAACAAACCCAAAAAACTTAGAAACTATAATCTTACAAACTCTATTATTTTTTCTTAGCAGCCGGTTTTTTTGCCGCTGGTTTTTTAGCTGCAGGCTTCTTTGCAGCAGGAGCTTTACGCGCTCCGGGTTTCTTCTTCGGTGCATTGGCAGGATCAGCAGCAATGGCCAAACATTCTTCCAAGGTCAATAAAGCAGCTTCAGTTCCTTTCGGTAATTTAAAGTTGTCTTTTCCTATTTTTAAGTAAGCTCCATAACGACCGTTCAACAATTGCACTTCCTTGTTTTCAGGGAAATCTTTGATCAATCGATTGGCTTCCACTTCACGTTTTTCAACAATTAGTTCCAAAGCACGATCCAATTGAATTTGCATGGGATCATCCTCTTTCTTCAAGGAAACAAACAATTTCCCCAATTGAATGTAAGGACCAAAACGGCCGACGTTCACTTTTACTACTTCACCTTCCAATTCGCCCAACACACGTGGTAACTTGAATAATTCAAGCGCATCCTCCAATGTGATCGTATGAATGGACTGTGAGGCATGCAAAGAGGCAAATTGAGGCTTCTCACCGTCTTCCTTTTCGTCGCCTACTTGAATCATTGGACCAAAACGTCCGATACGTGCCAATACTTTTTTATTGGAAACGGGATGAACTCCTAAAATACGTTCTCCGGTGGCACGGTCTGAATGCTCTAAAGTGTCTTCCACACTTTCGTGGAATGGATTGTAGAACGTGCGAATCATATCGGTCCACACAATTTTACCGTGAGCGATTTCATCGAATTGACCTTCCACTTCGGCTGTAAAATGATAATCCATGATATGCTCGAAATGTTCTTTCAAGAAATCGGTTACCACCATACCTATATCGGTTGGGAATAATTTATTTTTATCGCGACCGGTAATTTCCGTTTTTGTTTCGCGCACGATATCGGTTCCTTTCAAATCGAGTACCAAATAAGCGCGCTCTTCGCCTTCACGTTCTTTTTTCTCAACGTAACCGCGTTTTTGAATGGTTGAAATGGTTGGTGCGTAAGTCGACGGTCGACCAATACCTAATTCTTCTAATTTCTTTACCAAAGCCGCTTCCACATAACGCGAAGGAGCTCTGGAGAAACGCTGTGTAGCGCGAATGAATTGCACATCCAACTTTTCTCCGACGGTAACAGCAGGCAACAATCCTGACAACTCAGCATCTTCTTCGTCGTCGAGTGACGTTTCAAGGTATACTTTCAGGAATCCGTCAAACTTGATGACTTCACCTTTGGCTGCAAAAATTTCAGAAAGCTTTTCGTTTCCGATAGAAATGGTGGTGCGCTCCAATTGTGCGTGACTCATTTGAGAAGCAATGGAACGTTTCCAAATCAGGTCATACAAGCGCACTTCATCAGAATCGCCGGCAGTTAATGCATGTAAACCAAAATCGGTTGGACGAATGGCCTCGTGAGCCTCTTGTGCATTAGCGCTTTTGGTGGCGTATTTTGTAGGATTGCTGTATTGATTTCCGTAAGCCGATTTAATTTCGCTTTCGGCACCCAACATAGCGGTTTCGGATAAATTCACACTATCGGTACGCATGTAGGTGATCCGTCCTGCTTCGTATAATCGTTGTGCAACTTGCATGGTTCTGGAAACCGAGAAACCGAGTTTCAAACTGGCTTCTTGCTGTAACGTTGAAGTTGTAAACGGAGCCGCCGGTGTTTTCTTCGCTGGTTTGGTTTGTACATCCAGCACCGAGAACGTGGTATTTCCGCAATCTTTCAGGAAAGCTTCCACTTCCGTATCGCTACCGAAATGTTTGCTCACTTCTGCTTTAATGCCCTCTTTTCCCTTTAGGAAAGAACCTGCAACACGGAAATAACTTTCCGACAAGAAGTGCATGATTTCTTTTTCGCGTTCTACAATCAAACGCACGGCTACCGATTGAACACGACCGGCAGACAAACTCGGACGCACTTTTTTCCAGAGTACAGGTGACAATTCAAATCCCACCAAACGATCCAATACACGACGAGCTTGTTGCGCATCTACCAACGGTTTGTTGATTTCACGCGGTTTTTCGATTGCTTTTAAAATGGCCGTTTTCGTGATCTCATTGAAGGTAATGCGTTTAGTTTCTTTCTTGGACAAACCAAGTGTTTCGTACAAGTGCCACGAAATGGCTTCTCCTTCGCGGTCCTCATCCGTTGCGAGCCATACGACTTCCGCCTCCTTCGATAATTTTTTCAATTCTGCCACAATGGCTTTCTTATCGGAACTCACCTCGTATTCGGGGAGGAAATCATTGGCAACATCGATGGCTAATCCTTTTGAAGCCAAATCTCTCACGTGACCAAAACTCGACTTCACAATGAAATCTTTTCCGAGGTATCCTTCGATTGTCTTTGCTTTCGCAGGTGACTCCACTATTACTAAGTTCTTGCTCATGTAGATATTTCATTAAACGGCTTCAAACAATAAAGCGGTGCAAAATAAGAAGTTTTCATTTCAAAAAACAAACAGCAAGTTGCTATTGATTGTTCAGCCCCCCTTTAAACGATAGTTTATTTTGTTGGATAAATTTACCTCCGGACGAAAAAAAATCGAAATCTTCAGCAAATAGCACTTTTACACCTTATTATATAGGAGCGATTTTGAGGTAAACCACAAAACTCTTTAGGGACAACCAATTTTAGCCACAGATCATCCTGAGGCTGACACGTGGCACAGATTCGCACAGATATTGAGCTAAACATGAGCGTAAATCGGATGATTTGACTATTGAATTATTTGTAGCATTTGCAACTTAAACCATTCCTGTGATTGTTCATTTGAAGAAGAACAGTTATGGTTGATTGTCACAACTTCCAAAAAACCGTTAAAACTTACGACTGACATTTTGACATGAACTTGAAAAAACGCTATTTTTGCACGCAATCTAAATGCACAATACAATGGTTGACGATCACGGCAACAATAAAGTAATCGACGAAGGAAAACAAGGAGAAGCATTGGTGCTTGACGGAGATGCTGTCGGCGCTAAAAAACTCTATGTAGAGAGTTATGGTTGCGCGATGAATTTTTCCGACAGTGAAGTGGTTGCTTCCATTTTGGCGAAAGAAGGATATTCAACCACCCGGAATTCGGAAGAAGCCGACGTGATCCTGATCAACACCTGTTCCATTCGCGAGAATGCCGAAATGCGTGTTCGCAAGCGATTGACCGAATTCAAGAAACAAAAAAAGGCACAACCCAAACTGGTTGTAGGCGTATTGGGCTGTATGGCTGAGCGCTTAAAACAATCGTTGCTGGAAGAAGAAAAACTGGTTGATTTGGTGGCAGGCCCAGATGCCTACCGCGAGTTACCGGGAATGATAGACGAAGTAAACGGCGGTCAGAAAGCGGTCAATGTATTGCTTTCGCGCGAAGAAACATACGGTGACATCTCCCCTATCCGATTGGATGAAGGCGGAATCTCGGGCTTTGTTTCCATCACACGCGGGTGCGACAACATGTGCTCGTTTTGCGTTGTTCCGTTTACACGAGGACGAGAGCGCTCACGCGATCCGCATACAATTGTTCAGGAATGCACCGATATCTTTAATCGTGGGTACCGGGAAGTGACACTTTTGGGGCAAAACGTTGACAGTTACCGCTGGAACATGAGCAGTAAAGGCGTCGTGAAAGATGAATCGCAATCAACCACCGATTTTGCGGAATTGATGGAAATGGTTGCGCAGATTCACCCTGATTTACGCATTCGTTTCTCGACTTCGCACCCGAAAGACTTGACCGACAAAGTATTGGAAGTAATGGCTAAGTACGATAATATTTGTCCGTACATTCATCTTCCCGTTCAATCCGGACATTCCGACGTATTACAACGCATGAATCGTGGTTACAGCCGTGAGTGGTACCTGGATCGCATCGCAGCCATCCGACGCATTTTGCCAAATTGTGGTATTTCAACCGATATCATTGTAGGCTTTTGTGGCGAAACGGAAGAAGAACACCAGGCAACACTTTCGTTGCAAAATGAGGTTCAGTTTGATTTTGCTTATATGTATAAATATTCTGAACGCCCGAAAACATTGGCCGAACGTAAGTTTGAAGACGATGTAACGGAGGAAATCAAAAGCCGTCGTTTAGACGAAATCATTGCCAATCAATTGCGTCATTCCTTGGCGAATAACCTCCGTCAAATAGGTGAAGTGCACCGTGTATTGATTGAAGGTGTTTCCAAAAAATCGGAAGATGATTTGATGGGTCGAGACGAACGTAACACCAAAGTTGTTTTCCCGAAAGGAACGGCCAAAAAAGGCGATTATGTTTGGGTAAAAATAAAGGAATGCACTTCGGCAACGCTGATTGGCGAACAAGTGGAAGAACCTGCTAAATTGGTGGTGTCATGAGTATGAATGTTCAACAAATCAAACAACGATTCGGAATTATCGGAAATGCTCCGTTACTCAATCGCGCATTGGAAGTAGCCATACAAGTTGCTCCCACGGATATTTCGGTTTTGGTAACGGGTGAAAGCGGAACCGGAAAAGAAATCATTCCGCAGGTCATTCACCAACTAAGTTCGCGCAAACATGCCGAATACATTGCCGTTAACTGTGGCGCGATTCCGGAAGGAACCATCGACTCTGAGTTATTCGGTCACGAAAAAGGATCGTTTACAGGAGCGACAGGCAGTCGTCAGGGTTATTTTGAAGTAGCAGACGGCGGAACCATTTTTCTGGATGAAGTTGCCGAATTGCCCATGCAAACACAGGTGCGCCTCTTGCGTGTATTGGAAACGGGAGAATTTATTCGCGTCGGTTCATCGAAAGTGATCAAAACAAACGTGCGTGTGGTTGCGGCCACGAACGAAAATATGCAACGCGCCATTTCAACCGGAAAATTCCGCGAAGATTTGTTGTACCGTTTGAGTACTGTTCCGATTGCTTTGCCACCGCTTCGCAGCAGAAATGAAGATATTTACCTGTTGTTTCGCAAGTTTGCCAGCGATTTTGCCGATAAATACCGCATGCCAACCATCAAACTTACAGCAGACGCAGTTGAATTGCTCAATTCGTATCATTGGCCGGGAAATATTCGCCAATTGAAAAATTTGGTGGAACAAATCTCGGTGATTGAACAAACTCGCGATATCGATTTATTGCGTTTACAGCAATATTTGCCCGGACCGGAAGAACAACTTCCGTCGTTGGTTGGTTCGCATGAAACAAAATTTGACGAACGCGAATTGATGTACAAGTTTTTGTTCGACATGAAAAACGACTTGAACGATTTGAAAAAACTGGTGGTTGAATTACTCAATCAACAAGGTGATTTTAATCTGTCAAACGATCAGGCCGCTATGGTAAACCGCATGTACAGCGATGTTGGCATTGCCGAACCGCGTTTATTACCGACCACAGCACCGGCGAAAGTAGAACCTGCCCCGACCTATCGCGTAGAAGACCAAACGGAAGATTTTGAGATTCACGAAGAAGTGCAGGAATCGTTGTCGTTGGAAGATCGCGAAAAAGAATTGATTCAAAAAGCATTGGATAAACACCGCGGTCGCAGAAAACACGCTGCCGAGGAATTAGGAATTTCGGAACGAACCTTGTACAGGAAGATCAAGGAGTATGATATTAATGGGTAAAAGAATTATTAATTGAAAATGTAAAATTGAAAAGAAGAGAAAGCAAAGCTTTCGATATAAACAAGCGGTAGCGCAGTTTCCTTTTCAATTTTACATTTTACATTTTCAATTACATCGCATATGATAAAATGGTTAATGTTAGTAGCAGTTTTGGGCGTTTCGCTTAGCAGTTGTTGGCCAACTCGCATCGGCTTTGTAGACGATAGTATGCCGCAGGAGTGGAAAGAATTTTACGTTACTCCGCTTGAACTGAGTGCTGCCACAGCTCCATCCAATTACAACGCTACACTTACCGAATCGTTGCGAAGTGGAATTCAGAACAATACGCGCTTGAAAATGCTTACCAAAACCAATGATTCCGCTGTACAGATTTCGGGATCCGTTAACAGTTACAACACCACTCCACAGGCTGTTACCAATGGCGATAATGCTCAAAAAAACAGGCTCACCGTTTCGGTAAACTTTACGATCATCACACCGACCAAGGGATTGGAAAAAATGCAAATGACCAGCACACGATTTGCCGATTATGATGCATCGCAACAATTAGCGGATGTTGAAAATCAGCTTTTGGAGCTTATCAATCAGCAGATTGTGCAGGATGTCATTAATAAATTACGCTCTAACTGGTAAGTCATGAATCTGGAACAAGTTGCACACTACATCTCGAATCCTGCTGCGCTGACGTTAGCCGACGCGCCAGATTTAAAGACTTTGAGCGAAAAACATCCGTACGCGGCGGTATTTTCCTTACTCTATCTTACGGCATTGGCAAACGGAAAATCGGTTGATTTGGATACCGCCTTACAGCAACATGCTTATCGTCTGAATGATCGTGCACAGTTGTACCAATTGATCAATTCTTCCGGGCAAACGGTGTCTGAGGCAGTCATTCCGGAATCGGTTGAACCGATCGAAACACAGGAGGAAATAGTTCCTGCAATTGAACCGGAAGAGACCATTTCGAAAACTCCTATAGAAGAAAACGAAGAACTGCAAGAGGAACCTGTTTCAGAAGCGGAAAAAGAGCAGGAAACACGTGTTGAATTAGCTGTTTCATCGAATTTTGATACGCTTACCGAAGCATTTACACTTGAACAACATTTCGATATTTCAGAAGCGGAAAAACCTATCAATGAATTACCTGAAGAGGAAGTGGTTGAAGAAGTTGTTAGCGAACCAACCGAGATTGAAACAGAAGAGGAACCTGAAGTAGCACCTGAAATTATTCCGCAAGGAGCTCACGAATCGGGCGAAAAACGTTCGTTTACCTCCTGGCTTCACAGCAGCGGACAAAAAACGGCTGCAGATGCTCCTAAAACGCCTGAAAAACGTAAGTTCGACGAAATCATTGAACACTTCATCAAAGAAGAGCCAACGATCAGTCGTGGGAAAACCGAATTTTTCTCTCCGCCGAAAAAAGCGAAAGAAAGTTTAGACGAAGAAACCATCCCTGTTTCTGAAACATTGGCGAAAATTTACGCCGCTCAGGGCAATTATCCGAAGGCAATTCATGTTTATCATCAATTGATGTTGGCATTTCCGGAAAAAAAGCTTTTATTTGCAGTCCGAATTGACGAATTAAAGAAAAAAATAACATCATAACAATGACAGGTCTCATTTCAATCATCATCATTTTAGCGAGTATTTTACTCGTTGTTGTCGTATTTGTTCAAAATCCTAAAGGTGGAGGTTTGTCTTCCGATTTCGGTGCGGCTCAGCAATTAGGCGGTGTACAACGTACAAATGATTTCATCGAGAAAGCAACATGGTCATTGGCAGCAGGGATCATGGTATTGAGTATTGCGCTTACGGTAATCATGACTCCGGAAAAAACCGAACGTCCGGGTGGAGGAAAAACCGGAACGGAACAACCGAATCAAAATCCAAATGGAGGAAAAGCTCCTGCCGGACCGACTAAGTAAGATTTATCCAAACAATTTATAGATGTCAGTATGTCACACATACTGACATTTTTTTTGTGCATACGGTTCCAAAACTGTAAAAATGACTGACAAAGTGTGATTGGCACAATCTTCGACAGTTGCGAAAGCAACAAAACAAACTTTAAATTTTCTAAAATAATTCGAATATGTCTACAACATTTAAACCTTTGGCAGATAGGGTTCTGATTGAACCGGCGCCGGCAGAGCAAGTTACCGCAAGCGGTATCATCATTCCGGATACAGCGAAGGAGAAACCTTTACGTGGAAAAGTAATCGCAGCGGGAAATGGTAAAAAAGACGAACCGATGACTGTGAAAGTAGGTGATACCGTCATGTACGGACAATACGCAGGAACGGAAATCAAATTAGACGGCACGACTTACATTATCATGAAAGAGTCTGACGTTTACGGAATTATCGGATAATTAAACAGACAAACAAAACACAAGATGGCAAAGCAAATATATTTTGATGTAGAAGCTCGTGAGAAGCTAAAAAAAGGCGTTGATTCATTGGCCAATGCAGTAAAAGTTACCTTAGGACCAAAAGGAAGAAACGTTGTTATCGGTAAAAAATTCGGTGCACCGCAAGTCACTAAAGACGGTGTTACGGTTGCCAAAGAAATCGAATTGAAAGATCCGATTGAAAATATGGGTGCTCAAATGGTGAAAGAAGTTGCTTCTAAAACGGCTGATATTGCCGGTGACGGAACTACAACTGCAACCGTATTGGCGCAAGCAATCATCACTGCTGGTTTGAAAAACGTTGCTGCAGGTGCAAATCCAATGGATTTGAAACGCGGTATCGACAAAGCAGTTGCAGAAGTAGTAAGAAACCTGAAAGCGCTTTCAAAAGAAGTGGGTTCAGACAACGATAAAATCAAACAAATCGCTACGATTTCAGCTAACAACGACGAAACAATCGGCGCCTTGATTGCTCAAGCAATGAAAGTGGTTGGTAACGACGGTGTAATTACTGTTGAAGAAGCGAAAGGAACGGAAACAGAAGTAA
>JBILJP010000544.1:0-2649 GCA_044377135.1 Fluviicola sp.
GACCTTGAGTTGGCGGGCAGAAGAGTTTATGCCGGTTGCCGATGCTTTTTATCAGGAGCTCGGAAAACAATTCAACACAACATTTCAATATCCGCTTGCCATCAGGCGCTTATTTGCCAGTGAACAAGAAGCAGGTTATTGGCTCAAGAAACAAGAATTGCCCAACTACCGCGATTTCATGGCACTGCAAACCGAAGCAGATGTCAACTTTCCGATTCAGCAAAACACATTCGGAACAGGATTGGTGAAAGGCGCGTCTCATATAGATGCGGCATCTTATTATGAAACGCAGCGCAAGTGGTTTATCGAACAAGGTTTGCTCGAAAGCGAAGAATTGGATTACGCAACCATCGATCCGGTGAATGCTACTTATAAAGGTGAAGTGTACGATTATATCATTTTCTGCGAGGGAAAAGATGGGAAAGCCAATCCATGGTTTGGCCATCTACCGTTGCAGCAAACCAAGGGTGAAGTGTTAACTATACAAGCTCCTACCATTTCGCAGGAAGAATCGCTCAACCGCAAGTGTTTTCTACTTCCTATCGGAAACGGACGGTTCAAAGCGGGGTCGAACTATGAATGGGATACCGACAATGTGATTCCGACCGAAGCTGCACGCGCGCTGATTGAAGAAAACATTACATCTGTTACCAACGAATCGTACGAAGTGGTAGATCATGTGGCAGGAGTTCGTCCTACGGTACTTGATCGCCGACCATTAATGGGGAAACATGCCGAATTTCCGCAATTGGTGATCGCCAACGGTTTGGGCGCAAAAGGCTACATGATGGCACCTTTGTTGATGCAGGAATTGACCGATTATTTGGCGGAAGGAAAACCCTTGCATCCCGAATCGGATATCGCACGATTCAATAAACGCTAAGAACACACATCTACCGTTCCGATTAACAATCTTTATGTGGTTTGTTTTGGGAGAGTTTGCGTAAATTTGCAGGATAAAATTTACAATTATGTACCCACAAGAACTCGTACAACCCATGAAGGAAGACCTTACACGTGTGGGCTTTCAGCAGTTGGAAACAGCAGCAGCTGTAGACAATGCTATTCCAAACAGTGAAGGTGTAACCTTAGTAGTAGTCAATTCCGTTTGCGGATGCGCTGCCGGAAATCTTCGTCCGGGCGTAAAACAATCGCTTCAAAACGAAAAATTGCCGGCCAATCTCTACACCGTTTTTGCGGGAGTAGATACCGAAGCTACCCAACAAGCACGTAACTATTTCTTACCATTTCCTCCGTCATCACCTTCTGTTGCTCTTTTCAAAGACGGCAAGTTGGTGCATTTCCTGGAGCGTCACAACATCGAAGGCGTTAGCGCGGCATTGATCGCTGAAAACTTAGCGGCTGCTTACGACGAATTCTGTAATTAAGAAGACTTAAGACGGAAAGACATAAGACTAAAGACATGAGACAGGAAATGTCTTTGATCTTTAGTCTTATGTCTATAGTCTTCTAGTCTTAAGTCTCCTATGATAATCGATACCCACACCCATTTATATTCTTCCCAATTCGACGAAGACCGCACCGAGATGATTCAACGTGCGATAGCGGCCGGAGTGGAAATCCTTTGTTTGCCGAATATTGACCTGGAAAGCATCGCCGGAATGCATGCCCTGGAAACGCAATTCCCGAATCATTGTCATGCTATGATGGGCTTGCACCCGTGTTCGGTTGACGAAAACTGGGAGGCGACCTTACGCACCATGCGTTCGCACATCGATAGCCGGCATTACATTGCTATTGGCGAAATAGGCGTGGATTTGTACTGGGATAAAACATTTCGCGCCGAGCAACTGGAAGCTTTTCGTTGTCAAATCAACTGGGCTAAGGAAAAACAATGGCCTATTGTGATTCACGCACGCGATTCGTTTCCGGAAATCTTTGAAGTCCTTGATCAGGAAAACGACGAGCGCTTACGCGGTATTTTTCATTGTTTTACCGGATCGGCAGAAGATGCCAAAAAGATTGAGAATTACGGTGGTTTCCTGCTGGGAATCGGCGGCGTAGTGACCTACAAAAAATCCGATTTACCCGAAGTACTGAAAACCGTTTCGCCCGAAAAATTGGTACTTGAAACCGATGCTCCGTACCTTCCACCAACGCCATTCAGAGGCAAGCGCAATGAAAGCGCCTATGTATTGCATACGGCTGAGAAAGTGGCGGAAATCTACGAAATGCCGCTGCGTCAACTCACTGATCTCACGAGCAAAAATGCCATTGAACTTTTCGGTTTGCAGCAAGCTGTTGCGAATCTCGGAAAATGAGTCAACTTTGTAATCGAAATCTCAACGGATAAAGCGATGCAACAACCCAACGTTTTGGTAATTTATACCGGTGGAACCATCGGAATGGTGAATGACCCCATTACCGGTTCGCTCACAGCATTCGATTTCGGCGACGTGTACAAACACATTCCCGAATTGGGGCGATTGAACGTAAAATTGACCACTAAAGCCTTTGAGCAACCCATCGATTCTTCGGAAATGAACCCGCAATTGTGGGGGGAAATTGCGCAATTGGTCTACGATCAATACGATGCGTTTGACGGTTTTGTGATTCTTCACGGCTCGGATACCATGGCATTTACCGCTTCAGCACTGAGCTTTATGCTACAAGGGTTGAAGAAACCGG
>JBILJP010000545.1:0-2636 GCA_044377135.1 Fluviicola sp.
TCAAACGTGGTCAACGGAATGGCTCCGTCTTGCTGTTCGATGGTTTCTTCGGTATTCAGAATTTCGTTGATACGATCCAATGAAGGCATTGCTTTGTTCAGGTTCCCCACAGAGGTTGCAATTCCCTGAATGGGACGCAATAGCTGAGAAAACACGATGATGAAAGCGATGAATTTTTCGCCCGTCAAACCGGTTTGTCCATCCAGAATCATTACACCACCAAACCAAACCAGGCAAATCATCACACCCGAACCGAGCACTTCATTCAGCGGTGGCGATAAATCGCGTTTGCGGAACGCTTTGGTGATCAATTGCTGGTAACGCAGGTTCACACCGGCAAACTTATTGCGCACATATTCGCTCGCGTTGAATGCTTTGATCACGCGGATGCCTCCCAACGATTCATCCATCATGGAATACACCATTCCCATTTGTTCCTGACCGGCTTTGGCCGTGCGTTTCAAACTTTTACCGATGCGCGAAATCACAAATGCGGAAATAGGTAATAAAATAAAGGAAATCAAGGTCAATTTCGGACTGATATACACCAAGGTCAAAATACTGGTAATAATGGCAAACGGTTCCCGAAAGATCAACTCCAGCATACTCACCACCGCAATTTCTATTTCGCCCACATCGCTGTTCATACGCGACATCAAATCGCCTTTGCGCTCTTCGGTATAATACGAAAGCGGCAAGCGCAATGCCTTGGCAAACAAGTTGTTTTTAATATCCCTTACTACCGCCATTCGCAGTTGTGACTGGTGCCAAATAGCGCCGTAACGAAACAGCCCTTTGAGTAAAAATGCAATGAAAACCGTTACACACACAAAAAACAAGGCATCTTTCGGATCTTTCGCGGCCATTTCCTGCATGAAGTAATTGTAGGAGTTGGTACAGTATTCAAAAAAATCGAGGAATCCACCGTTGTAAATGGGTTTTGCGATTTTCTCCTTGGCATCATCCGTCTGAAAAATGATTTGCAAAAACGGGATAAACAAGACCAGCGAGATCAAATTAAACACTACAAACAACAAGTTAAAGATGATCGTAAGGATCGCCTGCCAACGGTACGAGAAGGTGTACCGGTAAATTTCCATCAATGATTTCATGCGCAACAAAGATAGGTTTTTTGGTTGTTGTAGGCGCGGGACGCATCACGCGCTTACAATAACAATCACCAAAAAGCCTATCTTTGCACCATGAGTTCAATCAGACAAAGCCGAATAGAAGGCGTTATTCAAGAGGAATTAGCGACTTTTTTTCAACGAAATGCCCGCGAAATATGTTTGGGTGCCATGGTTAGCGTTACCGTAGTGCGCGTGACTTCCGATCTTTCACTGGCACGTATTTACGTCAGTATTTTTGCCGGACCCGAAAAAACGGTTGTATTAAAAAGCATTCAGGAAAACTCTCGTAAAATCAGAGGTGAAGTGGGTAAACGCCTGAAAAACATGCACAAAATTCCGGAATTGATTTTCTTCATCGACGACTCGCTCGATTATGCCGAAACGATCAATAATTTATTGAAATAACCATCAACGTTCCGTTTTACATAGCGCGAAGGTACCTGCGTCATACCAGAAAACAACGCAATCTGGTACACCTCATCACCCGTATTTCGGTGATCGGTATTGCTATTACAACCGCAGCTTTGGTGATTCTCATTGCGGCGTTTAACGGCATTGAAGGAATGGTGGAACGTCTTTACAGTTCCTACGATGCACCGCTTACCATTCGCTCCGAAAAAGGAAAAACCTTCAAGGAAAACACCATCAATCTTGCCAAGATAAAGAAAGTTGAAGGTGTTGCGGAAGTGAGTCGTGTCGTAGAAGAAACCGTGATCTTAAAACACGAAAAATCGTGGGCAAATGCCTCGATGGTGGGGGTTGACAACAATTTCCTGAAAACCTGTGAAATCGAAAAGCATGTGGTTGACGGATATCCTGCCCTCGAAGAAAACGGCAAACCCACAGCTATTATTGGCGCCAGTTTGCTCGATCAGCTCAACGGTTATATTTCTGAAGCCAACGGATACGAGCAACTGATTTTGTATACGCCGTTGCGCGATGCTTCCATTTCTCGCAGAAAAAACCCGTTCAAAACCAATATGCTGGCGGTTTCAAGTCGCATGAATTACAACCGCGAAGTCAATGCACAATTTGTATTGGTACCGCTTGATTTTGCGCAAGATCAACTGAATTACGATGGCGAAATCACAGCGCTTTACCTCGGTATTCAACCAAAGGCAGATGCTTTTGAAGTGAAAGAACGGTTGCAGCAACTTGTCGGACCGAATTTCAGGGTAAAAACCGCTGCCGAAAAAAACGAATTGATTTTCAAAACCAGTCAGTCGGAAAAACGCATCGTGATCATTATTTTGGTCTTTGTGTTTATCCTGGCAGCTTTTAACCTGATTGCCTCCCTGACAATGTTGTTCATCGAAAAAAAGGAAAACATTCAAACCATGCGTCATTTCGGAGCGGGCAATCCGTTTATTTTCCGCATCTTCTTTTTTGAAGGTTTGCTCATTGCCGGAAAAGGAATCCTTTATGGGTTGATTCTCGGAACCACCGTTTGCCTTTCACAACAGTATGGAAAACTGCTGGAAATGCCCAATTCGGGTGGTGAAGCTT
>JBILJP010000189.1:0-9249 GCA_044377135.1 Fluviicola sp.
GTTGATGCATTGTTTTATGGAACAGGTATTGGAACGGCTTTGGTGAGCGCCGGTGCTGCCGGGTACGAATTGCCGGTAAACGATCGTTACGCTGGTGGAAAATTACAAACGACCTCTTTCTTTGCGGGTGATCCAGGATCGGATGTTTCGATTAAAGGAACAGGCTTCTTTAACACAGCCACCAATCAATGGTTCGGACAACGTGCCTGGAGTACACAAACTGCTGTAAACGATAATGCTACTGCAATCACTTTAGGTACGGTAAACCCACCGGGATCTGCAGCTATATCAGCTGTAACCCAAACAGTGAGCGAAACCGCCGGTACAGCTACGGTAAACGTAACCTTTGCCAACGCAAACGCTAGTCCGGCAAAAGTAGTTTTCGGACTTTCTACTTACTCAAACGCTATTCAAAACAGTGATTTCTCATGGTCAAACGATACACTGGTGATTCCTGCCAACACGAATGGAACATTTCCTTTTACAATTGATTTGAACAACGATTTGCTGGCCGAACGTACCGAGCGTATTATCGTGAAACTGGTTGGAACCGTTAATGCCAATATTGTTGGAAATAGCTTTCAGATTATCTATTTAACAGATAACGATTATCAAAATCCTACGCCAACCAATGAGTTAAAAATGAACCTTCTTACCAGCTTTAGCAACGGTGCAGAAGGAACCAACTCAGCCGAAATTGTAGCGTACGATTCTACTACATACCGTTTATACATTGCCAATTCTATCGGAGCGAAATTGGATATCGTTGATTTTGCTAACCCAAGCGCACCGGTATTGCTTAGTTCAATCCCGATGACTCCTTACGGAAACATCAACTCACTAGCTGTTTACAATGGCGTTGTTGCCGTAGCAATGGAAAATGCCAATCCGCAAGCTGACGGCTCTGTAGTATTCTTCAACAGCAATGGTGTTTTTATCAGTCAGGTTACTGTTGGTGCCATGCCGGATATGATCACATTCAACAACGATCACACGAAAATTGTGGTGGCATGTGAAGGTGAACCGAAAACAGATTATTCGGTTGATCCTGTAGGTTCGGTTGGAATTGTTGATTTGACTCCGGGTTATGCCGCATTGACCAATGCCAATGTTTCCATGGCTCTTTTTACCGCATTTAACGGGCAAGAAGCGGCTTTGCGTGCACAGGGAATCCGCATCTTCGGACCTGGAAGTTCAGCTGCACAAGATTTTGAACCGGAATACATTACCATTGGAGATGACAACCAAACGGCGTACGTTTCTTTACAAGAAAACAATGCCATGGCGGTGGTGAATTTGGCAACTGCAACAGTTACAAGCATTCGCCCATTGGGATTGATGGATTATTCGAATGACAATAACGGATTGGATGCTTCTGATCAAACATCGGGTGTTTTGATCGGTTCTATTCCGGTAAAAGGTGCTTTCATGCCAGATGCCATTGCACATGCTACTATCGGTGGTCAGGAATACATTTTCTCTGCCAATGAAGGTGATGCGCGTGAATACACAGCTGTAACCGATGTAGCTCGTTTAGGAGCAACTTCATTAGACCCAACAGCTTTCCCTGATCAATCTATTTTAAAAAGCAACCAATTCCTGGGTCGTTTGAATGCCCTTCAAGCTACCGGAGATACAGATGGTGACGGTGATAAGGATGAAATTCACGTTCTTGGAGCTCGTTCTTTCTCTATCTGGAATGCCGCTACAGGTGCGTTGGTGTACGATTCAAAAGACTTGATCGAGCAAATTACAGCTACTCATCCTTCTATTGCAGGATTGTTCAACGCTAGTAACTCATCTGGTGCTGCGGTTTCTAAAAACAGAAGTGATGACAAAGGTCCGGAGCCGGAAGGTGTCGCTACCGCTTTCATCAACGGAAGTCACTATTTATTTGTTTCATTGGAACGTGTGGGTGGTGTGTTAACGTTTAACATCGATAACCCTGCAACACCGGTTTATGTAGGTTACTACAACAACCGCGCATTGGCAACCAACGGTCCTGATCGTGGTGCTGAAGGAATTATCTACATTTCTAAAGAAGCATCGCCCAACAACAATGCAATCGTAATTCTTGCCAACGAAGTAAGTTCTACGCTTTCGGTATTCCAGGTAAACACCTGTGTTGAATTGGCAGGAGCTACCATTTCTGCTGTTGATGATTCTATTTGTGCCGGAACTTCAACCACGCTTTCTATTCCTGGTGATGCAAGTTCAACAGTACAATGGTACTACAACAACGCTCCACTTGGGGGACAAACAAGTAACAGCATTTCTGCCAACCAGGCGGGAAATTATAAAGTATATGTTTCAAATACGGCTTTGAGTTGTGCTGATACAACCCAACAAACCGTAATCACTATAAATCCACTTCCTACTGTAGGTGCAGGTGCTGATCAATCCATTTGCGCGGGAACGTCTGTTACCCTTTCCGGATTGGGAGCACAAGCCTACACGTGGAACAATGGTGTTACAAACAACACTTCTTTCACACCTGTTGGAACACAAACCTATACTGTAACCGGAACAGATGCCAATGGCTGTCAAAATACCGATCAGGTTACAGTAACAATCAACGCTCTACCTAGTGTGAATGCCGGAACTGATCAAAGTATCTGTAGCGGAGCTTCCACTACATTGAGCGGTGGCGGAGCTACATCTTATACATGGAACAATGGTGTTACAAACAACACTTCATTCACTCCTGCTTCAACACAAACGTATACACTTACCGGAACAGATGGAAACGGTTGTCAAAACACCGACCAGGTAATCGTTACCGTGAAACCGCTTCCAACAGTGAGCGCGGGTGCCGATCAAAACGTGTGTGCCGGTTCATCCGTTACACTTTCGGGTAGTGGTGCCATTTCATTTACATGGAACAACGGTGTGAGCAATGGCGTATCTTTCATTCCGGCAAGTAACCAAACGTATACCGTAACAGGAACTGGTGTAAACGGTTGTCAAAACACCGATCAGGTAATGCTTACTGTTGTCGCTCTTCCTGCAGTAAACGGTGGAGCTGACCAAACAGTGTGTATCGGTTCATCGATTACATTAACCGGATCCGGAGCGCAGACTTACTCATGGACAAACGCTGCTAACGGCACGCCATTCATTCCATTGACGTCAGGAACGTATACGGTTACAGGAACTGACAACAATGGTTGTACAAATACAGATGTTGTTCAGGTAACTGTCAATGCATTGCCAATTGTGAATGCCGGAACCGACCAAATAGTGTGTGCCGGTGAAACAGTTGTATTGAATGCAAGCGGTGCACAAACATATTCTTGGAGTAATGGTATTGCAAACGGTTCAGGATTTATTCCTGCAACAACTGCTTCGATCAACGTAATTGGAACAGATGCAAATGGTTGTACGAATAGCGATCAGTTGACCATTTCGGTGAACCCGGTGCCTACTGTAAACGGTGGTGCAGATCAAGTTGTTTGTTTGGGTGAAACAGTTGTATTGACTGCTACCGGAACAGCAACTATTCAATGGAACAACGGTATCAACAATGGTGTTGCATTCAACCCGCTGACATCTCAATCGTACACCGTTACAGGAACAGACGCAAATGGTTGTGAAGACACAGACTTGGTAAACGTTACCGTAAACACATTGCCGGTAGTGAACTTAGGAGCAGATACTGTTACGTGTGCCAACTACGGACCGATTGCCTTAAATGCAGGTGCCGGTTTTGCAAGCTACCAATGGAATAACAATGCTACTACAGCTACTACCAACGCACAAGTTACAGGAACATACAGTGTAACGGTTACCGACCAAAACGGTTGTGAAGGAACAGATGCGATCAGCGTAACGTTTGATCCGTGTCTTGGTTTGAGCGAACAAGCTATTTCTCTTGTTTTGTTCCCGAACCCAACTACTGGTTTGTTGACCATCGAATCTTCTAGCGCTGCACCTATGCAAGTTGAAGTGATGAACACAGCAGGTCAAACCATTCTTACTGCTTCTGAAACAAGCATCGATTTGAGTTCGGTTGCTACAGGAACATACTTGGTACGTGTGAAACAAGGAAACGAAACACAAGTTTTCCGCATCGAAAAAGCCAATTAATATTCATAGCTGAATACTACATAATGCCAAAGCCTCCGTGGAATTCGTTTCACGGAGGCTTTTTGGTTTGTTTGGACTCCCACAGATGCACAGATTTTTTGCGCTCCTAATACTTACGCTGAAGCTTGTGCCATCGCTAAAGCTATTGGCGGCATGCGATCAGCAAAGGCGCAACGGCAGCGCTCTTAATGGATAACTGTCTATTTCAATTACTCATTATTAGTTATCCTTTATCCAAGTAACAATAAAGCTAAGCTGAATATATTCCTGTCTTTGTTACTTTTATAGACTATAACGTTATTGAACCATTACTGATAAATCTATCAACTATTCAAAATGAAGAATCTACTAATTGCACTTTCTGTGTCACTAATTGTTGGAGCACTAACAATTTCAAAAATCAAAACAATAAAATATTACGATCTAGCTTATGGAGAAAAAATAGAAATCACTGAACGAGATTATAAAATACTGTTTTTTAAATCCAAAGGAAAAGCAGATATTGTCAAGTCAGAAACCTCAAAGACTGATTATTCTGACGCGATAAAATATTCAATGTTGACTTTCGGAAGTGTTTTATTAACTCTTACAATTATTAATAGAAAAAAGGGTTAAAACAAGGTTTCTTTGTCAGAGAAATCAAATCAGAATAAATTCAGTTTGTCTAATGAGTGAACAAAATAAGCATGAAAATGAAACAAGGAAAATGAGAGTCCTGTCAATTGTAATAATAATTGTAGGTTCACTTTTCGCTATAATGGCACCTTTTCTATTTACCAGAAATGGTAGTATTTCTTTTCTTGACAAGGGGGAAATAGGTGATACTATTGGTGGAACAACTGCGCCGATTGTTGGTTTGGTGAATGCTATTCTAGTCTATTTTGCTCTTAGATCGCAAATTAGAGCTAATGAAATTGTGCAAGAACAGAGATTGGACGATAAGAAAAATGCAGTAAGGCAGTCATTCGATCAGACTTTTTTTAATATGTTACCATTACACCATAGGATTGTTGAACAGCTTGCTTTTAATAAAGCAAAAATGAGAGCACACGACGATGCAGTTGTTACCCACTCGATGTCATTAGTTTATAGTTATCTGACCAATGAACCTAACTCGGGCAACAGTCGTGATGTTTTTAGATGTTCTTATTTTTATTTAGATTATTTGTTAGGCTTCGAGGTTGAAGATTGGGACAATGATAATAAAGAGAATAATGAAAAAGCCTATTCATCGATTTTCCCAACAACCAAACTAACCGTTCCAAATTCCGCCTACCATCTATTAGATCCTTTCAATGCCGTTTATCTTTATGTATACGAAAAATTTGATGCTGATTTCGGACATTATTTTAGAAATCTTTATCGGATCATTAAAATGATTGACGAACAACATTTTGATGATGATCTAAATGTAGATTATGAAATTAAGTATTTCTATACCTCTATCGTCAGATCTCAATTGTCAGATTATGAAATTCAATGGTTGTTTTTCAATGGTATTTATAAATATGGGCATAAGTTTAAACCCCTATTAGAAAAGTATTCGATGTTGAAAATTCTTAACAGATCTGTTGACCCGACCATAGTGAAATACAAAGAATTCTATGATTCAAAGGCATTTGATAATAAAATTAAGAACGGGTGATTCACTACTTTTGACTCATCTGAAATAAACTAGCGAGTGCGTTAGCCGAGCAAAAATCTGTGCATCTGTGGGAAACAGCTAATAAGCACCACCTAAATTCCGTACTTTTGCGCCATGAAAAACGGACTTTTCTTACTACTAGTAATCGTTTTCGGAGGTGTGAAAGCGCAAACAACTGTGTCGGCCGTTGGCGAGATGAACGATTATTCGGTTTACCTGAAACCCAAGCAAATTCCCGGAATGATGGGTATTCAATCGTTTGCATTCGGTCAGGCGGAAGGTAAATGGGTACTCATTGGCGGACGATTAGACGGCTTGCACCGCAGACAACCCTTCGCAGCGTTTGATTCCATCGGACACAACAACCAAATCATTGTTATCGACCCGAAAAGCGGTGAATTGTGGAAATCATCCGTAGAACAATTGCCCGTAAACCTGCGCGATCAGCTCAAAGGAACCAATATTTGTTACACCCAAGATCGCAATCAGTTGGTATTGGTGGGCGGTTACGGCATCGGTGAGTTGGCCGATGATCATCAAACGTTTCCGTATGTTACCACGGTTGAGCTTCCGGCGCTGATCAAGGCGGTTCAGGCCAATCAATTGGATGCTTCGTTGCTTCATCAAACCTATGATAGTTTGGCGGCGGTTACCGGTGGACAATTGCTGCAGCTAAACGGTGTTTTTTATGTGGTTGGCGGTCATCGTTTCGACGGTCGTTACAACCCAGCCGACCGACCTACATTCGTGCAAACGTATACCAACAGTGTGCGGAGATTTACCCTCGATGAAACCGGAATTCCTTCGTGGTTGCCAGCTTTTACCGATTCGGTGAACATGCACCGTCGCGATTTTAATGTGGTGCTGAATCACCTGCCTTCCGGAAAATCGAATTTAACGGCTTTTTCGGGCGTATTTCAATACGGTGTGGATTTGCCGTATCAAACCGCCATTCAGATTGATGAAAACGGGATGACCGAACAACCCGGATTTCGCCAGTATTACAACCATTACCATTGTGCCGATGTGAGTTTGTATGATGTGAAAACCGGCGAAATGCACACCTTGCTTTTTGGTGGAATAGCGCAGTACTACGACAGTTTGGGAATCATGGTGCAAGACAACGGCGTTCCGTTTGTGCGCACTATTTCGCGCGTGACCCGTCAACCCAACGGCAGTATGAAGGAGTACAAGTTTCCGGTAGAAATGCCCGCTTTGCTCGGAGCCGGATCGGAGTTTATTCCCGCTACCGAAATGCCGCGAACAGCCAGCGGAGTAGCTATTTTTAAAGCCGGTGACGACAGTTTGTTGTTGGGAACGATTGTAGGTGGCATTGCCAGCACAGGTCGGAATATATTCTGGTTCAACGACGAGGAAGAAAGTGCAGCTTTCAGCGGGATGTTTGACGTTTATTTGGTGAAGAATGCCGGTGCGCAACACGAAAACACAGCTAGTAACAGCTCATTGGTTCTGCACGCAGTGCGACACGCTACCGAACCGCGCTATCAGGTGCAATTTACCCTGGATCAACCGGCTAGTGTAGCCATTGAGTGGACCAACAGAAAAGGGAAAGTGAAGCACAAAAAGGTGATCAATGCCCCTGCCGGTCAGCAAGTTTATCCTGTTTTCTTACCGAAAAAACCCGGATTCTGCCGCATCAAACTTACGGTAAATCAACAGGCGCCAAATGAACTTTACTTTTTGATTCCGGAGGAATAAATGGATTTTTAATGCTTGATTTTTGATCACGCCAAAGGCGGACAAGGTGTTGAATGAAAGTTTCCATTAAAAGTTAAGCATTCCGTATCTAATCTAGTTTTGGTTGGAAGACCATTTTTGCTCAGCGGATTTTTGATGCTTGATTTTTGATGTTGAATGAGGTTCCTGCTCAAAAACTGGTTTCACCTACCTTAAATTGAGATTTACAAAGGGGTTTTAATACTAGTTCAACCTCATCAAAAATCAAACATTCAACATCGCCTATAGCGATTATTCCTCCATAAAAAGCGCCTTCAACTCCGTAGCATCAGACGGTTTCATTTTTCCGGCTAAAATCAACGACAATTGTTTTCTGCGCAATGCACTTTCGTACCGTTCTTTTTCTTCGTCGGTTTCGGGCAACAATTCAGGAACTTGAATGGGTCCACCGTTTTGGTCAACCGCCACAAAAGTATAGATGGCTTCGTTTGATTTGGAACGATTTCCGGTTACATGATCTTCTACAAACACATCTACGAACACTTCCATCGACGAGTTAAATGCACGCGAAACTTTTGCTTCCAGTGTTACGATAGACGCATGGAAGATCGGTGAATTAAACGAAACGTTGTTTACCGAAGCCGTTACCACTACTCTTCTGCTGTGTCTGTGTGCCGAAACGCTGGCAATCACATCCATCCACGCCAATAACTGTCCACCGAAAAGGTTGCCCAGGGTATTGGTATCGTTTGGAAGTACAACTTTAGTAGTAATAGCAAGTGTTTCGGATGCTTTTCTTGCTTTCATGAGACGAAATTTGCTCCAAAATTACTGCTTATTTGCGGGATCATGTGAGGCGATGTGAAAATTAAGAGAAATTACTGCTTATACCCGACAATATATTGGGTAATCGCTATATTTACCGCATATTATTGACACCATGCAGAAGCTGATTACTGATTTTCCACAGAATATTACAGATGCGCTGAACATAGCATCACGTATTACCTTGCAACCTTCCAAACAACGCATCGAAAATGTGGTGATTTGCGGAATGGGCGGCTCAGGAATAGGCGGAAAATTAGTCGGTCAGTGGATTCAGCATGAATGTGCAGTTCCGGTACTCTCTTTTCAGGATTATCATTTACCTGCTTTTGTAGGTCCGCAAACCTTGGTGATCGGGTCGTCTTATTCGGGCAATACCGAAGAAACCCTGATTGCTGTAGAAGAAGCACACCAACGCGGAGCGCACATTGTGGCCATCTGTTCCGGTGGAAAAATGCAACAATTCTGTGCCGAACACAACTACGATTGTATTGTGGTTCCGGGTGGAAATCCGCCACGAACTGCTGTAGGGTTTTCGATTGTGCAACTAACGGCTATTTTCATTCAATTGGGTCTGGCTTCTGCCGATCGATTAACAGAGATTGAATCGGGAAGAAAATTGATTCTTGCCGAATTGGATGCCATTCATGCCGAGGCGAAAACAATTGCCGCTTTTCTTCACGGTAAAGTGCCCGCTATTTATGCCGGAGCAGATTACGAAGCAGTAGCAGTGCGCGCCAAACAACAGTTCAACGAAAACTCGAAAGAATTGTGCTGGCAACACGTCATTCCGGAAATGAACCACAACGAACTAGTTGGCTGGGGCGGCGGAGACGATCGTTTTGCAGCCTTGTTTTTGCAAACAGGAGATTTATCGCCACGCAACCAACGTCGTTTTGACATTTCGGTTGAGTTGGTAAGCGCCAAAACCAAACAGATTCATATTTCACACGCCAAAGGCTCCAATCAGATCGAGCGCAGTTTGTACCTCATTC
>JBILJP010000009.1:0-34194 GCA_044377135.1 Fluviicola sp.
GCACAAGATGTTTTGGAAGGTAAAATGATCGTACGTATTGGCTTATCGGCTGTTCGTCCGGCCGAGTTTATCGTATTGGAATTTTCTCATTTCATCAATCAATAACCCTTAAACCGATTTTAATATGATCGTACAAACACCTGGGGTTTACATTTCGGAGATCAATCAATTAGGATCTACGATTGCGAAAACATCTACTGCTATTCCTGTTTTTATCGGATTCACCGAGATTTCGCAAACAGGAGCATTGAAAATTAATGGAATGATGGAGTTTGAGCAATTCTTTGGGAAGGCTTTTACAACTACATTCAGAATGGTTGCAAATCAACCGGCAATTCCTGATCGACGCTATTTTTTATACGATAGTATCCAGTTGTATTTTCAAAATGGCGGCGGACCTTGTTACATTCTTAGTGCGGGCACCTATTCCGCTCCGATTGTTGATTCAGGTCTGGTAAAGGCTGCACTTGAAAGTCGGCTTAACGAGTTGCAACACCTGGATGAAGTGACGCTGGTTGTTGTTCCTGACTCGCATTTTCAGTTTGACGACGGAGTACACTCAACTGTACAAACCCTTTTACCAGCTGATTATTCGTCGGTGATCAACAATGCGCTCACAACTTGTGCTAACCTGACGGATAAGTTTCTGTTGATTGATTATCAGACAACGCAAACCACTGCTACCGAGCAGCGAGATGCCATTTCTGCAACAACAGAACTCAAGCACGGAGCGGTTTATTATCCGTGGTTGATTCAGCAACGTACACAGAATGTTTCCTTTTCGAGTCTTAACGGAAGTGTAGCTTCGGGAACGCCAATTGAAACTGATTTTCTGAATGTTAAAAACGATGTAGACGGATTGTCTGCCAATTTTGGTGGTTTTCAAACCGTAAACAGTCTCAAAAAAGGGTTTACAGATCTTAAAGACCTAGCAACTTCTGATTCCAAATTTTGGAATGTCATTCGGTATTTGTATGGCTTAGTTTTGAAATTAGATCAGGTTGCACTTTTGGATAGCACATTGAGTAATTATAAAAACAATCTGATTCATGATATTTCGCTGATTCGCACGATTAAACAATTGTATCGTTTCAAAAAAATAGCAGAATCTACTGTCCAGAATGCGATCCCTTTATTGAGTGCTCCTGGTTCTGTGTGGTTCATCGAACCAACAGATACGTATACAAATTACACGGATGTAGAAAATGATCTTCAGCTGTTGGCTAGTTATGTAGCCGGAACAACCAGAAGTGAACTTTTAGACGATCTTGAGTCGGGTTCAGTTGTTGATTTACAGCAAATCTACACAGCAATTTCCGGGCTTTTTGAGTTGGCTCGTTACAAGTATGATCAGCTGGAAAAAACGCTTTTCAGTACCGATCCTGCTTACGCATCTATCAAAACGTCCATTCAGCAATACCTGAAGCAAGTGCCTTCTCAAGGAGCGGTAGTTGGAGCTTATTGTAAAAACGACCGAGATCGCGGGGTGTGGAAATCGCCGGCAAACATGGCTATTCTAGGAATTGAAAAACCAGTTGTAGAAGTATCGAATCGCGAACAAGACAGCTTAAATGTTGATGCCAATACTGGCAAATCGATCAACGTCATCCGCACCTTTACAGGGAAAGGTCCTATTATTTGGGGAGCCCGAACATTGGCCGGAAATGATGCTGAATGGCGCTACGTTTCGGTACGTCGTTTTTTCAATTTCGCCGAAAAATCAATTAAAAAATCATTGGAATCGCTTGTCTTTGAACCGAATAATCCACGAACATGGGTGAAAATAAAAGCCATGGTCACCAGTTTTTTGGTAGAACAATGGAAAGCAGGAGCGCTGGCAGGAACCAAAATAGAGGAAGCCTTTTTTATTGAAATAGGGCCGAATACCACCACCAATGCCGAGCTACTTGCCGGAATCATCAATGTACAGATAGGTATGGCAGTAGCGCGACCGGCAGAATTTATTGTTGTTGAATTCAGTCACCAAACATCTTAATTAATAAATACGATTAAACTAAACAGATATGAGCAATTATGTATTGGCAACACACCGTTTTACGGTAGATTGGGGAGGAACCAAAATCGGTTTTCAAGAAGTTTCAGGAATGAGTCATGATACGGAAGTGATCAGCTATGAGCACGGCGCTATGATTGATGGAACAGCTCCAATGAAAAGTCCCGGAAAAACCAAATACGGTGAAAGTATTTCACTAAAACGCGGGTATTTCAAAGGAGATAAAGAAATGCAGGATTGGTTGAAATTGATCCGTGTGGATGAAACGGCTCGCAGAACGGTGATTATCACTATGCTGGATGAACAACAAAATCCGGTAATGACATGGACTGTTTTCAAAGCCTGGCCGTCTAAAATTGATGCGTTGAGTTTGAACTCGGGAAGCAGTCAAGCGGCTATTGAAAGTATTTCGCTGCAACACGAAGGATACGATTTCGAAATTCTGTAATTCATGCCACAGTTTCCATTTACCGGCTATCATTTCGGGGTGTACTTTTTATTTCCCCAATTTCAGTTCAACGCTGCTTTTTCATCCGTTAGCGGATTAGGGTTTACATCCGGTAGCGATGTTCGAAACGAAGGTGGAATTGCAGGATTTTCGCACAGCCTCACTGATAGAGGTAGTTATGATCAATTGGTTTTGACTCGTGGGTTGACAACTGATATGGGATTGTATGAATGGTGCGAGCAAACGCACAATACATTGCAAACGCAACCGTGCAATATTCTGATTTCCTTATTGGACAAAAAAAGCATGCCGGTGAAAAATTGGTTGGTGTTTCATGCCATTCCTAAAAGCTGGACAGGTGGAGGGTTAGACGCTTCATCCAGCAATATTATGATGGAATCGGTATCGTTCAGTTATCAAAATTTTATTCTCATCTAATGGCTATAGAGATCAAAGAACTTCATGTGAGATTGCACGTGGGCAAAGAAGGAATTACACCGGTCAAAGAAGGAGGAACTTCAGTTTCCTCCTCTGGAGCCATCGATGCAGATGTATTGGTAACAAAGGCAGTAAAAGAGGTCTTGCGCATATTAAAAGAAATGGAGGAACGTTAGTCATGGCAGATTTCGAAACAATAAGCAGTATCATCGGTTTACCGAATAACATGGTCATCCATCAATTGGATCCGAATGATCAACGGATTAGTGTAAGCGCTTACACCGTATTGGTGAATCCGGAAAGTTATTCCGTTAATCGCTCGGTGAATTACGAGAAAGAAAAATACCTGCAATCCGGTACTACTACAATGTATTTCAATCATATTGTAGAAGAGGACTTAACCATACAACTGCTGTTTGATGCTACGGGTTCACTGGGAAATGTTCCGCTTTTGGCACAGCAAAACGTGTTGGATCAAATCAATTTTTTCCTTTCGGTAGCTTTTGTAGAAGATGATCCCAAATGCGGTAAACCCAAACCACTTCAATTGATTTGGGGTCCGATGGAATTTAACGGTCTTCTTGAAAGTGTGAATATTACATATTCTCATTTTGATGCCACCGGATTTCCGATTCGGGCTACCGCAAATTGTGTGTTTACAGGTGGATCTATTAAAGAAAATTACACACCAAAAGTAGATTTAAAGAAAAGCAGTGAAACCCGTAAAACCATTAAAGTAGTTGATTATGCCAAACAAAAGCATGCGATCAATGCCGTTTTGAAATACGGATCTTATGTAGCCATTGTAGCGCAACAACCTCGATCGGCCATGCCCAAATCATTGCGTATTGCCGAACAAGTGGCCAAACTGATAATTCGATAATTCATGGGGAGCCAATTTGAACTTAGACAGGTTTGTTACCGCGTTTCTCTGGACGGAAGTGAAATTGAGAATAACCTCATTTCGCTTTCGGTGATTACAGCGGTGAATCGCATTCCGCGTGCTACGTTGAAATTTAACTACAGAGACCTCTTGTCGGATGCGAAAAAAGAAACAGTTACGCTAGTCAAAGCCGAAGGATTTGAGGAACAGGTTCCGGTAAAACCCTTGTCTTTTGATCCCGGAAAATCGATCATTGTAAAACTTCGCAGTGGTACTGATTTTGTGGAAGTATTCAATGGACACATTATCAAACACAAATTGGAAGCCGGAGAAGGTGGTGCCATTCAACTTACGGTTGATTGTAAACACATCTCCAACAAGCTCACCTTGAATAAGCGTACCCGTTTGCATCACCATGATGCCAATCAAAAAGGAAGTGCCAATGAAAAAATAGATAAGGTTTCGGATTTGGAAGCACTCAAGAATATGCTGAATGAAAGTGACACTAAATTGACACTAGGGGTTCCCAAAGAGTTTCAGGAAACGTTTGATCATGAAAACCTTGTTCAGTATGATTGCACCGATTGGGACTTTTTAGTAATGCGCGGCGAGGCTTTAGGTTTAGTGACTGTAGTAGGGCGTGATCGCATTGACCTGATAAAACCAGAATTGCAGGAACGCGCTAAGCTGGAACTGAAGCATGGAGAGAATCTGCTGGAATACGAGTCACATTATTCCGGAACGGAAGTGGCTCCCACCATTCATTTTACCAATTGGGAAATCGATAACCAAAAAGCCATTGAAGAAAAAAAGACAATTCAAAAAAAGGCGGATGATGATAAATCGGTTACCACTATTCAATCGGGAATTTACCTCAATCACAGTGGTGATATCGCGGTGGCTGAATCAAAATCATGGATCAACAACCTGAAAAATAGGCAGGAAATTGCCAAAAAACAAGGCGTTGCCAAATTGATCGGTACGGTTGAAGTTGCTCCCGGAGATACCGTTTCTGTTTTATCGGATGATTTGGTGCTCGACGATAAAATATTTGTTTCCGGAGTAAAGCATGTGCTATACAAAGGTGTTTGGACCAGCGAAGTGCAATTGGGATTATCTGCACGATTGCATGCACAGGAGTATGGCCTCACCAAAAATGTAACAACGTCATTATTGCCCGAAACGAATGGAATGCTCTACGGAAAGGTAATTGGGTATAAAACCAGCGAAGGCGGTCATGAATTGATTGAAGTGGAACTGGCATCTGCTAATGATAAAACCAAAGAGCAAACCGTTTATGCGCGATTGTCAACACTTACTGCCGGAAAGAATGGAGGAGCTGTTTTTCGCCCGTATCCGGATGATGAAGTGGTGATCGGTTTTATTCAGAATGACCCTCGTTTTCCGGTGATTTTAGGTTCGTTTTACAATAGCAACAACAAAGAACCTTTTCAATTGGAAGATGCCAAACAACAAGAAGTGGGGTTTTCGCTCAACGATTGGAAAGTAACCATTGATGAGAAAAACAAGAAGCTCAGTATTGCTTCGCCCGACGGACAATCGGTTGTTTTAGACGATAAGGAAAAAAAACTGTCGCTCGTGTTCAATGACCAAAACAGCATTCAAATCAACAAAGACGGAATTACCCTCAACGCATCGAAAATTGTGTTGAAAGGGAACAATGAAATAGAACTTTCAGCCACCAAAATCACTGCAAAAGCAACCACTTCCATGAAAATTGAAGGTGGAACACAATTGGAATTGGAAGGAAAAGTAGCAACGACCATCAAAGGTCAAATCACACAAATTAACTAAGCTATGGGAAAACCGGTCATTCGTGTAACGGATTTATACATCAATCCAACAATGCAAGGTGCAGCGTCGCCTATTGCAAGCATGGGGTCGAGCTCATTGTTCGTGTCAAATTTCCCGGTGGTTCAATTAACAGACACATTGTTGCCCATTCCGGATACGGCCATTCCCGGTGCAACCACTGTTTTTCACAACGGATTGCCGTTACAAGCCATGGGCGATCTTACCGGTCAAGGGGGAAGTTTATTGATGGGTGCAACAACCGTTTTAATAGGATAATTGATGGAGCTAAACGAACTAACAGGAATCGGGTGGGAATTTCCACCGAAGTTTGATAAAATTGGAAGCACGCCTTTGATGATCAGTGGAGAAGGAGGTGTTGCAAACAGTATCTATGTCATACTTCACACCAAATTGGGCGAACGAATTATGCGCACCGAATTCGGGTCGACATTGCACGAACTTTTATTTGAATCGCTTACTGCCAATATGAAAACATTTATGTCTTCATCTTTGAAAAAGGCACTGGCGATCAATGAACCGCGTATTCAGGTGCAAGAAATACTACTAGAGCAAAACGATCTTGCATTGGGTCGTGTGGATATTCGTATCAGCTACACTTTTATAGAAACCAATCAGCTGAATAATCTTGTGCTGCCTTTTTATACACCGGATAACTTGAACTCATGAAAACCAGCATTCCAGAACTATTAAACCCACTGAAACATGGAGGCACCAATCGTTTTGAGCGATTGCCGGTTGAAATGGATTTCAATTACGTACAAATCGAAGAGCGCCACGAAGCTGATTTTTTGCGGTACGCAGCTACCTTAGCGTCAAGCATTCAATATTATAATTCAGAAAACATTCCGGCGGGCAATTGGAAATCATTCTTTGATGAAACAACACCAACCGATAGACCGCATAAAGCCTTGTTTATTGCCTTTTTGCGTTTATTGGAAGCGTTGAATGAACATGCCAACGGACTCACCAAACGGCACCTCGATTATTATTATGAAGAAGTGTTACAGTTTGTTCGCCGCGAAGCACAGCCCGATACCGTGCATTTGGTGTTTACTTGCGCCAACACATTGAAGGAACGTTTCATAGAAAAAAACGCAACCTTAAGCGCTGGTGAAACAGCTGAAGGACAGCCGATTGTTTTTCGTTTGGTGGATGAAATGGTGGTGAACCGTGCAACAATCACACAACTTTACGCGGTGTTTCAACACAGCCAAGCATTTGGGAGCCGCCTTTTTTCAGCCGATAACACTTCTTTGCTAACAGCAGGAGATGAAGAAAAACCATTCGGTTTTCCGGCATTTGGTGAGCATCAACTGCGGTATAAAAAAACAGCGGGAATTTACGAAACGCCGGAAATTCGCAGTGTAGCAACTCAAACCATGAATCCGGCTGCGCTAGGTTGTGCATTTGCTTCACCGCTCTTGCGCATGTCTGAAGGTGCGCGCACAATTACCATTCGCTTGATGTTGGAACGCCCACTCAATGAGTTGTTCCTTCCAAACGATTTTCAATTTTCAATCACCACTGCAGACGGTTGGTATCGTTTCCCCGACGGAATGGTTGCGGTGAGCAAACAAGAGCAATCGGAAATCATCCTCAGGTTAACACTCAACAACACCGATCCCGCAATAAGTGATTATGCAATGAACATTCATTCGGGTAATTATGAAACTGCTCATCCGGTTGTGCGCATCTTATTCAATCATGATTCACCGCAGTTTGCCTATTCGAAATGGAAAAATGTGCAGGTGAAAAAAGGATTTCTTGCTGTGGCGGCAAGTAATGTTCGTTCGCTGATAATACAAAATGATGTGGCGGTACTAGACGCATCAAAACCCTTTCGTCCATTCGGTCCTATACCTACCGTGAATAGTCATTTTTACGTAGGACATCCGTATGTTTTCAGTAATCGACTCAAGACAGCGGCTATCGGTATCAACTGGAAAGACCTGCCAACCGACAATTTAGGCAATCATTATCAAGCATACCAGGCCCATCCTACCAATGCAGATTTTAAAGTTAGAATAGCAGTTTTACAAGATAAAGAATGGTTGGAAGAAACCTCGGCGGTTTCGTTGTTTGAAGCAAATGCTAAAAGTAAACGCACTATTCCGTTTGATTTTTCCCACATTCAGCGCAAACCAAATTCAGGACCGGTTGCCGAATGGAATTATGATACGTCGCACGGTTTTTTGCGATTGACACTTTCAAATCCGGACACGAGCAATTTTCAGGCCTTCGGTCATTCGGTCTACAACAAAGAATTGATGCGTGCCAATGCGGCCAATCCTGCACTTGGTATTGAACAACCATATACACCAGTCATTGAAAGTCTCACACTGAATTATGAAACGGAAGAGGTGCAATTTTCCATTGAACCTGTAGATCGCTTTTTTCATATCGAACCTTTCGGACAATTAGAGCAACCGATTCTTCCGGCATTGCAATTAACACCGTTGTTTCCTGAATTTGTGAACGAAGGTGAATTGTACATCGGTTTAAAGGAGGTGAATGCCCCGCAATCGGTGAGCTTTTTGTTTCAGTTTGCCGAAGGAACAGGTGATGCCGACCAAAGTAAAATAGATTCAGGTATCAAGTGGTTTTACCTGTCAGGAAATGAGTGGAAACCCATCGATAAACTCAGAATCAGTAAAGACACTACACGCAACCTGTTGCATACCGGAATTCTTCGTTTCGACCTCCCGAATGATGTGGATTCAACTCACACGCTCATGCCAAGCGGATTGTATTGGCTCAAGGCTGTCATTAGCGAAAAAACTGCCGGTATCGATTCCGTACGGATGATACACACCCAAGCAGTTGAAACGATAGAAGTTGATCCTGCCGGAGATCCTGCCGGAATAGCACCGTTGACCATCACCAAATTAGACAATGGTGGAAAAGGAATAGCTGAAATCAAACAACCAGCGGCATCTTTCGGTGGCAAAAAAGCCGATACGGAAGCCGTTTTCTACGCCCGAATAGGCGAGCGTTTGCGTCACAAAGACAGAGGTGTTATGATTTGGGATTACGAACGTTTGGTACTGGACGCTTTTCCTGATTTGTACAAAGTAAAGTGTTTGAATCACACCGATTATCAAACGGAAATAGTTGCGGGAAATGTGATGGTAGCTGTGGTTCCCAACCTGCGAAACAAAGGTTTGCACTCACCCTTTCAGCCCAAATTGAGCTTGCATCGGCGCATGGATATTTATGATTTTCTGCGTGAGCGCATTTCGCCGTTTATTTACCTGCGGGTCGAAAATCCGGTTTACGAACCGCTTCAATTATCGTTTAATGTAGGCTTCCATAAAGGTTACGACGAAGGATTTTACGGTAAAAAACTCCACCAAGAATTGCAGCAATTTTTATCTCCCTGGGCTTTTGCCGCTGAAATAGACGAACGAAACGATTTGGTATTTGGTGGAGAATTGCACAAGTCGGTGGTTTTAAAATTTATTGAAGACAGAGAATACGTTGATTTTGTGAACGATTTTAATCTCTATCACATTTATCAGGACCCGCGTATAGAAGAGCGATTTGTGGCTGAAATCGCCAATTCGTCAAACTATTATTCATCTGCCAATGCTTTTGAAGCGTGCTGGATTATCAAAATGGCATTTCAGGCAGCCGATCTGAACGAATTGACATCGTTGATCGAAGTAAAAGTGCGGTTTCTCAACGGAATTATTGATGAAGATTTACCAAAGAAATTGATCAAACAATTATATACTTCGCTCACAAACAAAGTGAAAAAAGGAATTCCGGTAACCAAAAACAGCATCCGGATTCTGATCAAAAACATGTTTTACGTTGATAAAATCGTGTCACTTTCCTTTCACAAAATATTGCCCGACGGATTTGTCATGGAAGATGTAGATACGGCAGTTGCCAAAACATCGCGCAGTGTCATGGTCACAGCAGAACAGCACCGCATTGGTGTTTACAGAGCCGGCGATTACAAATGCGAAGGCAGCGTGGTCATTGGAATCGGTTTTATGATCGTAGAAGCAGACTTTATTATTCCCGAATTAAAAGAAGAAAATCATGAGTACAAAACAAGGTAGAGACCAACTGAAGACTTATTTCGAAACCGGTGACCGCCCTACGGAAGACGAATTTTCCGAGTTCATCGATTCAGGGATCAATCAAGTAGATGATACGGTTCACATTGCAGAAGTGGACGGGGAAAAATACATGGGAGTAGGTCGGGTAGATCCTACCGCCAGACTTGATGTAGCTGGAAACATCAACGTTTCGGGCCATATGTTCGGCAGAAAAGCAGGAATGACCGACGAAGATTTTTTGATTGTTTCCAATAGTGCTGAAATACAACTGTTTGGTAAGAACCACCCCAATAGAAAAGGCGATCTGTTTTTGATCGGTGATAAAAGCGAAAATGGTTTGGGGAAAATTTCGTTCGACCAACGTATAACCGCTAATCAATGGCGCAGCAACATGCTCATTGATACCAACGGAAATGTGGGAATAGGTACCAACCTGACCTCAGCGGGTAATAAATTGGAAATAGCAGTTTCGTCCGGAAATAATACCGGTTTGAAATTAACTTACGGAGCCGGATTGGATAAACTATTGGTTTCTGATGCAAACGGAAATGCCCGATGGGAACAGCCAACCAATCTTACCAATGGATTCTGGACAAAAAACGGCAATCATATCGGGAATACAAATGCAGGTAATGTTGGCGTAGGTACGCATTCACCAGTAGCTAAGTTGGATGTGAATGGAAACATGAGTATTAATAATAATACATTGCTCCTTCGCAACGGCAGTGATCAATATCATGGATTAGGGTATTATGGTACTTATTCGCCAATAAATCAACTTTTTGCGAATAAGCATATTGATGGCCCGGTATTATTCGGTAATAACGGTGGCGCATTGGCTGTTAAAACTCCAGTGAATAATGTTCCGGTTGAGACGATCGCACTAAAATGGGATGCGAATTTGAACGTAAATGTGTATGGTAATCTGAGAATTAACGATAAAACGCTCTTTTTTCACTCGGATGACAATCATGGTATTGGCTGGTTTGGGGCAGGTAAACAATTTGCTACCAAGAATATTGATGGTCCGGTAACATTCGGTTTTGCAGGAGGAGCATTAGGGACCAAAAATAACAGCAATGAAAATATAGCCATGCAATGGTTTAATAATCAACGAGTTGATTTTAAAGGAAAAGTAACAGTCAATGGAGAAGCACCTTTTGTTGTGAAATATTACCTTATGAAACCTGGGATAAGGCCTTCTAATGCGGGAAACGAAGAGTTGTACCCGAAAATACCCAATGATCCTCATAACGCTTCTCCAGTTAATAATTCGAATTGTGCGTTTGAAATTACGGACTATCCTCCATCAGAATGGAATGCCATAATCGGGAATTTTTCGTTTAACCATGTCCCTGGAGATCTTTACTCTGGGCAAATTTCTTTTTGGATAGAAAAAAGCGGCCCTACGTGGGGAGGGAATTCATGGCGATTAACTGCGGTATTTCCAAATTCACATGATGCTCAAAAAATGGTCACCATATTATTCATCCGAAAAGAATTCATGTTATGAAACTCGAACTCACAACAGAACAAGTCACTCAAGTCCTGAACGCCTTGGCGCAACAGCCCTACATTCAGGTTCATGAACTGATTCACACCATTCAACAACAAGGTCAGCAACAACTGGCTTTGGAGCAATCAGTTGATTTTACGCAAACGGAAACAGCCGGAGAATAATCCGGTGCAATGAAAAACACACTATGAACGGAGTAACAGAAGGTATGGAACAAGAGCAAGCACCATTGATTTGGCATCAGACCCTCGATTTTGATACACTCATGTATGAGGCGCGCAAACACATTGCCGCACTTGCAGAAAAAGGCTGGACCAATCACAATAGCGCCGATCCGGGAATCACCATTCTTGAAGTACTCGCATTTTGTATTGCCGACTTAAGCTACCGCACTTCGTTTGATGTGAAAGATATACTGAGTGGTTACAAAGGTGGTAAACAATTAGACATTGATCTTCCGTTGGCCGATTCGGCGCTTTCAACCAACCCGGTTACGATCAATGATTTGCGCAAAGCATTGATCGATATGCCGCATCCTGATCAATTTGGGATGATCAAAAATGCTCCGAAATTGCTGTTGCGCAACGTTTTCCCGATCATTGCAGAACGTACAGAAATTCCGTTTTACGTTTACACACCGGCTAAAAAAGACGCCTATTTGAGTTTTGTGAAAGAATTCATTGCGCCTGCCGACAAAAAGAAAATACTGCCGACTTCGCAAGAAATCATACTGAACGGATTGTACAGTTTGCAACTTGAATTTGAAAACAGACTGGAGCTTTCGGCTTCAAAACCCTACTTGGCAGATCTGAATCAAAACTACTTTTCGGCTTCGGTAACAACCAACCATGCAGACTATGAAATCAGTGTGTTGTTGCCGTATTGGGATGAGATCCGCTGGTCATTGCGCAATGTGCAACTCAATCAAGCTACCTTGGTATACAACCAGCGCAATAATCAAGATTATTTCATTGCAGTAGACAAACTCAATTACGACGATTATTTCTACGATTATTACGCTGAACTGGATCTCAACGGGCATTTGTTGACAGCTTATGTGAAACAAAAAGACCCGATTCGTTCTAAGATTACCATTCAGGGAATCAATTATCCGTTTAGTGTTGCTTTTTTAGATTGGAATGAACTTTCTAATGGTGTAGACCGGGATTATAATTTAGCCATTCGCGTACCCTTGTTCCTCTCGGGACCGATGATTCAGATCGATGATGTACGGATTGATGATTCGGAAATCGTATTTGATATTCAGACAGCATTTAACATCCCAAAACAAGGTTCATCTCCTGCAACTACCAAGCATGTGAAACTATTGACACGCGTTGTTTTTGATGCAGGAACAGTGCTCGGAGCAGATAAAACCGCACTTGTAAAACAGGCATTGGAAGTTAAGTTTCCGCAACTCTATCAGCAGCAAATTGAACTGGAAAAAGCAATTCACGATCATCTGTCTCAGAAAACTTCGCCTATTTATAGTAACTATTTAGAGAAGATCAATACTGTTTTTAACTTGCTTTACGGAGCTCACGGTGTTTGGTCAACCATCGGCCAATACCGCAATCTGGGAGAAGATTATTCCAAATTCACGGCATCGCGGGTGCAAGAAATTGCGCTGTTCGGAACAATTATAGCGGCACCCGAATACAACGTTAATGAACTGCTTGCCGAAGTGTATTTTCGGGTAGATCGTTTCTTGAATCCCTTGGTGCGCTTTAATAGTTTGAGCGAAATGACCGAAAAAGGGTATTTGTTTGAAGAACTCTTCAACGGTCCGCAACTCAAACACGGTTTTATCGAAGACAGCGACCTGGAGCAACTCAAGCGCAGAAGTGTGGTGTATACTTCAGATCTTATTCGCCTGATCATGGATGTGCCCGGTGTGAAAGCAGTAGCCGACTTCAGTATTTCAAGTTACATCGACAACAGATTGATGGGGCGCAATGTGATCAATTGCCTGAATTTAACGAATAGCGATGTCTATAAACCGCGGTTTAGCGCTTCAAAAACCGCACTTTTGGTAAAGGTTGATACGAAAACCGAACCGATAGACAAACCGGCGCTTTTTAACTGGTATGCTCAAAAACTAGCGAATGAGAAAAGCCGGCAATTTCCTTCAGGGCAATGGAAAAATCTGGCACTTCCTCTTGGCGAGGATATGGAAATAGAAGCATACGGTTCTGTTCAATATGATTTTCCGGAAGTTTACGGAATAGACAATTACGGTTTGCCGATAGATGCAACAGAAGAACGCAAAGCTCGCGCGCAGCAATTGAAAGCTTACTTATTGCCCTTTGAACAGTTATTGGCCAATTACCTAAAGCAAGTAGCTCATTTACCTGAATTGTTTTCTTTCAACAGAACCATAGATGCAACGTATGCTACTCAACCGTTATACGATGTTCCGAATGTGCAACCATTGTTCAGCGGATTTGTGCAAAGCGGTGCTACATGGGATGTCTTTGTTCAGGATCTGAATAACACTTACCGAACCGCGCTGAGTGAAGGTGAATCTGTGGATGAGTTTAGAAGTCGGCGTAGTCGCTTTTTAAGTCACATGCTGGCCCGCTTCGGCGAACGGTTTGCTGATTATTCGGCACAAATGTTCGACCGGCATAAAGCACTATTAAACGACCCTCAAACCACCGGAGATTACTTGTTAAAACGCGGTGAAACACTGGATAAATTGATTTCGGATAAAATTGCGTTTGCCGAAGATTACCCCAAAGTAACCGGCGAACGTTACCGCGCATTCGACACTACGTTTATACATCCTTTTCAACCGGCTGGCACATGGAGCAACAGTATCGTAGAGTCGTATAAATTGCGTTTGTGCCGTTTATTGGGCATTGAAAACACGAATAATCAATTCTTATTCGGTGCAGGAATCAATCCGGATGGAAGCAGTGCCGATTTGGAGGGAATTCATGTGGTAGAACACATTTTATTACGTCCGCATTTGAATACGAATACCTTATTGACCATCACCAACCGAATTGCCGAAAACGGTGAGGTGTATACTTATTCGTCTGATCGCGACCCGTATTCGTTTAAGGTCACGCTTGTCATTCCAATCAACGCCGGCCGATTTGCTGAAGAAGCTTTCCGCTCTTTTGCCGAGAAATTGATTCGAATGGAAACACCGGCTCATATTGCACTCGACCTACGTTGGATGTCGACCGAATGCGGCAAAAAATTCGAAGCCAGTTACAGCGAATGGAAAAAGTACGTCTATTTAATGAAACCGTATCTTTTCCAGAATCAAGTTAGTCTTTCCGATACGGAGTTGCAGGAATTGATGCCTGATATCCCGTTGATCGATCAACCCGAAAACCCAATTAGCCTTTCCGATATTCCGATAAAGAAATTAAAATCGGATGCATCACTGATGGCGCAAGAGAAACGAGGAAAGGTTCGTGATATAAAAGTGCCACCTAAAACGCAGAAAGGTCCGTCAATATTGACTTTACAAAACAACCTGGTGCAATCGCTGAACAGTGTTTGTCGTTTAAAGCTGGATACATTTAATGTAGAAGGTGTTTTGTTTTCGCCTATTAAGGGTCAAATCGGTTTCGTTACCGGAGTTACCGACGTGTTTCATCTGAGTGTAAATGAAATAGGAGGTACGCTTAGTTTTTTCAAGTGGGATAATGATTGGAAACTGAAAGCGGAATTGAAAAATGTTCCGGTGCTGTATTTTGGCGTTGAAAAACTCATTGGAAAAAAACAAATCGGATTGACAGCCATTTATGGTGGAGCAGGAGAATACTTGTTAAAATATACCTTACCCAATGGTGATTCTACCTGGCAACGCATCAGTGTTTCGCTACCAATTGTTCCGGTTCGATTCTCGATCAACGCTCCTGGCAAAGTTCTTGATTTTGATACCGAAAAAGACGGTGTTTTTCGTAGTTCGAATTTCAAATGGGAAGGATATTTCTTAAGCTGGACTCCAAAAGGTGGAATGTTGACCGTATCCGTTCCCGGCAGTAGTTTTCCTCCGGTGGTGTTGGGGCCAATGAAAGAAGGCGACAAGGTACTTTTTAGTGATATTTACAAACAGTTTGGTACTCAATTGGTTGAATTTAAGTATGCACTTGATCAACAAGTTGCCACCGCTCACATTCAATTGCAGATAGAACCGATTATTAAGGTATATAATCAACAAGAACTGTTGGTACCGAATGAATCGGGGAGCATAATGGTTCCTTCGGGGATTCAAAAACTAGACCTGCGTTTTGAACCGCCGGGAGGTACATTAAAGGTGTTCAATGCAAACGGGAACACCATTTCCGTAGAGCAGAAAACAATTGACCTAACGCAAAATACAACTTCCAAACAGTTGAAAGCGCTTCCGGAGATCAGTGAAACCAACCCAGTGCCAATGTTTGCTGATGGTTCCATGATTACTTTGCCAACTGTTTCTAGTTTCGCAATAGACATCTTAGCCGACGGTTATTGGTTGCCGGAAACGACCTATCTATTCCACTACAGCCTTTCTTCAGCCGAAACAATCGTTCGTTTGGTTTTTCCTGCACCAACTGTTGATGAACCAATTGAAGTTGTAGCAGACACCGTTCATGTCTGGACGGAAAACACAGACGATACATTGGTTACAGTGCGAAATAGTGTAACAGATGTGCTGGTACTGCCGGTAAAAGACGCCATTAACCTGGTGTTTGATTACCGGGTTAAGAAACAGTTGTTTGACTTTCAATTCACCAATTTTCCGGGAAGTTTGACACTGCTCGATAAAAAGGGAAAAGAGTACCTTTTTGATGTGAAAGCCGGGCGGTTAACCTTAGGTGAAAAAGACCTGCCGGTGAATGATTACAAAGCTGTTTACGCCCCTGATTTCGGAAAACCACTGGTGTTTAAATTAGATGTGCTTTACTGCAATCCGACGTTTAAAATCGGGGTAATTAACGGTGAAAAAAACAATTTTAAAGTTGTGTTTTCGCCTGCATTTCCATTTGCTAATGGGTATGTGTGGCGATTGAATGACCGGTTTGCCTCGCGCTTAAAAAATCCGGAATTGGTGCTCGATTTTGCCAAGACAGATAAAATAACCGTTTCGTTAACCATTCGTTTTCCAGAATTGGAAGCCACTTATCAGCTTGATTTTACGGCCGATCAATTAATGAAATTGAAAAATGGCTGATCACACATTGGTTATACAAAAACTGGTAGTAGATGTCTTTATTGAAGCGCATCCCGAACCTGTTGTTTTGCTGAATGAAACATCCCGAGCGCTGATGCAAGCTGTACTGCCGCTCATCGAACAGGAATTGGAACACTTTCGAATTCCCGAACAATCGGTGAGAATTCACACCCTGAAAGTAGATGTGAAGAGCGATTCACTGCGCACATGGAAAACCGATTTTAGTGCTACCATTACCCGGAGTATAGCCGAAGCTTGTCATCAAATTGTTGCGGCTAATGTCCATTCGACAGTACAAACAAGCACTTCAAACACCGATTTTTCACTTACCGGAGAAACTGAATTGATCAACGAACAAGAACAGTTGTTTGCCTTGTTTTGTTTTTTTCTATTGAACGGTTACCTGCCGTGGTGGAAATCGGGATTAGGAATCAATTCTGTGAGAGATCTTGAGCGTAAATGGATGCAATCGGATGACAAAGCAGTGTTATTTGCGCGCATGAAGCAATTTTTGATCAGTCACCCAACGGCATTGGTGCGAATGCTTAATCAAGCAAACAAGGTCTTTTTACAAGCCTTACTTGAATACACGGTTTTAGAAGATTGGAATGAGTTCATAGCGTCAATTCCCACTATTCAGGATAAAAGCATCCGATTCAAATGCGGATTGGCGGTTGCGGCATTTAATACCATGTCGCCAACGGTATCATCCTTTCTTTCAGTGGTAAAAGAATTGGTAGCTGATCATGGAACCATGGCTGAATTGGCGCGTTTTCCGCAATTGGCTGCAATTCCCTTTCAGCAGTTGTTGGTACAATTAGACGCGCGGCATTTTCATCAAAAAACAACCTTTCATTCCACCGCCGACTGGTTGGCATATGTGGAAAAAGAATGTGATACGCACTTAGTGGCTTTTATTCGTGAGGCGAGTCGCAATCAGGAACTATTGAAGGTGATTAAACCATCGCTGAATGCCTGTATTGCGGCCTCAAGAACCATTCCGGTAACGCTCCGCGATTGGTTGTCGACCATTCCCGGGCTTGTCATACATACCGGTGAACTAACCGAATTGTTGCTGGCAGTAGAACAAGCTCCGGCTCACTCGGTTTCGGAAAAATGCGCAGCACTGGTAGCCAAACTTGAGCAATCTACCGACTTTTCGATGACTGCAAAATCGGAAACCCTACTACCCACCGTTGAAGAACCAATCTACACAACCAACGCAGGCGTGGTATTGCTTCATCCGTTTTTACCGACCTTGTTTCGCAATTTTGAGTTGCTTGATGAAAACAACGATTGGGTTTCTGTTGCACACCAATTAGAAGCCATCTATTGGATTCATTATTTAGCCACCGGACAAACCGATCCTTCCGAAGACGAATTGGTTGTAGCCAAACTGCTCACCGGGTTTCCGTTATCAGAAGTGATTCCCGTTTATGCCTTGGAACCTGACGACGCTTTTTTAGCGCGTTTACAAAGCGAAAAAACGGAGCAAGAATTAACCGATTTATTACAAGTCGTTCGCGACAACTGGCGCCCCATGAGAAATTGCACATGGGAAGGCTTAAGAACCGATTTCTTAACCCGCAGCGCCCGCATTCACCAAACCAACAGTATGCAATATGTATTAACCGTAGAGCAACACACTTTTGACCTCATGCTTCCTTTCAAAGAATGGGGCATTTCCATGATCAAGTATTCGTGGATGGAAGAGGTGTTGTATGTGGAGTGGGGGTAGGAGTATGAAACAATTTATAAAAAAGCAGGATCAATACGGAGTAGTAGCTAAATCAGGCGCAAAATCAATTATTGATATCCTTTTGACTGATGAAAAACCCAAAATCATCAGAAATACTAAGTTATATGATTTACTATCCAAAGATAAAAAAGCAATCCTTGAGATCCCCTCTGGTACTGAATTTTCGGTGATCGATTTTTCGGGTGATTTTTTGAAGATAACATATTCCAACGGTAATTCACAACAAGAAGGATGGGTAGATATTAGCAGTACCACACTTACTAAGGCCGACCTCATATTCGATCGTTTTTTAGAGGGAAAAACGGTGGTTTATCAGAATTGGGAGGCAGGAAGACAAGTATTTGAACAAGAGTCGCTGAAGGATTACAAAAGTAGAAACAAGAAGTATAGCGGTGATTTTGATGGGATACCAAAAACAGAAAAGGATAACTATTATTTCCATACATGGGGAGCTTTTTCGAAAATGATAAAAGAGAGGGTAGCTGATAAAAAAGAAATGGCGAAAAACTTGGTGAGTGATTATTCGAAGCTTTACGCATTGGATAAAATATTTGATCCGACTGATATGCAAAACGATCAAAGCCTCGAAACAAATGAACGAAAATACGCCAATGCTAATTTTCCCGATCATCAAGTGAGTATCACATTGGGCAGTACACCTAACTATGAAAATAATGAGGATGATAGTAAAATACTTAACGGAGACGGTCAATGGACAGCCACGATGGAGGTTTTGTATCCGCAAGAAGCAGATGAAGAAGTTCGACAGATAATTTTGGATATACCATTGAGTAATTTCTTATACGGACAACCTGAAGATCCTGGTTTCAAAGATAATATCGAACTATTAGCTGTTATGATTGCACATGAATTTATTCATACAGCGCAGAATACACTGCTTTATTTTCATGACATATCCAAATTACCGAATTTGGATAGTGAAGAAGAAGAAAAGCGAAAAGCGCTTAGAGAAATTCTAGCATACCATTACACGTTGTTTCCCAACAAAGTATACACTTCTCCGGAATTAGATCCGGTATTTTACGGGACGAATTTTGTTAGAGGACAGAGCTCTTTGTTTGTCAACCCGATAGGTTTGGAAAAAGCTTTTCTTGTATGGAAAGCGTTGAATTATTTGAAACGGTTTGATGCTTCACCTAACAGAAAACAATTATCCGAAAAGTACAGATTGGAAGAGATGCGCAAAGATTTTGAAAGTGAAAAAAAAGTGTTTGCGGACGGAGACTTCAAAATTGAATTTGATCCGAATAAAGGCGAATTAAAACAGTTTTTCGCGACACAAGCTAAAGGATTGAATGAAGATCAAATGTTTATGAATTATTTGTTTAGTAAAAAGTAAACATCAAAAACACCGTGTTTTAAATCAACGTGTTTTTGATGAACAGGTAAAAGACTATCCTTTTTGCTTTTTAAGCAACACATGATTGTGAGTGTTAAGTTATCGGATATATAATTGATTAAGTGCGTTAGAGTGAAAGAAGCAATTGATAAGAATAACAGTGGGAATTCGGAAATAGTTTTTGAAACTATAAAAAAAACGAGTGTGCTATCCGGCTTGGGAATGGGAAGCGCCCAAATTTCAGGCTCTGAGGGGAATGGGGATGCTTCTTCAATCTATAATGACCTTACTGGTGATTTTCGATATTTCAATAATAAGGAATTAATTAATCAATATAAACTTTTGAATCAGGGAGAATTTGAAAGTGATTTTGGTGAACCTTATGTTTTTAAGTCAGAATTCTTTCGTGAAAAAATTGATAAAGATGCTAGAGAGGCTTTACTGAATTATATTAATCAAAGTAATCCGAATCTATACATAAGTTCTGTTAAAGGTACTGTTGCTGATCAACTGAAAATTATTGCCAATACGAAAAAGGGAATCAATCAATTATATAAGCTTTCATCCCGTTCCGATTTTCAATTAACCGAAGATTATACCTATACCAAAAATGTTAGACTTTCAATAAAACAAATTAATGAGTATTACAGAATTCTGGGAGAGTTTAAGGAGGATGATTTGATTGATTTCCGTCCGGATCCGGATCATTATGAGGACATCTCTCCTGGCTTTATCAAGCTACTTGACCAATTACTTTTACTCAGTGAAATTAAAATTAATGATTCAGAAAGTTTTATTGAGCCCCCTCAAGATATTCCCAAAACGATTACTCAACAGAAAAAAAAACTGGACGGTAAGGAATCGTTTACAAGGGTTGATGAAAGGCGAATTCTGGAAAAAGGTGATTTTTCAACAGAGCAATTTACCTATTTTAAAATTGAATCCAATTTTGATTATAAGTCATTTGATTTAATCTGTTTAGAATTTTCTCAGGACAATAAGATAAATATGTTTGCCATTTTACAGTATGATGAAAAGTTAATGGATTATTTGACCAATGAAAAATCATGTCTTAAGTTCATCGAATTGCAGCAGACTGATAGAGAATCTTCAAATAAAGATGTCTTTGTGCCCAAATACCAATTGCATATACTTCAAGGTAATGAATTTGTTCATTCACATAAATTGTTGTATCACAGGAAAATTGAATCAAATATTAATGTTTGGTTTACCGAATTCACACAAAAACCAACTCTTTTATGGACCCCGACTCATGGATTTCAAAGTGTTTACAGTGCTGAGCGATCAAGATATGTCGAGACGGATAGGGATAAGTTTAGAGATATGGAATATAATGGTGGCTATAAGAAAGAAAGTTATAGCATTCGTCTATTACCTTTTCAGAATGATTATTTAAAGTATCAAATTCTACTCACTGAATATGGGAATGCATTGTATTTTGATCGCTCTGAATTCACCAACGAACCAAAATCTGATTATTACAACAATCATTCTGTAACAAAAGGAACGATTAATTCAAATAAAGATTTGGGGTTGCCATTAGGTAAGAATTTCAAAGTATATGATAGAGATAAATCGATTACTACAACTTTATTTTTTGAGTGGTTTAGTAATTACAGTGACAAATATGAAAAGAGTGGAGAGGTTATAACTGATTCAGATTCATACATGATTATTGATCTGAATAATCGCTTTGGAGATGAGGTAGCAATAGTGGAATGCAAAGGAGAGTTTTTTGTTGGACTGCGACCAAAACTAATGTTTCCTGCCTCTGCCGCTCAATCAAATCCATTTAACTTTTATCAAATAGATAAGCAAAAGATAAAGGGAATTCAAGAGATCTTAACGGATGATAAAATACAAATTAACAAGAGTAATAATCAAGTTACATTTTTTAGAAAATCTATTGATGGGGTTGATCAGGAATCTTTAATTCAATTAAGGTATGTTACAGAAGGTTACACAATTGAAAATAGAACTCTTACATTAAGTTTAGGTGCGCAAGAATTCAAATGGGATGTAACTCCTTATAAGGTTTTGAAACATAATTGGGCTGAAAAAAAGGCTAGTTCTGAAATGCCTGTCATTGATATAGGGAAGGATTCGGATGGAGGAAAAGTACCTTTGCAGCTAAGGAGAGAAGAGCAGTTTATAGATGCCTCGCAATATTTGGATAATGCTAATCCAAAGAAATTAGGTGATAATATCATCTTTATTGATGAAGAAATCAATAACATGTTTAATCAAGCATCTCAACAAATAGATCCTGCTTCTCAAAAAAGAATTTACAAATATCAGGAAAGAAAAGTAACATTAGGACATGCGGAAAAAGCTGCCTTTTACAGGGCTGAACTTGAAAAAATAAAAGCACTTAGCTTTACCTCGGCAGCAACGAATTATATACTAAGAGACTGGCAGGATTCTTATACAGAGATTTTGGATTATTTTATTTCTTACTACGAAAGTTTGATTGATATTCTAGACGTCCGTTTAGTAAGAGCGGGTCAAAAAAGTGAAGATGTTCATCCCCTCAAAGCTGTTTTTTTTCATGAAGATTTTCCTACAATTCCCATTCCGGTTGATCTTGGTATAGTGAAAACCGATAAAAAATGGAGTTTGGTTTATACAGGTCAAACAAGTTCCAATAATCGAATCTTGTCTTCTTCAGCAACAACTGATGATGAGAGGTATGTTGAGTTGTTCAATGGTTTGGATGGTCTGGGAATACTCGGTCGTGGGTATATGTATATTCAAGATTCCAATACTTCTGAAGTATACGGTTTTGAGTTTATTAATGAATGGGCTGTATTTGACCAACTAATGGGATATACAATGATGGCTGGAATGGCGGTAGCCGGATTGGTAGCAATAGCAGGCTCAGGAGGCACCGCAACACCCGGAGTAATTGCCTTGTTATCAGTGGCAGCAAATACAGCATTAGTTACCTCCGGAATTTATTTCGGTTACCGTTCATTCTCTCGCATGAATACATTGGAGGGAAGATGGCATACGGAAAGTATGTCTGATTGGGTCGATCTCTTTGGAGGTGTTGCTTCCTCTTTACGTGTGTTAAAGCGTATGGCAAGGCTAAAGAATTTTAAAGCTAAAAATCTAGAGGCAGGTCAGTCGCTTGCTGATTTAGCATCCAACATATTGGGAGTAGTAACATTGGGTACAAAATTAGGAACAGGTGAAAGTTTTCATTGGTCCGAATACGCTTCAATACTCGGGTTGGCGGACCTAAAAAAAAACCTTCCAGCGATTTCTAAACATTTTAGTGGTTTAATCAGAAAACCCATGAAATCCGGTAGTGCATCAAAAGGGACAACTTCAACTGGAGGTAGTTATCAGGAACCATTCGCTAATCAACCACTTTTACAAACAGATGCTAAATATGTAGAAGTGTCTGAATGGTTGAGAAAGGAATATGAAAAATTTGACACAACGGAAAAAAAGGTGTATGAGGAAATGATACGATCGCTGAATGATGAGCAGCGTCTAGAATTAACAAGTTTGATGTACTCCTTAAAAGAAGATGAGGCATTTTGTCGTGAGGTATTAAAAAAAATCATGAATACAGAGCCCTCTTTACTGGAAAAAAACACGGGTTTATTCAACCTAAATAAAAAGAAAAATACTGTAAACAATCGATACGCACAAAATTTAAATAACGTGATATCGCTTTTGCTCGGAGGTGTACTTGTTCCTTCAAAAAAGAAACGAAAATCAATCTCCCCACAAACAATTAACAATCCATCGAAAGATCTGTTGGACAAAATAGCAGAATATAATGGGAAGAAAGTTGAAAGGAACTTATTGGAAGAGGAAATTAAAACAGAGACGATTGTTGTAGAAAATGTAAAGAAGACAATCATTAAAATTAAAGACGATCAAAAAAAACTGAACGAAAAAATTGAGGAGCAATCAAAAGAATTGAAGGATAAATTAAACTCAATTGATTCAAAGGCAACATCCGATCAATATAAAGTGATTATTCAAAATGAAATCACTAAAGTAAATGCGGCCAAGTTTAATTTGGGAATAGATACCAAAACAGCGGGTGACAATCTAAATGTAAAAGAAAAGGAATTTCAAGCAACTGAAGCGAATAAAATTGAAATTGAAAGAACAATAAACAACAATGATCTCCAATTAAATGAGTTGGTTGATAAGGCTTCTTCTTACAGAAGCCAGCATCATGACAATGCGTCGGTTTATTTAAAGATAACAACTTTGCAAAAACAACAATTGCAATTGGAAATCGATGTGAAAAGAATGGAATTGGCACAACAAAAATTCGAAGAGGAGTTAAATGAATTTTTAAAAATCCCTTTTTTTACAAGAAAGAAAAATAGTAAAAAATTGACCGCCGATGAAGCTTTAGACATGTTTGAACAATCATCGAAATACAAAAAACACCACAAACTAAGTGCGAAGCTTAAACAAAAAGAAGGTGAATTAAAGAGTAAAAGAGCAGCAGTTAATCAATATAAAAAACAGAATTTGGTCAATAATGGAGATGTTGAGTATTCGAAGAAAATAGCTTCTAAAGAGAAAGAAATTGAAAAATTGAAAAATGAGAATAAAGCGTTGAAAAAGCAAATCAACGCTCAGGGAATTTCTGTTGAGCAGATTGAAAAAGCGAAAAAACTTAGACGTGAGAAACAGCTTACGGAAAAGCAGAAGACTGAGAAACAACAAGAATTGACATCTCTAAAAGAACATATAGAAAGTCAACTAAAAAAAGCTGAACAAGTAAAAGAAGAGCTGATTGAAAAAAGTGATGAATTGGATCAAATCGAAGAGAAAATTAAACTACTTCAAGAAACAAATATAGAATTGACGACTAAAAAATTGAAAGTTGAAACCTCTTTAAGCGAGTTGGAAACACAACTAATAGCTTTAAAACAAAAAAAGGATGAATTGACAAAACAACTAGAAGATATTTCAGAAAAAGAAGAACGATTGACATCCATAAATAAGGATGTAGATCAGTTCAATACAAACAAAGTAAAGAAAGAAAAGCTTGATGAAGAACTGAGAATAGAAGATTTGAAACTACAGGATTTGGAAGTGAACATGACCAATATAAAGTTGAAAATTTCCAATTTGAATGACACAAATCTCAAAAACGAAATAGACGACATGATATTGGGGTTTTTTCCTCAAAAAGATAAAAAAATGAGTGTTAAGGCATGGAGAAAATATTTATTAGAAACGATTGAAGAGGCTGATATCTATGATCTGCTTTTGACATTGGCTTTATCTAAAGATTTGACGAAAGCGTTTGATAAAACAGTTTTATTCGAAGACATTAAATCAAAGAACTTCTCTGAAAAGAATCAACTCGTCGATCAAATTGCTTTTATAAAAGGAATAAAAAAAGAGTTTGAAAAATATTTAGGAGAGCTTGCGGGTTCTATTGATCAAGCAAGATTACTTGGTTTCGAAATACCTTTACCACTTCATGAAATCGAAAATGAAATAATAGAGCAACTCATTCAATTGAAATATTTAACACTGGTTTCGTATTTAAAATTATTCGTAATAGAACACCAGGAGAACGAAAATGGACTAAATGATACTAAATTGGAACGAAATAAATCATTGGATTATAATCCAACTGATTATGAGATTTATTCAATGCTGATTTATAATGTCATTAAAAAAAAGAAGGACATAAGTATGGAAACGATGAAGCTCGAAATTGATGAAATTCAAAGTGATTTTGAATCACTAAAAAGCCTTCCTACTTTTGATCAGTCGTTGCAAAGTGGATTTGAGCTTCGATATGGTAATCCAACTAAGTTAGATAATTTAAACAATGAATTTTTTATTTATTACAGCCGAATGGTTGACAAATAAAACACTATGAGTACTTCCACATACAGTAATTTGAACGATGTTATCAGTCTTTCTACGAAACTTCATGTATCAAATATCAATAATTCTGAAAATTATTCGCTTGATCAAATTTATTCAGTTGAGCTGATTATAGAAGATAAATTATTATTTAAAATTATTGATCTATATCACCTTTCCTTCCAGGAACAAATCATCCTGCTTCTTGCCCTTGCACCTTATTTTTCACCACAGGTGCTTGATATTTTTCTTGCCAAAAACCCGAGTTTCGATACCATTTGTACCGAATTTGGCGGAGTAACCCAAGCACCGCATCGTGGAGTAATTCCAACGGGAGAAACAGCTGTGTTTTTGCTGGCCGCACGCGACATGAAACGCCGAAAGGAAATTGCGCAGTTACTCTTACCAGAAGGGAAGCTGGCCAAACAGAACTTGGTGGAATTGGAGTCTGTTTCTGCTGAATTACCGGTGTTGAGCGGAAAACTGTTGCCGCATCAGGACCTCATTCAGCTGCTCATGTATGGCGAAATAAAGCCACCCAAACTCTCCCCCGAATTCCCTGCGCAACTCCTCGAAACCGATATGGAATGGGAGGATTTGATCATTGGCGAACATACCCGCGATCAACTCAGAGATTTGGAGAATTGGTTGAGTTATTACGAGCAATTGGCCGCTCACCCCGAGTTGGGAAAACGCACCAAAAAAGGATACAAAACCTTGTTTTATGGTCCTCCCGGAACGGGAAAAACGCTCACCGCAAGTTTGTTGGGCAAAGCGGCAAAGCGTCCTGTTTTTCGAATCGATCTGTCGTTGTTGGTGTCAAAATACATCGGCGAAACAGAGAAAAACTTATCGGGTATTTTCAAGCGTGCCGAACACAAAAACTGGATTCTCTTTTTTGATGAAGCCGATGCGCTTTTTGGGAAACGTACCGAAACCGAGAGCTCCAATGATCGTTTTGCCAATCAGGAAGTGGCGTATTTGCTGCAGCGAATAGAAAATTACAACGGAATGGTCATTCTGGCTTCCAATCTCAAACAAAACATAGACAGTGCCTTTATCCGGCGTTTTCAGTCAATGATTTATTTCCCGAAACCGGGCAAGATAGAGCGCGAACTCATCTGGAAGAAAACCATTCCGGCCGATTTACCTTTTGAAGAAAGCATTGATCTGCTGCGATTAACGGATGCCTACGAATTGACCGCTTCGCAAATCAGTAACATTGTGCAGGCTTGTTACATTGATGCGGTGGCTGGTGGCCATACATGCATTACACAAGGTATTCTTATGAAAAACCTACGATTGGAATTTAAGAAAGAAGACTTGTTGTTTGAAGATGTTTTGTGAGCCAATCACACCCACACTTCATACACCGGTTGTTGCGACCAGGAAATATCATCCGGTTTTTCCTCAAACAACCCAAATAGGGTAGAGCCCGAGCCCGACATGGCGGCATAGATTGCTCCGGCTTGGTAAAGGTCGTTTTTAAGCGTTTGCAGTTCGGGATGTTGGGCAAAAACACTCGGTTCAAAGTCGTTTATTAAGTCGGTTTTCCAGGTTGAAACCGGTTGGTGTAAGATTTCGGAAAGCGGCGTGCGATCTGCATTCGGAGTCACTTTCGCATAAGCAGTGGCGGTTGGAACATGAATTCCTAAGTTCACCACGCAAATTTTCCAGTTGGGCAGATCAATTGACAGCGGTTCCAAAACTTCACCACGTCCTTTGGCCAATTGCAAACCACCTTCTACAAAAAAAGCATTATCACTTCCCAGTTGTGCTGCATTGTTTTTTAATGCTTCAACAGATAATTGAAGTTGAAATAACTCATTCAATGCTTTCAAGGTGAATGTACTGTCAGCCGAACCGCCGCCCAATCCACCGCCCATGGGAACGGCTTTGTGCAGGTGAATATGAACGGGAGCCAGATCAAAATCGTGTTTCAATAAATGGTATGCATCTACACAACTATTGCCGTTGCCGGGAATTTCGATTCCGGAAGTAGTAAACCGAAAGCTGTCGGATGGTACGATTTCCAAAATGTCGCGAAACGGAATTTCCAGCATGCCTGTTTCCAGTTCATGGAAGCCGTCGTTGCGCTTTCGCAAGATGTGCAAACCGAGATTGATTTTACAGGAAGGGAAAACTATCATTTGGTAAAAGTAGCAATGAGCGAACTATTTTCGTAAATTTCGCCACTCAAAATTACACTATATGTCGACTTATCTCGATTTTGAAGAGCCGTTGAAGGCACTTGAAGAGCAAATTGAACAGACGCGTGAAATCGGTCGTACTACAGATGTAGATATGGCTGAGACTATTCAGGTTTTGGAAACGAAACTGGCGGATAAAACCAAAGAAATTTTCTCCGGATTAACACCTTGGCAACGCGTACAATTGTCTCGTCATCCGGACCGTCCGTATACATTGGCGTATATCAATGCCATTACTGAGAATACTTTTCAGGAATTGCATGGTGACCGCAGTGTGAAAGACGATAAAGCAATGATTGGCGGTTTTGGGTTGGTTGACGGACGAACAGTAATGTTTATTGGTCAGCAAAAAGGAATCAACACCAAAATGCGTCAGTACCGAAATTTCGGAATGCCAAATCCGGAAGGATACCGCAAAGCATTGCGTCTGATGAAACTGGCCGAAAAATTCAACAAACCGATTGTAACGTTTATTGATACTCCTGGTGCATTTCCGGGGCTTGAGGCTGAAGAACGCGGACAAGGAGAAGCCATTGCACGCAACATTTATGAAATGATGCAACTGAAAGTTCCTGTAATTTGTATCATCATCGGCGAAGGTGCCTCGGGTGGTGCATTGGGAATTGGTGTTGGTGATAAAGTGGTGATGTTGGAAAATACCTGGTATTCCGTTATTTCTCCTGAATCATGTTCTTCTATTTTATGGCGTTCTTGGGATTACAAAGAACAAGCCGCAGATGCATTGAAGTTAACCAGTGTTGACATGAAACGTTTGAAACTGGTAGACGATGTGATCGAAGAACCACTTTCGGGCGCGCACCGCAAACAAGAAATGATGTTTGAACGTGTGAAAGGAAAAATCAAAGAATATTTGAAGGAATTGGATCCGATCGAACCGAAAAAACGTGTTCACGACCGTATTGAGAAGTTTAACTCAATGGGTGTTTGGGAAGGTTAATTCGTTGATAATAAGATGTAAAAAAGGCTGTTTCGGTATCGGATCAGCCTTTTTCTTTGGAATCCGATTAGCAACACATCGAATTTTCGATGGAGATTGAATTCAGGTTAATAGGATCGGGAATGAGGATGAGAATGAGGGAAAAAGCAAGCGTCCCGACGAGATTGTCGGGACGCTTGCTTTTTATTGGGGTTGTATTGGTTATTTAACTGTTGGGGTTGTTTCCAATGTTTCAATGTCGAACACTAAATTGACAGAGCGTTTTTTCTTAGCGAAGATCATGTTGGTAGAGTAAAACGCATCAACCGAATAGTTGTTTTCGATGGAATGCAATTCCCATTGACCTTCGTAAAAGGCGTAGTTTTCAATCACCACATCGTGTTGTCCCGGAGGAACATTAACGGTCATACTTCCTTTTTTAGATTCCGCAAAAATGGCCGAAGTTCCCATCTTTTTTCCGTCGATATAAACAACCATACGGTTTTCATGATCGAAACCTTCTTCTACGTTTTTGTAAATCCAAGTTACCATCAAAGGCACACCTTTCGCAACAACTTCTTTTCCTCCGGTTATCGTAAAGTCAGATGATTCTTTATCTACGTTGAATAACATATTGATTGTTGTATTGGCCGTGCAGTTGATTTCACCTTCGTAAAAAGCATCTACCGAATACTGGTTTTCTTTTGTGTGAATGTCCCACTTTCCTTCGTAAAACGAGTAGTCAACGATCTTGATCGTGTGTTTTCCTTTTGTTACTTCAAACGAATAAGTAGCATTGGAAGATTCCTTGTACACTTTTGACTCACCCATTGATTTGTCGTCAACGAAAACCAATATCTTATTGTCATGGTCATAGCCTTCTACAACTTCTTCAAAGGTCCATTTTACTGTCACTGTTACGGTTTTTGCAGCCATTACCGCCATACAGCTGAACAATGAAAGCACTAGTAGTTTGATTTTCATATATTTCGTTTTTTTTGACAAATATGCATTTCTTTCGCTTGAATCACAAGGTGTTTTGTGAAAGAATGATTTCACTAAATCGATTTATCAAACAAATGCAGTACAGGAGCAGGTGAAAAATTAAGTCATTGAATTTGAATCTTCACAATTGTACCACTAACTTCCAATCATAGTAAAATTAACGTGAATTCTTATCCCGAACTCACGTTAAAATTACTAGTCTTTCAAATAGTCGTTTACCCAAGTAACGCTTGTTGAGTTTCTAGCAAAGCTCATCGAGATAAGCCTTGGAGGCATTTCCGTTTCCCTTGTAACCAAATAATGTGTTGTTTCCCTAAAGTTCTTGCATGTATTCTGTTCTGGTTCCCGCTATCAACGAAAATGACGCTTGCAACTCTCATTGTTTGGAAATTCACATAAATAAATTACGTGTTGGAATAATTGTGGAGACTCAATTTAAAATAAACTGTATTTGAATCCAAAGGAAAGACGTACACTATAGGGGGTAACGTCGTTACTCATTAAGTTAGTATTTATTGGAATCCATGCATATTGAAACGTTGGTATCACGTTTAAAGACATTCGGTCGCTTACAGCGAATCTGAATCCAACCCCAACAGTCGAAGAAATCGTATTACTGGCATAGGGTGTGTGCAATTTCAATACCGTCACCCAATCTCTGATTGTTTCTACACCATTAGTCGGAACTAAAAAATCCTGTGAGTGGTGAAACATATGTGTCCAAACAACCCCCGTATTTACAATTAATTGACATTTCCCATTAAAAAAAACATAGTTGAATTGAAGGGGGACATCGAGACAATTTAGATTTTGTCGAAAGCGACTTTCTCCTTCGTAGAGCACTTCTGAACCATAAGTCAATACTGTGTATTCCGATTTACTTGAATATCCTTTTAATGAATAAGCTGCACCTGTTTCTGCGGAAAATCGCTTGGTGATATCGAAACTAAAACTACCTCCAGCTGTGATGCCTAGTCTAGGTGTTTCATTCTTTAAAAGCGATTCCCTTGCATTAATGTAAGCCATATCCGGTGAAACGGCAAGTCCAAGTGAGAAGCGCTTTAACTTAATTGGTTCTGTAGATTGTGGAAAAGCAATTGTAACAAATAAAATGATACTGAAGGTCAAATAGATTTTCATCATAAGTAATGATAATTAGTTAATATGAAATGTAAACTGAAAAGTTATTTGATGATTTGAATTTCAACAACTGTGCCACTAATTCCCGACCATTGGCTAGTCAGTCAAACAATCATTTTGCACAAGTAATATTTGTTGAGTTTCTAGCAAAACTCATCGAGATAAGCATTATTGTATTATGCACCATTTGAGTATTGTTTTGGTTTTTTCAAGAATGTATTCAACAAACTGTTTAGGGCATTATCTATTAATCTTAATAGTTGGTCTGTTTAAATAAACAATTTGTCGAAGTATTGAATCAAGTAGACTGGTTGTCACGATGATCTTAGAATCATTCAGATTAGAATTGTACATGCGAAAGTGACAAATATACCATGGTATGTAACCGAAAATATTCTAATTTCACACAAAACTCTTAGACAAATGAAAAAGATTTATATCCTCCCAATAGCATTTGTGGGACTCGCCGGATTGCTGGCATTCAGCAATAGCGGTAGCTACTCCATTGAAATGTCGAAGTACAAAAAATCGCACGTTATTGATAATAATGGTCCGAGCGCTGGTAAAACAGGTGCTCCGGGAGAAAATAATTGTACTCAGTGCCACACCGGAACAGCTCAAAGTGGAGCAGGTGTCAACACGGTGGTAATGACAGAAGGAGCAAACGTTGTGACCAATTATACTCCGGGAACGGTTTACAATGTAGCCATTAGTATTGCCAATCCGAGCACCATCAACGGTTTCCAAATTGTTGCTCTCAATGGTTCTAATGCTCAGGCAGGAACAATCACCATCATTCCTTCTTCGGGTACACAATTGAAAAACGGTGCAAGCGGTAAAAAATACGTTACACATACCTTGGCCGGTAATGTTCAGTCAACATGGGCTTTTCAATGGACAGCTCCTGCAACCAACGTGGGTAATGTGACCTTCTATTTGGCGACCAACAGAACAAATGCTCAAGACAATAATTCGGGAGATGCCATTTTCTTGTCGCAGCATATTTATGGTTCTGTTGCCGGTATCGAAGAAAACCAGAATAACATTAGTTTGGAATTGGGTTACCAGTCTTCAACCAATTCGTTGGTGGTAAATTATACGGCGTTAGCTGCAGGTGAGTCTTCGTTGAATTTGGTTGATTTGAACGGAAAGTCTGTATTCAATGAATCGATTGGAACTACCGAGATCGGTGAAAACAAAAAAGCTGTGCGTTTACCGAACGACTTACAATCTGGAGTTTACATCGCGCATTTGAACGTAAACAATAACTTTACTTCTAAGAAGGTTTACATTCAGAAATAATTGAATTACGAGTGAAAATCCTGCTGTCTGCCTCAGGTGGATGGTGGGATTTTTTATTGGGATAATTGATGCTTGATTTTTGATGTTTAATTGAATTTTTGGGAAGAAGCCCGACTCAGGAAACTTTTGAGGATGATTAATGCTTGATTTTTGATGCTTGATTAGATCTTGGTAATTTTTAAAGTTTTACCAAACCATCTTAACATTAAGGGGATCTATATAGTTACCAAAACTCGAATCAAAAATCAAGCATCCAACATTAAAAATTCAACCACCTTTATCCAATTCGCCTGGTCACCAGCGCATTTACTCTATCGTAAAAATCGCGTGGTTGATACGTTCGCCATTCAATGTCTTCCAACTCGCCACCCATCACAAAATAATGGTCTATACGTGCTTTTGAAAACTCAGACACCACATGATCATGAAAATTCACCATCGCAATCCATCCTTCCTCTACATCATCAAACCATTCCTCGTAATAACAATCGTCGGAGTAGTGGAAATTCAGCACATTTTCACCGATTAAAATGAATTTATTGATGCCTTGTTCCAGAATCGGTTCAATGATATTGCGCTTTAACGTCATCACATCATTTTCAATGGCATCGTTCCATTCGCCGATAAATTCCAGCACTGCATACTGTTCTTCATAGTCTACCACCAGTATTTTGGCAAAGAGCGTTCGCGAACCGATGTTGTCCCATTGCGGATGGATAAGGTAGTTGTAAACACGGTCGGTAAATTCGAATTCACTGTATTCACGATTAAAGAACGGCGAATGCGGATCTTCTGACGCGATATAAACGTGTCTCCAGTTAAAATACGGTTCTATAAAATGCACTCTGTTAGCGTTTTAAGTAGGTAATACTTTTTTGTATTACCTAGCTCGAAATTAAATATAAACTGTACATTTGATACCTGTACCAATAACTATTTTTAGACTATGAATCCGGTAAAAAAAATCTTCCAATTAGCTTTTATTGCAACCATCGGAATTATCACGTTGGTCGGTTGTTCCGGCGGTGATGATCGCGATGCAAAAACAGCTACTTCTGCCTTAATCAATGAAAACAAAAGCATCGTTGCGTTCGGACATATTTCCGTGCAACAATTATTAGATAAACTAGATTACAAACACCTTCCGAAAGCTGGTGCTATTTTGAGTGGCGAATTGAGCTCTTGGGAAAGTGGTGTTGATTTTTCAAAACCGGTTTACTTTGCCGTTCAGGCACCGTTTGCAATTGACGGTTCACCAGAGTTGACGTACATGCTCTTTGATGTGAAAGACAAAGACAGTTTGGCTGATAAATTCAATGGAATGGGGTATGAAGCTACCGAGTCGGGCGATATTCAATGCTTCAACAACGGCGATGTTGGAATCGGGATTCGTAATACCTTGGCAATTGTATTGATCAAAGGTGGTTCACCAGATTTTACAGCACTTTTGAAAACGGCTTTCGAACAAACAGAAGGCGATGAAAGCACCGGTAAAACCGGAACTATTTTAGCCAATACCGGCGATATCGTTACCGGATTGAACATTGAACGTTTGTTTACTACGGCCAATACGGCGTTGAACAAATTACCTGCCGACAAACAAAAAACATTGAATGATTTGGTAGCCGACGGATACATTCAAACCGTTACCAACTTCGAAAAAGGAAGTGTTTCTACCAAAGTGAGCAACATGTTCAGCGATAAATTGAAAGACTTGATGTTCTTCAACGAAGATCCGAAAGCTTCGGTTGTGAAAAAATTGGGTTCAGGTAATGCCTGGATGGGAATGAGCGCCAACATGGACGTGAGCAAAATGGAGTCGTTTTTGGCTGATTTTATTCCGGAAGCACAAAAAGAATTGAACAGCTCTTTGCCAGGCGAAGCTGCTTTTGCGTTGGCGATGATGGGTGATAATCCGTTCTCAAAAATGTTCTCCGGACAGTTAGGGTTGGTATTCACCGGAAATCCGCGCAGTGGTATGATTCCGCAATTCAACTTTTTCTTAGGATTGGGTTCTAAAGGACAATTCATCAACGAGCAAGCTTCACAATATGCTACGTTGATGGGCTTGCAAAAACAAGGCGATGCGTTCATAACAGAAGGCATGGCGATTGCTCCAAGAGAAGATGGTTTGTATGGATTTACACTTCCTGAAAACAAAAGCGGATCGTTGAAAATTCCTTCGTTTGCGAAAGACTTCGGTAAGAAAACGTTTTCCATGTT
>JBILJP010000190.1:0-9196 GCA_044377135.1 Fluviicola sp.
AGACACCTCCGTATTCAGCAACATCCTGCCCCATAATCACCAATTCCGGATAACGTTCCATTGACTGACGTAAACCGTCGGAAATAGCATCAATCAATCGTTTCTCAGATGTAGCTGAAGTGGCAGGGGCAATTACCGTTTGCTGATGCGGTGCATATACATCGTCTAATTCACGTTGTAAATCTGCAGTAATGGGCGATTCTGCAAAAGCAACTTCTAATCCGTCTTGTATTTCCTTTTTAATAGACTCCTGAATACTTGCCTTTAGTTCAGGCGTCAGCAATTCAATTTCATGCAAGAAAAGTTCGTAATTGGCAACAGGATCTTTTTTCGTCCACTCGTCTTGTAAACCTTCCGGGTAATATTTAGTTCCGGAAGCTTCTTCGTGACCACGCATACGGAACGTCATACATTCCAACAAAAACGGACGTGGTTTTTGGCGAATAGAATCGGCAATTTTTCGAATGGTGCGAATTACTTCCAGAATATTGTTTCCATCAACCTGAAAAGCATCCATTCCGTAACCTATTCCTTTATCTATGAATTGTTTGCAACGGAATTGTTCATTACTTGGAGTAGAAAGCCCCCAGCAGTTATTTTCAACTGCAAAAATCACAGGTAAATCCCACACTGCTGCCACATTGAGTGACTCGTGAAAATCACCTTCACTTGCGCCACCATCACCGGTAAACACAATGGTAGCTTGCTCATTTTGCTTTAATTTATTAGCTAAGGCAATACCATCTGCAATACCCAATTGAGGACCTAGATGAGAAATCATTCCTACAATATTGTAGTCTTTTGCTCCAAAGTGAAATGAACGATCACGACCTTTTGTAAAACCAGACATCTTTCCTTGAAACTGCGCGAAAAGTCGACTCAATGGAATGCCACGGGTTGTAAATACCCCCAAATTTCGGTGCATTGGCAAGATAAATTCTTCTTGCTTCATGGCTAACGTTGCTCCAACCGATATTCCTTCTTGTCCCCAACCAGAAAACCACTTGGTGATTTTACCTTGTCGTAAGAGAATGAGCATCTTTTCCTCAATCAACCGAGGTTTCATGATTGCCTTATAAATATCTATAAGCTCTTGATCTTCAAATCCTTCTCGATTAAATTCAATAGCGCGTCGGCTTAAAACTGTTTCCATGTAAATTAACTATGTTGCAAAATTAACGGATAATTCGAGGTAAACGATCAAAGACGCACAAAATAGCGACTTTATCGCGTTTGAATACCTTATAATTATTAATGAGAGCCCAATTTTACTGAGACGTAAAACTAAGGTTTCACTAAAAGTTTAATGAGATAATTATTCATCCAAATGAGTTAAAACCCCTTTACTAAATCGATTTATATTCATTTGAACGACTGTTTATTTACTTAATAATGAGGTGATAACAATTTTGAACTAAATTCGCTCTAATTACTACAAGATACACATGCGCTACAAAAAACTGCTCTCAGCATCTTTGATATTCTCAACGTGCACCATATTTGCCCAAGGAAGATTAGTCATTAATAACAATGCGTTTATTGTTATAGACAACAGTGCCAAGGTAGTCATTGAAAATCCGGCAACCAATGCTGTTACGACTATAGGAACAGGTGGGAATATCATCACTGAAAGTGAATTCGATCAGGTGATTTGGAACATCGGTACTTCTACAGGATCGTATGTGATGCCGTTTACTTCACAAACTACATTTACTAAAATTCCGTTTACTGCAACTATTACGGCTGCCGGAACAGGTACAGGTGTTGTTCGGTTTTCGACATATCCTGGTCCAACGTGGGACAATAACACGTATCGACCTTCAGACGTAACTCATATGTGGGATTATTTTTCCGCCTCATTTAATAATTCATTACATGTTATTGACCGTTTTTGGATCATAGATCCACTCGGATACGGCACAAAACCTACCGCTACTTTCCAATTCACATATCGTGATTCGGAACATTTAGCAGTAGGAAATACTATAGTTGAGTCTGATTTGGGTGCTCAACGTTTCAATAGCTCCACCAATCATTGGGGCGATTATTTACCGCAAGGCACTACCAATACGGTAGCAAATACTACGTCTAATGTTCCGGTTTCTCCCGCTAATTTTTTCCGGTCTTGGACGTTGAGCGAAATTACATTCCCGCTAGCTGCAGAAGTTGCCTACTTCAAATCGTCATGTACCGGAAACGCACTGGTACTTCAATGGCAAACAGTTTCTGAAACAGGTCTAGATCATTTCGAAATCGAGCATTTAGAGAACGGTCAATTCGCAGTTATTGGTTTTGTACAACCTACAGGATCAGGTTCCGGAGTTGAAAACTATTCGTTTGAATCTGCTGTGAACCGGGAAGGTGTTTTCCAATTGGTGGAAGTTGATAATGATGGAAATCGTTCTGTAAAATCATCTATTTCCGCTTCATGTGTGGCAACAGAAGACGCAATTGTTTCCTACTCAAATGGTGGAATCATCATGAGTTTCGATGGTGCAATTGAATCAGTGGAAGATTTACAAATTTATGATGCAAGCGGACGATTGGTTTATAATCGTGATTTATCGATCTCTAACGGTGCAAATACAGTTGTTATTCCTGACTTGAATTTGAGCCACGGAATGTATATGGTTCGTTTGAAAAACGGTCTCAATACTATAAATGAAAAAGTAGTGGCTGCAGAATAAATAGAAATTTCTGAGCCCGCTACGGCTACTTTACTCAAATTACTCTACTATGAAAAAAATACTACTCTCGACAGTACTGCTTTCGTCTGTGGTTGCTTCCGCTCAAAACGTCGGAATTAACTCTACCGGAGCAGCAGCTGTTACAAGTGCAGCCTTGGATGTCGATATGGCGAATAAAGGTGTACTTATCCCACGTGTAGCATTGACCACCACAGGGGCTTTTGCTCCCGTTACAGGTGTTGCCACAACCTCTCTTCTTGTTTATAATACAGCTACAGCCGGTGTTTTCCCAACAAATGTTACCCCAGGATACTATTACTGGGATGGCGCCAAATGGGTACGTTTAATGAATAGTGGAAGTGCCTGGATTGTCGGCACAAGTGTTGCAAATGTGAATACTCCCGGAGCTACCGGTTTTCTTGGAACATCTGATAACAATCATGTTGACTTAACGACCAATGGAATTGTACGCGGACGCTTATCAAACTTAGGTGAGTTTTTTATCGGTACAACAGCTACTGCGCTTGCTGGTGATTTAATGAATGGTGTTAGTAATGCTACTTTCCCTTGGGCCATCAATGGTTATTCTGCTCAAAACGGGTCAGGTGTTTATGGCTCGGTTACTGGTGGAACGACAACTTTTGCTGCTGTTCAAGGTGAATATTACGGAACAGTTGGTCCAAACACAGCGGCTGTGCGTGGTTTGAATGCTAGTACAGTTGCCGGAACAGGGTTTAGAACGTTAGCTGCAACAGGTCCAAGAACAGGGGTGCAAGCGAGTGCAACCTCAACAACCGGATCGTATACATTCGGTGTACATGGTGCCTTTTCTTCAACTGCAACCAGATGCGGTGGTATTTTCGGTGATGATTTTGGAATTGCTTCCGGTAGTATAGGGTATTATGCCAGTACACTCGTTGATTACGCCGTTTATGGATTTGGATTGGCTTACCAAAATGGTATTGCCGGTGGAATTATACAAAACCCCAACGGAGGAGTTGGAAGTAGTAATAACAACGGTATTTTAAAAAGTGGATCTGCTGATGCTCTAACACAGCCAAACACCATGATCGGTCTTGGTATTTATGGTGGTGTCATGGGAGGCTGGATGCGAGGCCTTGTATATGGTACTTACATGAAAGGTGATCGTTACAGTTTGTATGTAGACGGTAAAACATACATGAATGAACCGATTACGCAATTAGTAGCTACTGATGGAGATCGTCAGACAGTTTATGGAAGCTCTGCCATGAAAGTGGAAATAAGCGATCGTGGTAAATCAGCATTGGCAAACGGTGAAACATATATCACCTTCTCAGAAGCATTTAAGCAAACCATTTCCTCTAATCCGGATGAATTGACTATTACTGTTAGTCCAATGGGGAATTCCAATGGTGTTTACATCTCTTCTTATGATGCAAACGGATTTACTGTAAAAGAAAATAACAACGGAGCATCTAATGTTCAGTTTAACTGGATAGCAATCGGTACGCGTAAAGATTACGAAACGGTGAACCATTCACCGGAAATCATTGCGAATGACTTTGACGGAAAAATGGATGGCGTGATGTACAATGATAACAATACGCAAGGTACACCGCAACCAATGTGGTGGGATGGAACTCAGGTTCGCTGGGATATGCCTCCTGCAAAACAAGCAGATCCTAATTATGTTTCAGGTGAACGACCAAAGGCATCTATCTCTGAACCACATCAACACTAGAAAAAGAAATTAAACTAAGGAAACCGATTGTTCGTTCTTCGAGCAATCGGTTTTTGCTTTAATAGAATAGTGGTTTTGAGATTGAACCATAAAGAATGGAATAGCTGATCTTATCAAAATCAGCTTCTTTTACTCAAAAAAAACAGCTCTTACACCTCCCATCCAGAACAAGAGAACCATTGTTTCGCGAGATTTAAAACGCTTCATTAGAAGACATAAAAAAAGGAATGCCATTCGACATTCCTTTCTTGTATTTTGAAGTTTGATGAAATTACACCAAACCTTGATCGATCATTGAATCTGCAACTTTCACGAAACCTGCAATGTTTGCACCTTTCACGTAGTCAACAACTCCATCTGTACCTTTACCATATTTCACACAAGCTTCATGGATAGAAACCATAATGCCATGTAAACGTTGATCAACTTCTTCAGCTGACCAGCTCAAACGCAATGAGTTTTGTGACATCTCCAAACCTGAAGTTGCAACACCACCTGCATTAGATGCTTTACCTGGAGCGAATAAAATTTTCGCATCCAAGAACGCTGAAACTGCTTCAGGAGTAGAAGGCATATTTGCACCTTCAGCAACACAGATTACTCCGTTCGCCAACAATGCTTTCGCTTCGTCACCGTTCAATTCGTTTTGAGTTGCACATGGAAGCGCGATATCAACTTTCACTTCCCATGGACGTTTCCCTGCAACGAATTTCGCAGAAGGATATTTTGCTACGTATTCTTCAATACGACCGCGTTTAACATTTTTCAATTCCATTACGAAAGCCAATTTCTCAGCATTGATTCCATCAGCATCATAGATGTAACCTGATGAATCTGACATGGTAACCACTTTCGCTCCTAATTGAGTTGCTTTTTCACAAGCATATTGAGCTACGTTTCCTGAACCGGAAACAGCAACTACTTTACCTTGGAAAGAATCGTTTTTAGTAGCCAACATTTCTTTTGCGAAGTACACAGTTCCGTAACCTGTAGCTTCCGGACGAATCAACGATCCACCCCAGTTGCGCGCTTTACCTGTTAATACACCGGTAAATTCGTTACGAATACGTTTGTATTGTCCGAACATATAACCGATCTCACGACCACCTACACCGATATCTCCGGCAGGAACATCCGTATCAGCACCAATGTGACGGCACAACTCAGTCATAAATGACTGACAAAATTTCATTACTTCGTTGTCTGATTTTCCTTTAGGATCGAAATCAGAACCACCTTTACCACCACCCATTGGAAGTGTTGTCAATGAATTTTTGAAAATTTGTTCGAAACCTAAGAATTTCAAGATCGAAAGATTCACTGAAGGGTGGAAACGCAAACCACCTTTGTAAGGTCCGATTGCCGAGTTGAATTCAACACGGTAACCTCTGTTTACTTGAATTTCACCTTTATCATCCAACCATGGAACGCGGAACATAATTGTACGCTCAGGTTCAACAATACGATCTAAGATTTTTGCCGTCTTATATTTTGGATGTTCTTCGATAAACGGGATAACAGCTTCTGCAACTTCATGTACAGCTTGGAGGAATTCCGCCTCATGACCATTAGTTGCCTTCACTTTGTCCATGAATGCATCGATCTGTGCTTGGTATTTACTTGACATTTGTTTACACTATTTTTAATGAGTACGGCAAATGTAGAAATTTTTTGATCCGAATGTGTCCCAAAAAAGGAATGTTTATGAACACGTGAAATGAATTCTAAAGAAAGGTGAGATTCCAAGAGTATAACTCACATAAGTTTGATTTTTAAACCGACAAAAGATGGTCGTAAATGCCCCATCTCGTTTTCAACTTAACTAATGTTTGAATTTGATCATATTGTTAAATTAATTCATCGTGAACTGAAAATAAACGGAAAAGTATAATTTCAATAGTATTGATCATATTGTGATAGTTCCGTAACAGCAAATTCCCAAAAGCGGACTATATCTTCATTAACTTTGTCAAATAAATTAAAATGGAAGCAACTCTTACGTTACTTAAGCGTTTAGAGATTACAGATAACTACAATTATGAAAAATTTCAAACTGGTACTGGTCACACTATTCTTATCATCGTTGAGCTTTGCTCAGGTTCAGGTTTGTTTGGGGACTGATGTAACGGTCTGTCAAGGACAAACTGTTCAAATCACAAATTGCGGTGGAGCCGGCGGAAGCCCAGCAGGTGGTGTTTTCTTAAATGCACCATCAAATGTTTCGTTAACGGATGACTCTTGGAGTCCGGCGATCAACATGGGATTTAATTTTAATTTCTATGGAACTAGCTACAATCAACTTTTGATTGGTTCTAACGGTATCGTATCGTTCAACTTAGGAAGTGCAGGAGGATATTGCCCCTGGTCATTACCTCCTGGTGTAACTCTTGCTTCACAAACACAAATGACACATTGTTATAATACGGCAATGGTTGCTCATCAGGATTTGAATCCGAGTAATGCGTCGAGCGGTCCTATCCAATATCAAATGTTAGGAACGGCACCAAATCGTATGTTTGTTGTCCTTTATAATGGTGTAACCATGTTTAGCTGTACCAGCTCATGTTCATACATCGGTTACATTTTTTATGAAACCACAAATATTGTAGAAATGTTTATTGGTGACAAAGGAAGTTGTCCGGGATGGAATGGTGGTCAAGCTATTCAGGGAACGGAAAACAACGGTGGTTCTGTTGCCCACATTACTCCTGGACGTAACAATACGGTTTGGACAGCTAACCAAGACGGTCGTCGTTGGACACCAACAGCACCTAACAACACAAACAATTATGCCATTACTCAAATTCCGTATGTAAATATCAATGCACCTGGTGGAAACTTGCAATGGCAAAATAACTTAGGGCAAACGTTCCCTTATAATAATGGTGTTTTACAGATTAACCAAGTACCTCCCGGAGTAACAGGATATTGGCTTACAGGAACATCATGTGGTGTTGGTGTAGGTTCTGTTTCGGATACAACATGGATTACACGTACAAGTGTGAATGCGAGTGCAACCGCTACAACCGATTATTGTTCTGGTGGAAATGGTACAGCAACGGCGAATCCACTTTTAGGAACACCTAACTTTAGTTACTTGTGGACTCCATCTGGTCAAACAACTCAAACAGCAACAAATCTTGTAGCAGGTTCTTACCAAGTATTGGTGACTGATGCAAACGGATGTACAAAAACCGTAAACGTTGTTGTACCGAATTCAGGAGCTGCCTTTTCAGGTACAACTACATTGGTAAGTTGTCCGGGTGGAGCTGATGGAACAGCCACTGCGACAATGACACCTTCATTGGGTACTGTTTCTTACAATTGGTATGATGCAGGTGGCCAAACAACTCAAACAGCTACAGGATTATCTGCCGGAACGTACAACTGTGAGGTAAGCTCTTCTGTAGGATGTCTGGATACCGTAACGGTAACCATTACTGAAATTTCACCTATGGTTGCTCAGTCGGTTCAACAAGATGTTTCTTGTAATAGCGGAAGTGATGGTGTTGTGGCGGTAACTATTTCTGGCGGAACTAGTCCTTATACTTATTCTTGGGATAATTCACCTTCAACAGATCCTGGAGCAGATGACTTGGCAGCTGGTACACATACAGTTACAATTACCGATGCAAACAACTGTGTGATTACCTCTACAGCTACAATTGGAGAGCCTGTGGCACTTTCAATTACTTCGCTGACTGCAGATCAAATTATCTGTCCTGAAAACTCTACAACACTTAATGTGTCGGGTGCAGGAGGTAGTACGCCTTATACATTTACATGGTCTGAAAACGGTACTGTGATCGGAACAGGTTCAAGCATTGTGGTTGATCCTGCTACAACGAATACTGTTTACTGTGTTACGCTTTCTGAAGCTTGTGGTTCACCTACAACCAATGATTGTATGAACATCACTTTCCCTACTGCAATTGTACCAACATACACACCTGATAAAACATGGTCATGTGAACCGGGATTATTTGCATTCACAAATACATCAAACAACCAAAATGAAATTCAATCGGTGTTGTTCGAATTTGGTGACGGTAGTAGTGAAGTAGTAGTAGGTGCTGCAGGTGTATCACACCTTTACAATACACCGAATCCGTATGATGTAGATGTTACAGTAACTTCGATCTACGGCTGTGTTTATACGGGACATTTTGACAATATCGTTACTGTGATTGCAAATCCTGTTGCCGATTTCAATATGTCAGCAAATCCAACTACGATTTTTGAAACCACAGTAACAATGCAGGATAAATCATCAGCGGGTGTTTCGTCATGGACATGGAGCTCTCCTGGATCTGTTCCTGCTTCAAGTACTTACGATAGTCCTACATTCAAATTCCCTGAAGGAATTGTTGACAAGTATGTGATCCAATTGATTGTTCAAACTCCTGAGGGTTGTATAGATACTGTTGAACGTACGTTGTCTGTGAACAGTGATATCTTGTTCTTTGCTCCTAACTCTTTTACACCGGATGATGACGAATTTAACCAAACGTGGGAATTTGCTATCAGCGGAATAGATGAATACAATTTCGAATTGATGATCTTCGATCGTTGGGGTGAAATTCTTTGGGAAACACATGATATTCATGCTTCTTGGGATGGTACGTATCATGGAAAAATTCTTCCAGCAGGAACTTACACATGGGTAGCCCGAGTAAAAGATGTTTATTCTGATGATAAAAAAGTCTTTAACGGATCTATTTACATGAATAGATAAGAATTAACGGATAATTGAAACGGCGCTCTTTGTTTAGGGCGCCGTTTTTTT
>JBILJP010000546.1:0-2610 GCA_044377135.1 Fluviicola sp.
AAAAGTATTTTACGCATTTAGAGCAAAAAGACTTACTTACTCAGAAAAGAGCGCAGCAAGAAGTTGTTCTTTTCGAACAACTCATCGAAGAACAGCTCCGACAAGCATTCTTCCTGAATCCGACGCAACAAGACAAATACAAGCAATTGCAACAAGCCTTACTTCAAGGCGACATCATGGTTTATGAAGCTATTGCTGAGTTGTTTGAGGGATAACAATTTTAATTATACTTAAAAGAGGAAGCCTTCAAGAGATTCGTGGAGCGCCTTTTTCACTTTAATGCCAATTCAAATCGGTTATTTCAAATAAAATGAAACACCAAGTTGTGTGGAAACAAATCTAGTTTTGCTATCAGTTGTACTTAATGGTGCCGCATAAACATCGGTTCCTCCAGGATTGGAAAGAGAAAAGTTCGTGGAAAGATGAACTGCAAATTGCTTATCAGAATTGAAAATAAAATTTCTTGAAAAGACAATTCCACCCATCAATTGTATTTTATTCCAATTGTCAGAATTAACGGAGGTTGTTTCTCTATCAGATGAATTCAAAATGCCAACGCCTTCCTTAAAATAGTAATCTTTAGTGTGGAGCAAATACCTTGGCGTTAATGAAACTCCAAAAGACATTTTTTTGCTATATGGATAGGCTACCGACATGGGTATTTCTATTGCGTGATGCACACCGTTGTACAAATAAACAGTTTGAACCTGCGGTGTTTCCTGTGAATATGGGCCAACTCCTCGATATTTGAAAAATAGATATTGATAATTAAGTCCTATTGAAATATTTAAAGCCCTCATTTCAAACAAGGTATTGATACCGAGCGTGTTCGTCTGGCCATATTGATAGTCATGGGCAAAACCAACATTACTGATTTTTTTATTCCAATAGGTAGCGGGTCCAGCGCTTGCCGATACGGAAAACTTTGGTAATAACTGTGTCTGGCTTATTAGCAAATTACTAAAGCCAAAAAACAAGCTGAAAAAGACAGATTTGCTAAACATATTTAATAGATTTCATAATTAAGAAAATTTCCAGATTGATCACTTTTTATCTTTCCATTTATTAAAAAATCGTTTCCGGATTTATTTACAATCTCACCTTCAAAATCATAAATATGAGCTTCATTTACATAAACAGAATGTAAGGCTCCAAATACTTTTTTACCCTCTAAATGAAGTGTATCAAAGTGAATATTATTGACTAAATAAATTAGTTGACTCTTATCTTTTTCGACCAACGTCATTATTTGAGAAAAATTGAGGTTAACCGCGTTATCATCGCTCCACATTCTGACGCTATATTTCCGTAAAGTAGGATTCTTGAAAAAGCTGCATGAACTTAATGTAAGCAAACAAAGAATGAGTAAATATTTCATTTGATATAGTTTTGAAAACAGTTTATAGCTCTGGTTTGTCAAAAACAAAAGCTTACCACAAATAAAAACATAATAATTAAAATCAAGACAGTCTTGAGCCTTCTAAACTGCCTGATTAAGTATCTTTTAGAACAAGTACTAATAATACTTAAGTAGGGATCAGTTAAGCAAAAAGAAACTTTTATTTCACAAGTACAGACCCTGACTATGTTCCAGTTTTCTGAAGGAAGTACTTGATTTCCACGCACAAATTTTACCATTTGTCATGTTTTAATCTTTATCCGGAGACAGAAACACGGTATGATATCTAATATCTGATTTGAGAGAAGAATTCGTACTCGGTGGTAATCCTTAAATCAAATGTTTAGAATAAGTAGCAATTGACTTCACTCCAAAAATGATTATTTTTGTATAGTCTGCTGTATAACTGAAGTTGAGTCTGATAATGCTACGAAAATTCCTTGCTATTTTTTCCTTGCTTTTTTCCCAACCAGTTTTTGCTCAAAACCTAGTTCCAAACGGCGGCTTTGAAATATTAAACGATTGCCCTGAAAATTTATCATTCTTGTATTTTGCCGACGGATGGTATTATCCATACTCGTGGCCAGGATCCACCTTAAATAATTCTTGTTCCACAGATTTATTTTCTTCGTGTTCAAATTCTTCGTTTATTTGGAATGACGGGGTCAATATATGTAGTGATTTTGGATGTAGCGATCCTGCTGAGGGAGAAAATTTCGCTGGCCAGGGCTTTATAAGTAGCAGTTTCTGGAAAGAAATGATGCAAACACGACTTTCCAAAGAAATGACTCCAAATCAATGGTATGAAATCAGTATTCAGGTTAAACTTGCCAACGATCCATATAACGGACTAAATAATCTTGGTGCTGAAGTCTTAGAATTTTCTTTTACCAAAGACACTACATTAATGATTAACGTGGGAAATGCAAGTAATTTCCCTCGACATGTTTTCCCTTGCGGTATTATTACAGATCAGAATAATTGGACCAAGGTGAAAGCACTTTATCTTGCAAGTGGGGGCGAAGAATTTTTCACCTTAGGGTATTTTGGTGATACTACTCATATCCATATACAAAATGACCTTTCCCCAACTGAATATATGTTTGCTAGTCATAACACCTATTATTTCATTGATGATATTCAAGTGCTGCCCTATGACCATGTCCCAAATATTTTTACTCCAAATGGAGACGGAATAAATGATGAATGGT
>JBILJP010000191.1:0-9181 GCA_044377135.1 Fluviicola sp.
TGGCATTACTCACTGGTTCCACCAAAAAAGCGGCACGCCGGGTTCTTCACGAAGAATTACTCAATGGCGAAATACATATTTTGGTAGGAACGCATGCTTTATTGGAAGACATTGTTCAATTCAACAACCTCGGAATTGTGGTTATTGATGAACAACACCGGTTTGGTGTAGCCCAACGTGCACGTATGTGGAAGAAAAATACCGTTCCGCCTCATGTCTTGATCATGACGGCAACACCCATTCCGCGGACCTTAGCGATGACGTTTTATGGCGATTTGGACGTGTCGGTGATCGATGAGTTACCGCCTGGAAGAAAACCCATTACAACCCAGCATAAATACGATAAGGATCGATTGGTGGTATTCGGATTTATGCGGAGTGAAATTGCGAAAGGCCGACAGATTTACATTGTGTATCCGCTTATCCAGGAATCGGAAAAACTGGATTATGCTAACCTGATGGATGGTTTTGAGTCCATTTCGCGTTCGTTCCCCTTGCCGGAATACAAAGTAAGCATCGTTCATGGTCAAATGAAACCCGAAGATAAAGAATATGAAATGCGTCAGTTTGTGGAAGGAAAAACACAGATCATGGTGGCAACAACCGTAATTGAAGTAGGAGTGAACGTACCGAATGCGTCGGTGATGATCATTGAAAGCGCCGAACGATTCGGATTGTCGCAATTGCACCAGTTGCGCGGTAGAGTAGGTCGTGGAGCCGAACAATCATTCTGTATCTTGATGTCGGGTGATAAATTGTCGCGCGATTCCAAAAAACGCATTTCTACCATGGTTCGCACCAACGACGGTTTTGAAATATCGGAAGTGGATTTGGAACTGCGTGGTCCAGGTGATTTGATGGGAACACAACAAAGCGGCGACTTAGATTTACGCATTGCCGACCTTGCGAAAGACGGTCCGTTGGTAGCTTTGGCGCGCGATAAAGCGCGGCAGATCTTAGAGTTAGATCCGCGCCTGGAACGTTCTGAACATTACCTGTTGAAAAAAGAGGCACTTCGCCGTTTAAAAGACAAGCCGAATTGGGCGGAAATTTCGTAACCTTAACCTTTATAAATCAATTCGAAGATTTTCATGCGTAAATGGATGGTAGTTGCCGTTTTTTCAGGCGTTTTCTTAGGAGCTGAGGCTCAGGTTCAAAGTGGTACATTGGTTGATTCGGGCCGAAAATTACTCTCTACCTCAACGTTTACTATTGATGGAACTGCCACCGGAACGGTAATCGTAGAATTGGCCGTGAACCGAAAAGGTGAAGTAACCGGTGCAAAAGTAATTCCTGATGGAACGTCAGTGACTTCAACTCCTTCTGTTATGAAAGCACAAAACGCCGCCAAGAAATTAAAGTTTACTGCTGGAACGCACTTTGCAGAATTTGAGCATGTAAGAGTGAAGTATACGTATAAGAAGAAGTAGCCAGCCTTCGATACATTTTGCTCCACTACGTTTCGCAAAACACTCAGTCTGACTCCTGATTGTAAATTGTCTTCACTGCATTACGCCAATGTATAGAAGGCTGAATAGTGGAATAAGCTTCACTGCGTTACGCAAAACACTCAGTCTGACTCCTGATTGTAAATTGTCTTCACTGCATTACGCCAATGTATAGAAGGCTGAATAGTGGAATAAGCTTCACTACGTTACGCAAAACACTCAGTCTGACTCCTGATTGTAAATTGTCTTCACTGCATTACGCCAATGTATAGAAGGTTGAATAGTGGAATAAGCTTCACTACGTTACGCAAAACACTCAGTCTGACTCCTGATTGTAAATTGTCTTCACTGCATTGCGCCAATGTATAGAAGGTTGAATAGTGGAAAAAGCTTCACTGCGTTTCGCAAAACACTCAGTCTGACTCCTGATTGTAAATTGTCTTCACAGCATTGCGCCAATGTATAGAAGGTTGAAAAGTGGAAAAAGCTTCACTGCGTTACGCAAAACACTCAGTCTGACTCCTGATTGTAAATTGTCTTCACTGCATTGCGCCAATGTATAGAAGGCTGAATAGTGGAAAAAGCTTCACTGCGTTTCGCAAAACACTCAGTCTGACTCCTGATAAAAATAGGCTTCACTTCGTTGCGCCAATGTATAGAAGGTTGAATAGTGGAAAAAGCTTCACTGCGTTTCGCAAAACACTCAGTCTGACTCCTGATAAAAATAGGCTTCACTGCATTGCGCCAATGTATAGAAGGCTGAATAGTGGAATAAGCTCCACTACGTTACGCAAAACACTCAGTCTGACTCCTGATTGTAAATAGTCTTCACTGCATTACGCCAATGTATAGAAGGCTGAATAGTGGAATAAGCTCCACTACGTTACGCAAAACACTCAGTCTGACTCCTGATTGTAAATTGTCTTCACTGCATTACGCCAATGTATAGAAGGCTGAATAGTGGAATAAGCTCCACTACGTTACGCAAAACACTCAGTCTGACTCCTGATTGTAAATTGTCTTCACTGCATTACGCCAATGTATAGAAGGCTGAATAGTGGAATAAGCTTCACTGCGTTTCGCAAAACACTCAGTATGAATTCAATCATTTATTAAGAGTAGGAAAAGGACTTGCAAACACTATTTGGTAATTGGTATTCGATTAAAATTTTTCTTTTTAGATAGGGACTTTAAATCATCCAGTTTACCGGCAATGAGCGCTTCTTTTTTCTTTCGTGTCCATTTTTTGAGTTGTTTCTCACGCAGAATAGCCGGAAAAGGATTTCTGAATTGTTCTGCATAAACAACCATTACGGGTAATCGTTTTGAGGTATAACTCCCCGGATTTCGAGAAGTAGCATGTTCAATAAACCGTCTCCCTAAATTATTGGTAACACCTACATAATAGGACTGATCGGCGCAAAGTAGTATATAAACATAATAAGTTCGCATACTTTAAGATAGTAACTATTCTGAAAAACCTAAAACCGGTAGCCCAGTCCTGTATTAAAAGCGAACGAGTATTGATGTTCACTTATTGGTATATTCTTGTAAGAACTCCTTGCAGTTGCACCAAGAGAAAATTGAAAGAGAGGTTCCATTTTTATGAACCAACGTTTAGAAAGTTCAACAGAGCTACCTAGTCCAATTATAGTAGCCAAAACAACTTTATTATACTTAATACTATGAGGTGAATAGTAGACTCCCTTTGGTGAAATGACATGTTGTTCACCACTATAATATATTTCAGTTAGTTTATGATCATAATGAACTAAAATGTTGAAGGAAACTCCGCCACTGAAATACAATTTAAATCGATTGTTTACCAGATATAAATTTATTTTAACGGGAAACTCCAGGTAGTCGTAGTTATATTGATAGATTTCTTTTACAGGTAAATTGGGGTCGAATTGGCCGTTGGGTGTTCCTGCTAGCGGACTATGTTCTTTAGTAAGAATCCCCTTTTTTGCATAAAAAACTCCGGATTCTAATTGCACTCTTTTCTTAACCGTGAAACGGACAGATGCACCAGCTGTGTAAGCATTTCTTGGAATGTCAAGGTTATTACGCACTTCACTCGGGAAAGTTAATATTCTAAAGCAATGAGTTGGTGAAAAATTGATTCCGACATCGAAACGCTTTCCCGGTAAACTATCTTTTTTTTGTCCAAAAGAACTAGTTGTGAGGAGGAGAATAACGATTGTAAGGAGGTTTTTGGCTGACTTTATCATATAAAATTGTTAAGCGAATTCAAACTCATCCTCATGCTCCGCAACATACGTCAGCAAGTCTCTGATTTCGTTGAGGTCGAATGAGGTAACCAATTTCCCTCTGTATTCCTTGAAATGAGAAATTCCCTTGAAATAATTGGTGTAATGACGTTTCATTTCGGCAATCCCTAATTTTTCACCTTTCCAGCGTACGCTCATTTCCAAGTGATCTTTGGCTGCCTGAACACGTTGTGCAATACTTGGTGCAGGCAAATGTTCACCAGTTGCCATAAAGTGCTTTACTTCATTGAAAATCCATGGATAACCGATAGCAGCTCTACCGATCATAATACCATCAACCCCGTAGCGATTTTTGTATTCCAAGGCTTTTTCTGGAGTATCAATATCTCCGTTCCCGAAAATCGGAATGTGGATACGCGGGTTGTTTTTGACTTCGGCGATGAATTTCCAATCTGCTTCGCCTTTGTACATCTGCGAACGTGTACGTCCGTGAATACTCAACGCTTCAATACCGATGTCTTGCAAACGCTCGGCGACTTCCATGATGTTAATGGTAGAATCGTCCCACCCTAAGCGGGTTTTTACAGTCACAGGTAAAGTGGTGCTATTGATGCATGCTTTTGTTAAACGCACCATCAGATCAATGTCTTTCAAAACACCGGCTCCCGCGCCTTTGCAAACAACCTTTTTTACCGGACAACCGAAATTAATATCTAATAAATCAGGTTGTGTAGCGTCAACGATTTTGGCAGATAGAGCCATTGCCTCTTCATCGCCCCCAAAAATCTGAATGCCAATTGGTTTTTCGTAATCGAAAATATCGAGTTTCTGACGACTTTTAATCGCATCGCGGATCAATCCTTCCGACGAAATAAATTCGGTGTACATCAAATCGGCTCCGTGCTGTTTACACAAAGCTCTGAATGGCGGATCACTCACGTCTTCCATCGGTGCCAGCAACAGCGGAAATTCGCCCAATTCAATATCCCGGATTTTTACCATGGCGCAAAGATAATGTAGAATTATGAATGAAGAATTATGAATTACTAAGAGTGGAACAGCCTTGATAATTTATCATTGATAATTCACAATTATTACTCAAAGTCCTTTCGAAGACGCGATTTTAATTTCTTTCAACAGTTTATGTTGTGCATCGGCGAGTTTTTTGATCGATACATAACGACCGTTTCCGAAAGCCGCCGCTTCTTCCATCTTGCGTTCGTCGTTTGAACGGGATTGAATTCCTACTACCGAAAAAGTAATTCCTTCCGGAGCGTATTTGCGAACAATGGATTGATAATCATTTGAGTTGCTGTTGAAAGCACCATCTGTAATAACGATCACCATATTGGCTTCATCCGGGGAAATGTCTTTGCGAACAGTTTTGTAACCGAGTTTAATTCCGCGCGTTGTCGACGACATTCCGGTGGCTTCCAAATCGGCTATTTTACCATAAATATCGGGTTTGTTCACACAATTTATGGTAGGCATATACACTTGAGCGTCTTCCGAATAGGTCACAAACGCAATACGATCTTGTGGACGCATGTGTTTCACCAATTGATTCAGGGAAAATTTCAGCAAGGTCATTTTTTCGCCCAATTTCATTGAACTGGAAAGGTCGAGTACAAAAACCACATTGACGGTTTTGTATTGATTGGTATCAAAATCGACGAACAATTGGGCTATTTCAGCTTGTTCGGCACTATCCGTTTCCAATTGTTCAGAAAGCGTTTTTTCCAGATTTTCATCCGACACTCGTACCGGATTTTGTGCTAATTCAGGTTCGCGATCGGGTGGAGGAACAGGGTCTTTTTCCTCTTTTTTCAATGGAACCGAGATTGTTTCAATTTCAGGTGTAATGAAAACCCCTGTTTCGGTAGTTTCATAACCGTTGCGGGATACAATGAAGTAAAGAAAGTTGGGCTCTGACCTGCGGGTAATGGAACCTGAACTTCCTGTAACCCACGATTCGGTTACGGATCCGTTACGAATAATAGTTACGGTACTTCCGGGAATGGGGTCGCGTGTTACGGCATCAACACTCACAATCTTGAATTCGGTTTCTTTGGTGAAAAGATCACCTTCAAATTCAGGGCATTTCTGCTCAAGTACATTTTTGTAATTGGGCATTTGGAGTACGTTTCCTACTACAACCAACGAAATGGGCGGATCATCGTTACTCAACGCTACCCGCATCACGTACTTGAAATAACCCGTGGTATCAGGGTTTACTTGTAAACGTACGGTAAATGTTTCGTCTGAAGGAATGTATTCTTTGTTGAGTCGGTAAACAACTTGCGGACTATGTTCCACCGTTTTGATGTACATACCGCTTTCACTGGTATTGCGAATGGTAATGTCGGCATAACGCTTGGTTGAACGTTCAATATTTCCGAAATCAATGGTGTCTGACTGGCTCCAACCGTTTGTGATTAAACAATAAAAAAAGATAGATTGTATAAGGTATTTGATCATAAGAGCACAGTTGAATTCGATGCCATACGTGCAAAAACTGTACCTGAATCAACTCTGAAGATAGTTTCGGCTTTTAATATTACCTTTTTCCAGCTAATGCGATTGTTAAATTCCTCTAAAAGAAGCAATCCGTATTTCCTGAAGTAGATTGTATTGAGCGTCTGACAATTTATTGATCGGAATGTAGCGTCCTTTACCGAATGCTGCAGCTTCTTCCATGGCACGCTGGTCGTTGGGGCGATTTTGAATACCGACTACGGAAAAGATGATTCCTTTTTTGGCGTATTTACGCACCGTTTTTTGGTAATCATCCGAACTTTTATTGAATGCTCCATCGGTAATAATGATTACCAGGTTGGCTTTATCGGGTGAAAGTTGCTGCAACGCTTGTTTGTATCCGAGTTTGATTCCTTTTCCACCTGCAGTCATTCCGTGCGGTTTTAATTCGGCAACTTTGGCTTTGATGGCTTCTTGCTGCGTGCAGGAAGTCGGAGCTAGGAGTACACTTGCCCCATCCGAATAAGTCACCAAGCTGATGTGATCTTCAGGTCGCATTTCATCTACCAACCGGTTGAGGGAATACTTCATCAAATCCATTTTCTCGCCGAGTTTCATGGAGCTGGAAACATCCAGCACAAACACCACATTTACCGGTTTAAAATGATTTGATTCAAAACTGTTCGGTGGCAATTCGGCCAGAGCGGGAATGATTTGTTTGATCACCGAATCGGATTGTTGATTGGCCAATTGCTGATCGATGATAATTTCTGCTGTAGCTGCCGTTAACTCTTGCGGTTCATCAGGAATTGGCTCCGGATTGGAGGGTGGATTCGGAACAGGAATACACATTGTTGGATCCATTCTAAGCGGAATGGTGATTTCGCTGATCTCCGGACCAACATAAACACCGGCTTCTTTCGGGAAATAACCGTCGTGCGCGGCGAAAAAATAGAAATAACCCGGAATACTTTCCTGCTGAAACGATCCTTTTTTACCGGTGATCCAGGCTCCGGCAGGTGTTCCATTGCGAATGATGGTTACCGTACTTTTTGCCAATGGTTGACGTGTGTTTTCATCCACGGTAATGATGGTTAATTCGCGGGTTTGAACGCGTGAAGGTTGACTTCCAAAATCAGGACAACTCATCATACCCGCCATCGTGTTTTCGGAAAGTTCTTTCACCGTGCCAGAAATACGAATGTTTACCGGATTGAGGTTGTCGCTTGTATAGACCTTAACATCATACGAAAACGCGCCTTTTTTGCTTGGATTGACTTGCAGGCGAAATGAAAACGAGCTGTCAGGAAGTAATACATCCGAACTGGCGAGATACACCACATCACTCGGTTTTTCAACCCGCAAAATGTAAGCTTTCTGTTTGCCCTGATTGGTGACTAAAATATCACCGAAACGTTCAGAACCTGCATACAATTCGCCTAAATCAAGACTTTGGGTACTAAAAACGGTTTGTCCATTTGTAATGAAACAGATCAAGAGGGAGCATAAACTGATAAACCAACGCATGGGATGAAGATACAAATTATCACCATAACGTTTTGTTTTAAAAGTGGTACGATATAGTTAAAAAATAGTATATTCGGCATTGAATATTTAGATGAAAAAAGCCAACTACTTCTCCTGAACATTTTCCGGATAACGCGTTTGTTTTTTTGATTTTAATTGTAAAACCATTATTCAATCTGTTATGAGAAAAGTTTACCGTTACAAAAATCTTTCAGTTGCTGTGGCTGACAATGAGGCAGTCAATTTCACCGTTCAATTTATTTCAGACGGTAATACCGGGCAAACCGTTGTTAATATTCCCGGACCAACCGACCCGTCTATTCTGGATTCTGGTACTGTTGCTCTTGGAACTGGTGCGTCGTTGCGTAGCGAAGATACCATTGTTGTATCAGACATTGCCAATCTTGCTCCTCAGGAAGATGAGGTGAGAATTCAGTATTTGGTAAACGGCAAATTATTAGTCGAACACTCCAACCAGAAATCGGAATCGGACAGACCAATGATTATTTTAATGATTCAATTTCCCGCCCAATGAAACTAGTCAGTCTATTACTTATCGGTTGTATTCCTGCCGCACTGGTTGGTCAGGAAAAGTTATCTCAACTCACCGCACCCACCTCTCCGGCGGCAGGATTATTGGGGATGCAGCCCAGTGCGGTGCTCACTCCAAAATCGTATCAGGCACTTGAAACGGCTATCTTTTCGAATTTTTTGGATGGCTCCGGAAAACCGACTATTCCAACTGATTTTTCACTGGAATTCACCCCGTATTGGACCAAAAATCACGGACTGAGCTTGGAAGAATACCTGTTTCCCAAATCGCAATGGGATAACTTGCGTCGTAACTCATCATTCTCACTGGCATCCACTCAAAACTTTTTGTTAGGTGATAGTGCTGCATCTAACGCAATTTCATGGGGCTATCGAAATACGTTTTATTTCTCGAATAAGAACGATCGGGAGAAAGCACTTGCTTGTAAACAGAAACTCAATCAAATTCAATTACCTACAGCTGGCATTACAAGTGAGGCAATTAGAATAGTAGGAATGCCCACAGTGAAAAGCAAGGAAGATTTTTTTGAAGCTATTAAACCGTATATCAAACAATACATTCTTTCGTCTGGATTGACGAAGGATAGTACAACTGCCGCCGCTGATGCGTTCACAAATAGTATTCTTACTACGGTAAGCAACAATTTACCTGAATTGAATGGAAATAATTCCGATGATTTTATTGACGCCTTTGTAAATGCATTAGATATCGCATTTTCAAGCAATGATGCGCCGTTTGAGGCATTAAAAGCGTACTTGAAAATCCGAAGTGGATTGACGATAGATGTTGCCTATGCCGGAATGATTAATTTTCCGACGAATGATTTCGAGTATTCAATAGTACCGCGCCAATCGTTTTGGGTTACACCTTCTTACCGTTTTAGCAATAAAGCCAATTTTCTAAAAGTGATGGGCGTATTCCGTTATGAATGGTATAATTTGGATTAT
>JBILJP010000192.1:0-9167 GCA_044377135.1 Fluviicola sp.
GATGGCCGTTGTATCGTTTGTTAATTGACCTAAATCATCTACTTCCGCGAAGTCGAAATCACCACTGATAGCAATCGCCAACAAATGTTCGCCTTCGGCACCAGAGATAAATTCGCCTTTTTCATTCAGTAACTTCAAGGCATTCCATTGTTTCGGATTGTGGCTTGCGGTAAGAATAATTCCACCGTTGGCTGCGTGATACGGAACCGCCATTTCAACCGTTGGAGTAGTTGATAATCCTAATTGTACCACATCAATCCCCAATCCGATTAAGGTGTTGGTAACCAATTGCGAGATCATTTCACCTGAGATGCGCGCGTCTCTTCCTACCACTACCTTCAGTTTTCGGTTTGGAAAACGCAATTTCAGCCACGAACCATAAGCCGCGGCAAATTGCACTGCATCAATTGGTGTTAACGCATCGCCGGGTTTACCGCCAATGGTTCCTCTAATTCCGGAGATGGATTTAATCAACGTCATAACCCACTTTGTTTTTGGAAGAAATCGTATGTTTTAGTCCTATCATCTTTAATAAGGTGACAGCACATTCGACGCCTTTGTTTCCATGTTTTCCACCTGCGCGATCAATCGATTGTTGTTCGGTATTATCGGTAAGGAGACAAAATGAAACCGGTTTGTTGTACTTGAGTGTGACATCCATGATACCTTGTGTTGCGCCACCGCAAACAAAGTCAAAGTGTCGGGTTTCACCTTGAATCACCACACCAATTGATATTACACCATCGGGATTAATGGTTTCTAAAAGCCACTGAGCACCCAAAGGCAATTCAAATGCTCCGGGAACACGGTGAATGAGGATATTGTTTTCGCTTACACCATTCTCGAGTAAGGTATCAACAGCACCTTGCAATAATTTGTTGGTGATGTGATCGTTCCACTCAGAAACAACAATGCCGATCTTAAAATCGGCACCGTTTGGAATAGTATGTTTATCGTAAGCAGATAAGTTCTTGAGACTTGTTGCCACTTTATTTCAATTTTGAATTTTTAGATCGAGCAATGAATTTCTCTATTGCTTTTTGCTGCGAGAATTGGGAGTAATTATCGCGAATACGTTCGTACAATTCCGTTGCTTTCTCGAAGTTTTTCAAGTGTTCAGCAACCAAAGCCGCTTTGAACAAGTATTCAGGAGTTGTTTTTTCGTTTTCGTTGGTTTCGGCCGCTTCGGTGTATTTATCCAATGCGTCCTGGTATTTACCCATTTCACTGTAGCAATCACCTTGTAAACCGACTACCCCTACTTTAGCGTAAGTATCACCTACACTAACACCTTCTAAAGTAGTCAACGCTTTTTTGAAGTTACCTTTTGTCATGTACTGACGAGCCAAAATCAATTGAGCATTTTCACCACCAACAGTTCCGTCGTATTTCTTTACAACACTTTCCAATTCGGCAATTGCCAAATCTGTAGAATCTTGAGAAGCCAAGTTCAATCCTTTTACATAAGCACCTTTCGACTTGTCATTTTCAGGTCCGAAGATAAATTGACGGTACACCAAATATCCTACAAGCAATACCACAACTCCACCTATAGAATAGGTGATCAATCGCAATTGTTTGTTGTCTTTAAATTGTTGCTTCAGGTTATTAGTGCTGTTATTATTTGCCATCTGTTGTACGTTTAAGCGATGCAAAAATAATCTTTTTTTCCAATCGGCAATTGAATTTTATTAACAGCAGGATGTCTATAGCTCTTTGCTGCATCTGAGTTCCAATCTTACTTTCATGACAATGGGGATGAAGGTTCTTTTACGTGTCAAATAAAATTGTGTATCTTCGCCTCGGTTTTAGGTTTCCAAACAGGATGTTTTCGAGCTGAACGGGAGGAATTAATAGGGAATTCGGTGTGAATCCGAAACTGTATCTGCAGCTGTAACCCTTGCCAAAGCTGTTTCACGAAGTCACTGTCGGTGCATTACCGGTGGGAAGACGAAACAGAACTGAGGGGAGTCAGAATACCTGCCAAAACTTTTTTGAATGAAGACTTCAGATTAAAGTCGGGTTCATGATTGGGGTAGCGCGCACCTCGGTTCTGTTTCTCATTTCTGATTTTTCATTTGCTTTTTTAACTTTTTAAATGCGTAAGCAATGAAAAAAACATTACTATCTCTGGCTATTCTAGCCACAACCGGTGCTTTTGCACAAACAACAGTCACTTTTGATGATTTAACTCTTGCTCCCAATTCATATTGGAGCGGTTCTGACGGTTCAGGTTCATTCGCAACAAATGGTGTAACGTTCCCGAATGAATATGACATGGACTGGAGCTATTGGTCGGGCGGATTCATCTACTCCAACTCAACCGACGTAACAACGGCAGGTTACACCAACGATTTCAGCGCTTATACTGGTATTGGAGCCGGCGGAAGTGCCAATTATGCGGTAAACTACGGTGGAAACCTTGATTTTTTGGCTCCACGTGTGTTGAGCACTATTGAAATCACCAACACAACCTATGCAGCTCTTTCTATGTTGAACGGTGATACGTATGGAAAAAAATTCGGGTCGCTCAACAATGCAGCAGGTAATCCCGACGGAACTAACGGAGAAGATTTCTTTCGTTTGGTAATTACAGGATACGACTTCAACAACGATTCTATCGGATCAGTAACGTTCTACCTGGCCGATTACCGTTTTGCAGACAGCACGCAAGATTACATCGTTGATTCTTGGGAAACTGTTGATTTAAGTTCGTTGGGAGCGGTTCGTTACCTGGATTTCACATTAGAATCTTCTGACACAAATGCATTAGGAATTCTTACTCCGGGTTATTTTGCGTTAGACAACCTTGTTTACGGTTATGCAGGTGTGGAAGAAAACAATGCAATCGCGTTGAACATTTATCCGAATCCTGCCAACGAGCAGTTTACTGTAACAGGTTCAACAGGAACAATTACCGTACGTCAACCAAATGGAACCATTATTCACGCAGGTAACACTAACGGATTTACAGCTATCGATTGTTCTTCTTGGGCAGCAGGAGCTTATTTGATTGAATTAACGAATGAAAACGGTGTTTCAAGAAGCACGTTTATGAAGCGCTAATTTGAAGTTTCGCTTTACATATTGCTTTTTTTCAGTTCTTGTCGGATCGCCGAGTTTGTTTGGTCAAGGTGGTCCGACGGAATTGGATTCTGTAGAAATACGTACTGATCGATCTATGTCGTTGCAATCGACACTTGTCATCAAAAAAGTACGCATACAGCGCAGACTGGCAACCGATGTAGGGCAATTAATGAGTTTGTTTACCGGCGTTCAGATGAAAAGTTATGGCGGATTGGGCGGCATGAAAACCATTACTTTCCGAAGTTTGGGAGCCGGACACATCAGCGTTGTTTCAGATCATTTCGCCCTTTCGCAAACACAAAGCGGACAAGCTGATTTAGGTCAAATTCCGGTTGATTTTATTACCAAACTGGAATTGGTGGGTTACAATCCGCTCTCGGTTAATTATCCCATTCAATCGAAACTCGCAGGACAGATAATTGCCATGGAAACACGGCATGTGCAGAAAATCGATTCGTTTAGTGCGAATATCGGCACCCAATTCGGATCGTTTGGTCAGTTAGACGGTCACGCTTTTTTAAGTAAACGCATTTCAAAATGGCAGTTCGCAGGATCGTTGAAAGGGCGACGTTTTGACGGCAATTACCCATTTGCGTATCTCAATGGTCAAACTTCCACCAAAACCACTCGCACAAACGGTGATTTGGTAGATGTATACGGAACGGCATCGGCGTCTTACTTTTTTTCTCCGTTGCAGAAATTGCATGCTTCTTACAGTGGCGCTTTTTATGACAAAGGATTGCCCGGAGCAGTTGTGTTTTACAACGAAACAGCCAACCAACGTTTGTTTGGAAACAATCACCTGTTTACATTGCGACATTCCGGAAGTAGTAATCGGTTGATTTACAGTTCAAGCGCTTCATTCCAACAATCTGAACTCAATTACGTTGATTCGAATTACCTGAATGCAGCAGGATTTCTTCACAGCAAGTTTGTTTCGCAAGAATCGACCGGACAAACACAGTGGCGGTATCATTCAAACAACGATTCTTTATCCGTATTGGTAGGAGCCGGTGTTCGCTATGAACAATTGTTTTCGGAAACGTTTACCACTCCCCCAACCCGTTTTTCAACCGATATCATTACGGCAGTTCAATGGCTTTGGAAAGGTGATTTTTCTGCGCAATTGGGGTTGCAAGACATCCAGGATATTCGTCCGACACATAGCAAACGGACAACCGTCTTACTTCCTTCTTTTGAATGGAAAATCTTTAAAAAAGGGTTTTCGTTTATCGCCGGATATCGTTATACGGTTAGACAACCTTCATTCAACGAATTGTATTACAATCAGGTTGGAAATGACAAATTGGTTCCTGAAAAAGCACAACTAGCTTATACCACGTTTGGCTATTATCACAATTTCGGCAATCAATCCCGATGGAGTTACCAGGGAGCCGTTCAACCATTTTATGTACATGCAATCGATAAAATTCTGGCCATACCAACCAAGAATTTATTCATCTGGTCTATCCAAAATATAGGAAAATCAGATGCTTACGGAACTGAAATGCGCCAACTGGTTTCGTACAGGAATAATCATTTTACAACATCCCTCAGGCTGCAATACACCTTTCAATACACACTCGATTTAAGTGATCCAAAAAGCCCAACCTACCGCGATATACTCAGCTATTCACCACTACATGCCGGAACGGCAGAATTGGATGTGGAAATCAACCATTGGGGAACCAGCCTTTTGTTGACTTACCAAGGTGAGCGTTATGCGTTGAATCAAAACATTCCAACCAATTTACTAGACGATTTTGTCTTGTTGGATTTGTCGTTCTTCTACAAAGCTACCTGGAGAGAACATCAGTTTACTGCGCGAGTTGCCATCAACAACCTCACCAACAATTATTACAGTTACATTCGGTATTTCGTAATGCCCGGTACGAACCTTGCTTTTCGTTTGAGTTATGATTTTTAGACTAATTTTCATCAGTGTGTTGGTAGTTGCAATTGCAAGCTGTAAAAAGAAAAAACCGGAACCGGAAACGCCTGCTCCTACTACACTTTCGCATGGATTATTGGTGCTCAATGAAGGGTTGTTTAATCACAATAATTCTTCGCTGAGCTGGATCAACACCAACGATCATACTGTTGGAAACTCATTTTTCGAAGAAAAAACCAACCGTGGTTTGGGCGATACCGGCAACGATTTAAAGCGTTACGGCGGGAAAATTTACGTGGTTGTGAATGTTTCGAGCACCGTTGAAATTCTGGATGCAACTACCGGAGCGTCATTGCAACAAATAAGCATGGTTCACAACGGCACGCCTAAACAACCGCGCTCAATCGCTTTTTATGGTCCGAAGGCATATGTAACATGTTACGACGGATTTGTTGATGTGATTGATACATTGTCATTATCGGTAACGCAACGTATAGCAGTGGGAAGCAATCCGGAAGGATTGGCGGTGAGTAATGGGAAGTTATACGTTGCTAATTCCGGTGGTTTGAATTACCCGAATGTAGACAGCACGGTTTCGGTGGTAGATTTGAGTACCAATGTAGAAATACATCGCATTACGGTGGGCAACAATCCCGGAGGTGTTTGTGTTGATAGTGAAGGTGATGTTTATGTGATCAGTCGCGGAAATTACAGCAACATTCCGTCGCGCATGCACCGTATCAACCCGATTACAGATACCAAAGAATTCACTTTTTCATTTGATGCCAGCGGGATGACACGCATGAACGACCAACTCCTCATCAGTTATTACAATTACAACACCAGTACCAGTCAAATCGGATTATTTGATGCCCTGACCGAACAACTCAGCATTCCAAATTACATTTCGATGTCGGGAATTACGACCTTGTACGGAGTTACTTATTCCGCTATCACTGATAAAATTTACTGCGCCGATGCCAATTCGTTTAGCAATACCGGATTTCTGCATATTTTCAGTTCGGCGGGAGTTTTTGAGCGAACCTACAATGTAGGGCTAAATCCTTCGAAGGTCTTGGTTTTCAATTAAAAAGCTAATAAACAATGTTTTAACATTAAAATAAAGCACTTTACTTACGTTTTAAAGCAACTTATTATTCGCCAAATACCATTAAAATGATTGATATTTGGCGAATAATAAAAGTATAGTTAGCCAAATTGATGATATAATTATTAACTTTGGCGAGTTATAAAGCGTAAATAATGAAGATCGCCGGTCGCAAAGAAGAGATTCATATTTTGCAGGAAATTCTAGCAAAAGAAGAATCTGCATTTCTTGCCATGTATGGCAGAAGGCGTATTGGAAAAACCTACCTGATTAGAGAAGTTTACAAGCAAAACATTGTATTTGAATGCAGTGGCTTGCACCAACGAGATCTGTCACAGCAATTGGAGAATTTCTGGCTCACGTTGTTGGAAAGAGACAAGATAAAACGAACAAATGCTCCAAAAACATGGCTACAAGCATTTTCGTTATTAAAAGAATATCTCACGAGTGTAAAAAGCACCAAAAAGAAAGTGGTTTTTTTAGATGAAATTGCCTGGTTTGAAACTCCGAAATCAGGTTTTTTAGCGGCATTAGACCATTTTTGGAATCAATTTTGTTCGACAAGAAACGATATTTTATTGGTCATTTGCGGATCGGCTGCTTCCTGGATGATTGATAAAGTAATCAACAATCGTGGTGGATTGCATAACCGGGTGACCGATCATATACGACTAATGCCCTTTACTTTAAAGGAAACCAAAGAATACCTGGAATTAAACAAAGTTCGGTTAACGTTAAAAGATATCACGTCACTTTACATGTCAACCGGAGGTATTCCTTATTATTTGAAAGATGCGAAGCCCGGAAAAAGTGTTGCGCAAATTTTAGATGATCTCTTTTTTAAAACACACGCAAAGTTGAAAGGAGAGTTTGACAATCTCTACGCCTCTTTGTTTAAAAACAGTCATCTGCACGTAGCTATTGTAAAAGCCTTAGCGACCAAGAATAAAGGTCTCACCCGAAACGAAATTCTAGCAGAAACAGGTATTACAAGCGGTGGTGGTTTCACACTATTGTTACACGAACTGGTAGCTTGCGGTTTTGTGAAAGAAATCTATCCGATCCAGAAAACGAAGGAAGACACTCTTTACAGATTGGTTGATGAATACTCTATTTTCTACTTCAAATTTTTAGTGAATCAAAAACCGAATGAGAGCTGGCTTCAGTTATCCAACACTCAATCTTACAAAATCTGGCAAGGTTACGCATTTGAAACCTGTTGTTTCAAGCACATAAGCCAGATCAAAAAAGCGCTTGGAATTAGCGGAATTATTTCAAATGAATACTCATGGGTGCAAAAAGGAACAGCCCCTGAAAAAGGAACACAACTAGATTTCATCATCGATCGAAACGATAACTGTATCAATCTGTTGGAATTAAAGTATTACGATACGGTATTTGAAGTTTCACAAGATTATGCGCGACAGCTAACTGAAAAAGCAAGTATTTTCAAGATCAAAAACAAACTGAAAAAGAACGTATTTATTACACTACTCACTGCCAATGGTATTAAAATAAACGAGCACTATCTCAGTGTCATCACCAATCAATTGATGGTTGATGATTTATTCGCGGAATAAAAGACACTCAATTACAATGCTTTAGCCTTAAAATGAAACTTCTTTTTCGAGCAAGAAGATTATTTTACAAAACTTTCAATTATTATTGAAAATATTATATACATTTGAATCATGACACTCGAACAAGCAAAACAGCAATTTATTCAGACATGGGGAAATTTCGGAACCCAATGGGGAATTAACCGCTCTATGGCTCAAGTTCACGCGCTTTTACTAGTGAGTGATCTATCCAAATGTACAGAAGACATAATGGCTGAACTTTCCATTTCACGCGGAAATGCCAATATGAATCTTCGGGAGTTGATGAACTGGAATTTGATTTACAAGGAAACGATTCAGGGCGACAGAAAAGAGTATTTCCGTGCCGAAAAAGACATGTGGGAAGTCGCCAAACGCATCACAAAAGAACGCAAACGTCGTGAAATAGAACCGTTGCAACAGCATTTAACCGAACTCAAAAAAGTAGAGCAAACCTACGATTCCATTGCCTTTGTTGCCACCATTGAAAACATTGAGCGATTGGTGAACCGATTGGATGGTCTATCTAATACATTGATGAAAGCAGATGAGCATATTTTCTTCGGGAAGATTCTCAATCTGTTGAAATAGAACAGGAAGCGATTCGGTGGAGTCGCTTTTTATTGAATTCAAACTTTCAATTTTTATTGAAAGTATTATAAACTAAAAAGTGTAAGTCATGGATACTGAACACAATAAGCTGATTTACGACAAAGATTGTCCGTTTTGCAGCTGGTATACCGGCCTTTTTATCCGAACCGGATTTTTAAGTCCGGATGGACGATTACCTTATAATGAAGCAGTTAACGATCATCAATTGCATTTCAATCACATAGAAGCACGCAACAAAATTGCACTGATCAATACGGATACAGGAACCGTCAATTATGGTGTTGATAGTTTGTTATTGGTAATCGGAACAAAATTTTCACTGATACAAAAGGTTGGTATGTTCCCTCCAATTCATTGGATAATCAATCAGTTATATAGTTTTATCAGCTTCAATAGAAAAGTGATTGCACCGTCAGATTGCGCAACTAGCTGTGAATGTGTACCTACAAAATCCTATTTCTGGCGGTGGATTTTTATCGCATTTTGTGCTTTGATAGTCAATAGTGTTACTGCACTTTATTTCAATCAACACTTAAATGATTTTTACATTGGAATAAAAAATAGTGATGTACTATTCTTCATATTACAATTAGTTGTTCAATCTACTGTATTTATCTTACTGAAACAAAAGAATTTATATGATTATTTAGGACACGTTTCATTCGTTTCTTGTTTGGGCGCCCTCCTCCTACTCTTTTTTCACATCGGACTTCATTGGTTGCAACAATTCGGAGTCAACATTGATCTGTTACAACCCTTTTGTTTCGGAGTTGTAGTAACTTTCATGTTTTTTGAACATAAACGAAGAGTGCGATTACTTCATCTTTCACCCGTATTAAGCATTACCTGGATTTTATTTCGAATCGGCATA
>JBILJP010000193.1:0-9153 GCA_044377135.1 Fluviicola sp.
CCAACACGTGAATTGGCGGTGCAAATAGAACAAGAAATCCAAGGACTTTCTTACTTTGTCTCGGTCGGTTCAATTGCCATTTATGGTGGTGGTGACGGTCAGAAGTGGGAAGAACAAAAAGCTTCTTTGGTAGAAGGAACGGATATCATTGTGGCAACTCCCGGAAAACTACTTTCGCACATGATGCAAGGGTATGTGGATTTTTCGCAATTGGAGCATTTGGTACTTGATGAGGCGGATAAAATGCTGGATATGGGTTTTGCCGAAGACATTGAGCGCATTATTTCATACCTGCCGAAAAAACGACAAACATTGTTGTTTAGTGCCACAATGCCCAACAAGATTAAAAACCTGGCGAATAAAATTTTGCAAAATCCGATTGAAATAGCATTGTCTATTTCCAAACCGGCGGCAGGTGTATCTCAAAATATTTACCTCACGGTTGATGCCAATAAGAATAATTTACTGAAGCATATTTTAGATCAGCGACCCGACTATACAAGTATCATCATCTTTACATCGCAAAAAAGTAAAGTTCATGAGATCGTTTATTTTCTGCGTAAAGCGGGTTATAAAGCAACGGAAGGCGTATCGTCGAATCTTGAGCAGGAACAGCGTGAAGAGGTGTTGAGAGGTTTCCGTTCAAAGCGAACACGTATTTTGGTGGCTACGGATGTCATGAGTCGCGGAATCGATATCAAGGAAATCAATATGGTGATCAATTACGATGCACCTCGCGATGCGGAAGATTACGTGCACCGAATCGGTAGAACGGCCCGTGCGAATACAAAAGGAGAAGCCTATACTTTGATTAACGAGAAAGATTTGCCGAAATTGGCTCGCATAGAACGATTAATTGAAGCCGAGGTACCGCGTTTGGCGTATCCGGAAGCAATGGGAACAGCACCTGATTGGACAATCTCTTCAAAACCGTCGGGTGGTGGAGGATCTTCATCGGGGAAACGGAAAAAGAAACCGTTTTTCAAGCGAAACAAGCCAGCACAGCAGTCATAACATTTCTGAAATTATTGGACATAAAAAATCCCCTGTAGGCTTTAGGCTATCAGGGGATTTTTACATATTGAACGTTAGAGCACAAAAAAACGCTCGCCTACCTTTCGGTTGACGAGCGTTTGTGCTGATAGGATGTATAATCTTTTTTATTTTTTCACTGAGTCAACTACTGCTTTGAACGCATCTGGATGGTTCATTGCAAGGTCGGCCAACACTTTACGGTTCAATTCGATACCGCTTTTGTTAACAAGACCCATGAATTGAGAATAGCTCATTCCGTGTTGACGGGCTCCGGCGTTGATACGCGTAATCCACAATGAACGGAAATTTCTTTTCTTTTGTTTACGACCTTCGTAAGCGTAATTTAAACCTTTTTCAATAGCATTTTTTGCTACTGTCCAAACGTTTTTTCTGCGACCAAAGTATCCTTTGGCAAGCTTCATAAAGTTCTTTCTGCGAGCTCTAGAAGCAACGTGATTTACCGATCTTGGCATAATTTTGAGTTTTTTAATAGTAAGTGCTTCACTGTTTCGGCATGCGATCAGAAGGCTTTGTACTCAGTATTGGGTTAAACATTACCACAGAATATAATTCCTCAAAGGAATTATTTCATGCACAATTGCAATTTGATGTTTGACAAATCAGATTCGTGTACCAAACCTGCGTGAGTCAAATTACGTTTTTGTTTCTTGGTTTTTTTCGTAAGAATGTGGCTTTTGAAAGCATGTTTTCTTTTGATTTTACCAGAACCAGTGATGGTGAAGCGTTTCTTCGCACTGGATTTTGTTTTCATTTTTGGCATTTCTCTTTACGTTAAAAAGTGAACACTCTATCAGCATCTTTGGAATTATGAATGTTTAAATTATAAATTATCAAGGCTTGATAATTTCTGAATTCATAATTTATAATTCCTTTTATTTCTTTTTCGGGTTGATCATCACAATCATTCGTTTACCTTCCAACTTAGGCATTTGTTCCAATGCACCGATGTCTGAAAGCTCTTGAACGAATTTCAAAAGTAAGATCTCACCTCTGTCTTTAAATACAATTGTTCTACCACGGAAGAAAACATAAGCTTTCACTTTACTTCCTTCTTCCAGAAATTTGCGGGCATGCGCCAACTTAAACTGGAAATCGTGGTCATCAGTATTGGGTCCAAAACGAATTTCTTTCAAAACAACTTTACTTTGCTTCGCTTTTAATTCTTTTTGTTTACGTTTTTGGTTGTACAAGAACTTGCGGTAATCCATGATCTTACACACAGGAGGCACGGCGTTTGGCGAAATCTCTACCAAATCCATTTCCTGCTCTTCGGCCAATTTAATGGCATCGTAAGTAGACATTACTTGTGGTTCTGCACCTTCAACAACCAAACGGATCTCGCGTGAAGTAATCTTCCCGTTGATCTTGTGTTGATCGTTGTCTTCTTTTCTTACAAAAGGTCTTCTGCTGTCTTTTCTCATTCAGTATTTAAACATTTGTCGACAATTCATTTTCAATCGCTTGTCTCACGATTTGCTCGAAATCACTTACCGACATTGAACCTTTATCTCCCTCTCCACGCTGTCTCACTGAGACTTGATTGCTTTCGGCTTCTTGTTCACCTACAATCAGCATGAATGGAATTTTCTTCAATTCGGATTCGCGGATTTTCTTGCCAATCTTTTCATTACGATCGTCAACGAAGGCGCGAATATCGGAATTATTTAGCAATTCTGAAACATTTTGCGCATAGTCGTTGTATTTGTCACTTATCGGAAGGATAGCCACCTGGTCAGTTGTTAACCACAAAGGGAAATCTCCTGCACAGTGTTCCAACAAAACCGCAACGAATCGTTCCATCGAACCGAAAGGTGCGCGGTGAATCATTACAGGTCGGTGTTTCTGGTTGTCACTTCCGGTATATTCCAATTCGAAACGCTCTGGTAAGTTGTAATCTACCTGAATTGTTCCGAGTTGCCATTCACGACCCAAGGCGTCTTGCACCATGAAATCGAGTTTAGGTCCGTAGAATGCTGCTTCGCCCAACTCTACAAAAGTAGGAAGTTCTTTTTCGGCAGCCGCTTCTATAATAGCTTGTTCCGCTTTTGCCCAATTTTCATCCGTACCGATGTATTTGGTAGGGTTGTTCGGGTCGCGTAGTGAAATTTGTGCTTTGAAATTCTTGAAATCCAAGGCCTTGAAGATGTAAATCACCAAGTCGATTACTTTCTTGAATTCTTCTTTTACCTGATCTTCGGTACAGAAAATGTGGGCATCATCTTGCGTAAAACCACGAACTCGTGTTAAACCATGCAACTCACCACTTTGCTCGTAACGATAAACGGTTCCGAACTCGGCAAAACGAGCAGGAAGGTCTTTGTACGAACGCGGTTTTGATTTGAAAATCTCGCAGTGATGCGGACAGTTCATCGGTTTCAACAAAAATTCTTCGTTCGGATCCGGAGTTTTAATGGCCTGAAACGAATCGGCTCCGTATTTCTCGTAGTGACCGGAAGTGATGTACAATTCCTTGTTTCCGATGTGTGGAGTGATCACCTGGTCGTAGCCGTCTTTACGCTGACGTTTCTTTAGGAAATTTTCCAAACGCTCACGCAATGCAGCACCTTTCGGCAACCACATCGGTAAACCTTGACCAACTTTTTGCGAGAAGGTAAACAATTCGAGTTCTTTCCCCAATTTGCGGTGATCACGACGTTTTGCTTCTTCTACTTTTTCTAAGTATTCGGTCAATTCGGCCGCTTTCGGGAACGTAATTCCGTAGATGCGGGTCAATTGCTTGTTTTTTTCATCACCGCGCCAGTAAGCACCGGCAATAGCTGTCAATTTAATGGCTTTGATGAAACCGGTATCGGGAATGTGAGGTCCGCGACACAAGTCGGTGAAATTTCCTTGCGTATAAAATGTAATGGAACCGTCAGGCAAATCCTGAATCAATTCCAATTTGTACGGATCTTGTTTTTCGGTGAAGTAAGCCAATGCATCTGCTTTCGAAACTTCTTTTCGGATAAACGGATTTTTCTGCTTGGCCAATTCTTTCATTTTCTCTTCCACTTTCGCCAAATCTTCTTCGCGAATGGTATAGTCCATGAAATCAACATCGTAGTAATACCCATTGGTTACCGGCGGACCGATAGCCAATTTGATTCCCGGATAATGAAACTCGAGTGCTTCTGCCATTAAGTGGGCAGACGAGTGCCACATGGTCGACTTTCCTTCGGCGTCGTTCCAGGTCAATAATTGAAGGGTACAATCACCTGTAAGCGGACGGTTTGCATCCACTACTTCGTTGTTCACTTTGGCCGCCAATACATTACGAGCCAATCCTTCAGAAATGCTAAGAGCAACATCCAATGCTGTTGCTCCTGCGTTGTATTGTTTAACTGATCCGTCCGGAAGAGTTACGTGTATCATGATATGGTATAATTTTGGTGCAAAAGTAGCCATTTATAAGGACTTCTAAGCACGTTACAGTACATATTTACGCTTTGTGGCCCATCACCAACACAATTGCTTCTTTGTTGGTTTTTCCTGAACCGATAACGTACTCGATGTGAAGGTTTTTCAAACGCTCAACTTCGGGCACTTTTTTGCGGTAGATTTTGTTTAACTCCGTGGTATTGAATACAAAGTTTTTGCCTTGTACGTTTTTGTATTCCTTGATCATGGTGCGTTCTTCTACATCTGAAGCAGCATCGTACAAACGCAAGGTCACAGGTGCCGAACATTTTTTAGTACTCACCGCAAACTGGTATTCGTTGGGCAAGAACATAAACAACTCTACGGATTTTGTTTGTTTCGATCCGGCATTGTAGTAGGTTACTTTTGAACCTTCATAACGCGTTGCTTTGATCAAATCTTTGCATTCTTGTTTCAGGGTATTGATCTGCGCATCAAACGCTCCGTCACCTTGCTGAAAAGCAGCGCTGGTAAGTACAAGAATCCCGGCTAATAAAAAGAATAATTTTTTCATAACAGCTTATTTTTGAGCAGGGGAAACAATTCCGTTGCGAAGTGAAACAATTTTTGATGCCAAGGTATCAAATTCCTGAGCGGTTAATTCCGGCGCTTTAAAATTGACATTTTTATTCGCTTTTTTCACCGTTTCAAATCCTTCATAGGTTGTAAGAACATCCTGAAACATTCCGATCACTGATTTTAAACGGGCATCCTGAGACGGGTGACCTTCTAATCCTTTGATAGTGCTGCGCAACAACGTCATTTGATCTACGATAGCAACGCTTAGGTTTTTAACGTTTTTACGTGAATCGTCAATCCCAAGGTACATTCCTTCCGCCCAGGCACCGGCAAACTCAACTGCAGCCAGGTAGCGCAAGTCATTGTCATGCAGGTAAGCATCTGATTTATCCTGAATATCGTAAATCAATTCTTCCAACGCCGATTGGTCGCCCAGGTTTTTATCAAACTTCGCGATAAGTGTTTTATCGGAGAAGACACTTTCCAAACCTACTTTGGTGCCTAAATCTTGCACAGCAGCTAAGTAATCACGTGCTTCTTGTGTTTTGTTATTGATGGCGCAGTAAGCCAAATCGGTTGAGTAAACTCCCAAGTTGAGCAACTGATCAATTTTTTTGGAGTAATTGTTTTTGTTGGAAATCGGATTTGTTTTACCCGAAACGTATGTTAAACCTGCATTTTTAAAGGCGTGCGCCAATGAAATCGGTTGTGGTAACATAAAATCGTCATCAGCAGAAACGGATGCATCTTCAACGGTTACTTCAACCTTAGGCTGATCTTTTTTGGAGGCATCTTCGCCACCGCAAGCTGACAGAAGCAATGCTCCCGCAACGATTGGAATAGATAATTGTATCTTCATCAACATTGTATTTCAGTATAGATTCGCGGTAAAGAAACAAAGAAAATTTGTTTTGGAAACACAAGAAATGAACAAATTAGTAAATTGCGGCTTTGATTGAGAGCTTGTTTAAAATGTTGTAAACCGTGCGAAAAGGGCATGTGAAATCACGACACTCAACAACAGGATCGAATTGACAATTTGCTTTTAACCTTATTTCCGATGATGTTGGATGTCAGAAAGTTTCCGCTATTTCACGCCGTTTTTCCGTTTTTAATCGGGTTGGTGAGTTGTTATCAATTCCAATGGTCGGGGGCAATTACACTTTCTATTTGCCTTCCACTTTTAGTCATAACGCTTTTAGCAGGTCTCCAAACAACACCGATTTTGCATTCATCTAAGGCTCGTTTTTCGTTGTTTTATCTAGCTTGTTTTATATTCGGAATCATTGTTTTTAGTGTGAAAGATTTCCGGTTTCAGCAAGACGGCATTCAGCGCTTTGGTTTTGGCGAAACACTAGTGAGTGGTGAAGTCTTGGAAGTGAAACAAGGCATTGGCGGTAAACAGCAGGTATTGTTGCAAGTGGAACAAGTGGTGGAGGCAGATTCCATTACAGCGTGTTCGGGGAAAATTGGCGTGGTTGTAATGGATGATCGTCAGCTGATTCATTGCGGTGATGAAATCATGGTGGGAGGTGAATTGACCAGGATTCGGAATGCCGAAAATCCGGGCGAATTTGATGCCGTAGCCTTTTACGAATCGCGGAAGGTGAGTGCGATGCTTTTTACGCCATCTGAAGGAATTGCAAAAACCGGACATCGAAATTCGATTAATGCGACCCTGATGAAATGGCGCGCACATTTGGCCGGGCTGATGGAGCAGGAATTGGACGGGACTTTTTTGGGAATTGCCAAAGCGTTGATGTTGGGCGATAAATCGGATCTGGATTCGGAAACCATGAATGCGTTTTCAACTACCGGATCAATGCATGTATTGGCTGTTTCGGGTTTGCACATCGGGTTGATTCTGATGCTTTTGCAACGATTATTACAGGTGTTCTCGCGCTGGATTACCAAACGGCAAGCAATCGTGGTAGCCATTGTATTGATTTGGATTTATGGCGGTATTACAGGAGCTTCACCAGCCGTAATGCGGGCAGTAGTCATGTTTTCCATTTTATCGGGCGCGCAATTGTTTTTCCGTCAGGCGCATTCGCTCAATGTGTTGGGATTCTCGGCAATCGTTTTGTTGTGCTTTGATCCGTGGATGCTATTTGACCTCGGTTTTCAGCTTTCTTATTTGGCTATGTTGGGCATCTTTTTACTGTATCGCCCCATTGTTGATAGCTGGGTTCCGCACCAAAAATGGATTCGATTGGGATGGGAGGGAACGGCAGTAGGATTGGCGGCCACCGTTTTAACAACACCCTTGATTCTACTATGGTTTTATCAGTTTCCAAATTATTTTGCGCTAGCCAACCTGGGCGTAATGCTCTTTGGTTTTCTGGTATTGATGCTGGGAATGGTGTTTCTGTTTACGGTTTGGATTCCATACCTCGTAAAGTTGGTTGCGGTGTTGTTTGCCTTTTCCATTTTCGGGTTGGTGCTGTGGGTGAAATGGGTCGATTCGTTGCCAGGAGCAGTTTCGGGTGGATTTCACCTTGCAGGTTGGGAGGTGTTACTGGCTTACCTGATCATCGGCGCTTGGATGCTGCATTTGCAATTCAACAAAGGAAAACGCTGGCTGCTTGTGGTGCCAAGTTTGGCATTGATCGGTTGGTGGATGGGACAACGCTACCTCGTGCTCCAATCGGATGAATGGGTGGTGTTTAACAGCAATCAGTTTGTAGCGGCGGTGAAAAATAAAAATACAATAGTTGGGGTTTACGACAGTAAATGGAACGGAAGCTGGCAAATTCCGCGCGAGTTGGAAGCATATGCACGTTTTACAGGTTGCTCCCTAAAGATTTACCCTTTGCATCATCAACAAACACAGGTTCAACTCGATGGTACCAACTGGCGTTTTAACAAGGAAAAAGAAGGAGTGAGCATTTTAGCGAATGAAAACGAATGGTTTTATAGAACCGATGGCATTCCTGATGTGAAGGAAGATCGGCGTTTGATGACCACGCGCTTGCAACAGTTTAGCGATCCTGATTTACCCACCAGACCTTATATCTCTAAGTTGGTAAGTCGGTGAGTTTGTCAGTTTTTTAAGTTTGTTAGTTTTTTAAGTTTCTAAGTTTGAAGAGTTTTTTAACTCAATAACTCAATAACTCAATAACTCAATAACTCAATAACTCAATAACTCAATAACTCAAAAACTTATCACGTCTCGCTAATCAACTCGTCTGTCTTCTTCTTTCGAACCGTATTGCGCTAAAAACCGTTGCATTTCTGCCAGGATATCTGTCGCTTTTCCATCGGCTAGTCCTACTTCCAAGATGCAGGGTGATCCGAATCGTGTCATCATGGCCGGAATCCCTTTTTTCATGAGTGGTGAAAGCTTACTGATATAGGCTTCGTTGTCTTTCAAATTCACCACGATTGCCCGGTTAAAAAAGCGTTGTTTTAGTTCCAGTCCGTTGATGTCTTCCCAGTTCAGTTCTTGTTTTTTGCCAAAGCTCGTTTCTGCAACAACGCCGGTTTCATTCAAGGTCAATGCGTATTTGCCAAACAACAAGCTGATGATGGTAATGATCAATCCCAAGGCAACCAGAATTGGAATCAACGAAATCAACACCCAAGCCACGGTGATTATAAACCCGCTGTATTGACTTGATAGCCATTCCAACACAAAATACAAGGGAATGGAAACCACAAAAACGCCGAGGATGAATAATCCCATTAAGGCAACTTTGGCTTTGCTTCCGCGGTAGATCGTTTCGTTCATAAATAAATTGTTTTGAATGTTGCTGCTAAAAGTAATCCTCTTAAGGGAATTATGAATGATCAGTGAGAAATTATAAAGTCGATTTCGGAGAAGAAAGCAAAGAAGGAAGCCCCATGAATGTTGGTGAATCGTTTTCAATTACCCGATGTCTTCCGAGTTGATTTTTCTTTCGATTAACCTGATTTTTACAGAAAAACACCATGAAATAGCGCCCAATTCTTAGGAAATAACCAATTTTAGAGCGTGAAACTATTCCTAGGCGAGCTGTTATTGGTGGTTTTCCTCTTTGGAGGAGGTTTTTCCTATGCCCAACGGTCTATTCCAGCACATCGGATTACGGAACCGATCACACTCGACGGAGAATTGAATGAAGCTTTTTGGAATACCGTTCCCGTAGCCGATTCATTTATCATCAATTATCCTACTCCGGG
>JBILJP010000547.1:0-2600 GCA_044377135.1 Fluviicola sp.
AGGATGCCGTTTAAGACATCCTTCTGTGTATTTAGTTTTTGAAGAATTTCAGTGACAAGCTCACTTTTTGTTTCAATTCTCTACGATCTACAATGTAATCCAGGAATCCGTGTTCCAAGACAAACTCGGATGTTTGGAATCCGTCGGGCAAATCGCGACCAATGGTTTCTTTCACAACACGTGGACCTGCAAAACCGATCAATGCTTCCGGTTCGGCGATATTGAGGTCGCCCAACATAGCAAAAGAAGCAGTTACACCACCTGTTGTTGGATCCGTTAAGAAGGAGATATATGGGAGTTGTTTTTCAGATAACAAGCTCAATTTACCAGATACTTTCGCCATTTGCATCAATGAGAATCCGGCTTCCATCATACGCGCACCTCCCGATTTTGAAATGATCATGAACGGGGCATTCAATTCCAATGCTTTATCAATAGCGCGGGCAATTTTCTCACCCATTACGGATCCCATTGATCCACCAACGAATCTGAAATCCATAGCAGCAACCACAAACGGTTCACCGTCCAGCATTCCGTATGCTGTTCTGATAGCGTCGGTAAGTCCGGTAGATTTTTGAGTTGCTTTGATTCGATCGGTATATTTTTTTGTGTCGACGAAATCGAGTGGGTCACCGGAAGAAAGTTTAATATCCAATTCCGTGTATTTTCCTTCATCGAAAAATATGTGGAAATATTCTTCGGAACCGATACGCTCGTGATTGGAACAACGGTCACAAACCCATGAGTTTTTTGCCAAATCTTCGGCAGTAAACAATGTTTTACAACGAGAACATTTGTTCCATAAACCCTCAGGAGTTTCTTTTTTGTCTTTTGTGGAAGTAGTAATACCTTCCTTAGCGCGTTTAAACCAACTCATGTTGTACTATCGTTTTGCGTTTTATAATGTGTTGATGTTATTCAAATCAGCAAATGCTTGTTCCAATCGTTTGATAAAGGTAAGCTCACCTTCACGAATCCACTTGCGGGGATCATAGTGTTTTTTGTTTGGTGAATCAGCGCCATCGGGACTACCGATTTGGGTGCGTAGGTATTCTATTTTCGATTCTACGTAATCACGTATTCCTTCGGTAAAGGCAAACTGTAAATCGGTATCGATGTTCATTTTAATGACTCCGTAACCAATTGCTTCGCGAATTTCTTCTAATGTAGAACCCGATCCGCCATGAAACACAAAATCAACCGGGTTGTTTCCTGTTCCGAATTTTTGCTGCACGAAGTCTTGCGAATTTTTCAAAATCTTCGGTGTCAACTTTACATTTCCGGGTTTGTAAACACCATGTACATTTCCAAAAGCTGCTGCGATTGTAAAGCGTGGACTGATTTTCATCAATTCTTCGTAAGCAAAAGCAACTTCTTCGGGTTGTGTGTACAATTTAGAACTATCCACATCTGAATTGTCAACTCCATCTTCTTCACCACCGGTGATCCCCAATTCAATTTCTAAGGTCATACCGATTTTGCTCATGCGAGTCAGGTATTCTTTACAAATCTCAATGTTTTCGGTAAGCGATTCTTCCGATAAATCCAACATGTGTGAACTATACAATGGTTTTCCGGTTTCAGCGAAGTGTTTTTCACCGGCGTCTAACAAACCGTCGATCCAAGGCAATAAATTCTTTGCACAGTGGTCGGTATGTAAAATCACCGTTGCACCGTAGGCTTCAGCAAGTGTATGAATGTGCTTTGCGCCCGAAATACCACCTAAAATGGCCGCTTTCTGACCGTCATTCGATAAACCTTTACCTGCAAAGAAATGCGCACCACCATTCGAAAACTGAATAATAACAGGGGCGTTCACTTTAGCGGCTGTTTCCATAACGGCATTTACCGTGTTGGAACCTGTAACATTAACGGCAGGAAGAGCGAACCCTTTTTCTTTCGCATACTGAAAGATTGCCTGAACTTCGTCACCGGTTGCTACTCCTGCTTTGATATTGTGTGCCATGTTTCTTTTTTTCTGTTTCGGGCTGTAAATGTAGTGAAATCTGTTCGAAAAACAGGAGGGATATAACTCATTTTCGCGATACGATGCACTAGAATGGGAATCCGATACCAATGTTTAAGCGCGGACCGAACGGAGCACTGAGTTTCTTTCGTTGTTCTGTTGAAAGTGTATTGATGCCGTCTAAATATGGTTGTCTTGACTGGAAGATCCATCTGGAACCTTCGGGTAGTGCCGGATTTGTAAACGGAATACCTAAATCGAAACGTACCACAAAGAATTCAAAATCCAGGCGTAAACCATACCCAAGTGCCATTCCGAGCTCTTTGTACCAAGAACTGGAAAACCTACTTCCAGGTCGGTTGGTATCTTCATTAAACGTCCAAATATTCCCTACATCCATAAAGAATGCGCTCTTAAAGAAACCCGATCCCAAGCGGAATTCAAGTGAAGCGCCTAATCTGATGTCACCGATTTGTGTTGCCGTGCGATTGGTGTCCAGGTAATATTGATACGAACCAGGACCAAGTGCTCTTGCTACGAACCCTCTGTTATCATTGGCTCCACCGGCAAAGAAGGAATAATCATACGGCAACGAAGTAGGTGTGTTACCATAAGGAACACCCAATCCGGCTAA
>JBILJP010000194.1:0-9141 GCA_044377135.1 Fluviicola sp.
TCGTGAGATTGAATTGGATTTTGAAAACTGGAATGAAATCAAGCTTCCCGATGGTGGTTCTGTTTATCACATGCAATTGGATTTGCCCGAGCTACAACCGGTGTTTTTACCACTTTATGTGTTGCCAGAACGCGTTCGTTTATTACGTGCGTAAAAGAGCCTTTAGTTGTGTGAAAACCAACGAAATTTAGTATTTCAAAAAAAAGTTGTATTTTCGGGTCAAGTTCTATTAAGAACACTTTGGTTTGAAACGTACTACAACATGAAAAAAATTGCATTCTTATTCTTATTCGGCTCTGTTTTTTTGGCAGGTTGTCCGAAGCACGAAATCATTCCTGCCCCTACTCCGGAGGCTGATTTACAGGCGCATTTTACCGGTAAAATCAACGGTACGGATGTTGAGTTGACGCAAAATGTGGAAGGTTATTTCCTGGAAACAACAAAAGCGAAGATCATTCTTCCTTCTCCTCAACCTTCTTCAGCAGTGTATTACGCCGATTTTAAATCGGAGCAAACATTGGTTTCGTTGAAATTGTCTTTGGGAAGCATTATCTGGGACGCATCACTTTCAAACGATCCTACCTTGACGTTGTTCAATACCTTCTTTAGTTCTGCATTAACTCCGGCTTATTCCATTGGTGGAGCAACTGGTTTTGAAGTAACTTACCGTGATGGTTTAGGAAATGTATGGACATCCGATCCTGCTTCTGCAGATCCTCAAAGTGTGGTATTCTCCAATGTAATTCAAGAATCTGACGGTTCTGGTGATTATTCTAAATTCAGATGTACCTTCAATTGTACGGTTTATCGTACGGTTGGACCAAATACATTCTCATTGTTGATTGAAAATGCTGTCTTTGACGGCTGGTATCAGCGCTAAATAAAACGAATTGAAAAAAGCCATCCGCCACAGTCGGATGGCTTTTTTTCTTCCAAATATAGAGCATGCAGCAAGTAAGAATAGGAATTATCGGTGATTTTAATTTCACGTATAACACTCATCACGCTACCAATCTTGCGCTCGATCATGCCGGGCGCTTTTTGGAAATCGAATTGTCTTATTATTGGCTAAAGTTGAGTGAGGTGCTTTCTATGAAGCCAAATCAATTTGATGCTTATGACGGTTTGTGGGTTGCTCCGGGACCTTATTTGAACCAGTTTTACCTCAATGGGGTGATCGATTTACTCTTGCAGCGTTCTGTGCCCGTATTTATCACCGGAGAAGGTTTTAAAGCCTTGATGGATGTGCTCATTCAACGAAACAACCTCAATGCCAACGGTGAAAAACTCATTTCGGATAATTTGGTAGAGGGAAATGCGTTTGAACGCTTGTACATTGAACCGCATACATCGTCGATCATTCAGCTTTATGAAATGAGAAGTCCCGAAGAATTGACCTCGACGCGTTACAGCATGTATCCGCAGTTGATCGATGCATTGGTGGAACAGAGTATCGATATCGAAGCATTTAACCAATTCGAAGAACCCGAAATTGTGAGTTTGAAGCAACAAGACTTTTTTGTAGCCTGCGGTTTTTGTCCGCAAATAAGCTCAACCCGAGATTTGCCACATCCGCTGGTATATACTTTCGTGAAGGCTTGTTTGGCGTTTCAGACACGTTAAATTTACTTTCTCTTACTTTTTTCAGTCCGCCTGAGGGGTAATTTACTATTAAAGAGCACAACCCTCTTAAAATGTGACGTACTGCATATTTTCCACCACGAATTAATCCGCCCGAGGCGGAACGTATTGTGTACAATTCTTTACGAATAGTCAGCCAAGGCTGATCCACGAATCAAAATGGAAACTTGTTTCCATTATTCGCTTTAATTTCATGTGTAATTTTCATTTCCGCCTCAGGCCTACCGTGTACCCACATCTATGTTTAGTTCCCAACCTTCATAAATTTTATCAAACTGCTTCATTCCATTTAGGAGTGTTGTCATTCCTGGCGGTCTTTGAGATTGATAACCTTTCCACCCTCCGATTCTAGCAATGACCCATACCGCCCACTTTAAATTGGTTGATTGATAGGGGTTTTGGAGAGCCACAGTCTTTCCTTCCGCTTTTTTATTTAGTGCTTTCAGGCATGTTTGCTGGTTGGGATCAAAAGCAATGCTTACGGGAGGAGCTTCTTCTTCAGGAAGTTGGTAAGCAATATGCATTTGTAGAACCTTTAGGACAGTATCTAGTAGCATAATAGAGAGTTTTCTGATTGCCCATGGACTCTCAAGTTCACTTGCTTCCAAATCAAATCCTTCCTTTTTGACTAGTCTGAATACTTCTTCAATAATCCAGCGACAAGAATACCAATCTATTATCATTTTAGCGGATTCAAAACAATCAACAGGCCAAGTGGTAATGAGCCTCCAACAAAGAGGATCTTTCACATCACTATTCACTTCTTTAGACTCGATGACATAGACCCAATGCGATTCTTGATCGCTTTTAGCTTGTGGGGGCTTAATTTGAGTGTGGATATATCGTACTTCCATTTGTGCTTTACGAGCCACTTTGCCATGACTATCACTAGTGAGATCAATCACATAGGTGCCACAGACAGGTGCATTTGCAAGACTCTCGTGTAATTTGGAACCATCATTCAAGCGCCTGTTAATTCGTGAACGAATCAGCATGTAAACATTGTCTTGCTGGGCAGAGAATTGCTCGTACATGTCACCCTCTCTATCCTGAATAATAACAACTGCCTTAGCTTTGTTCAGGCACTCTTTGGTTTGAGCGGAAGTCTCCAGCCATTTTTGAGATTCTCGTTGATCCAATGGAGTATTAGCGGATTTACGCTCCTGTTTAGTCGTCTTCTCCAATGGACGATTCCAAATTCTGATCGAGGAAAAACCGATTGGAAAACAATTCGAAGCATCGATGACAAGAGAAGGATGTAGCTTAAAGCCGATGTCCTTTAAAAAGGGAGAGTCTAGTCGACCGATGCCACTACTCTTATCTATCCTGTTATAATGACTGCCAAGATTAATCTCTGTAGTATCCTGGATGGCTAACAAAACTTTACCATCGCTGTGATTTGAGCAACGAGATTGAATTTCCTCAATGAGTTTTTGTTCTGTCATTTTACCATTTCTCAATAACCGATAAAATGCTTTTTGCTCTGAGCGAGTTAACGATAAGGCCTGTATATTGCGACTTCCCAGTCGAAAAAGCCGTTGAGAAAATTGCTCACCCCTGAGTTCAACCCGACGATCGCCGAATCGCTTGATGTAACTTGATCTAAACATAAGACCAAGATAAGATTTTACCTAAAAAGATGTGGGTACACGGTAGGCCTCAGGCGGATGGGAGACTGTGATGTGCTAATAAACAGGAAATCGCCGCCTGAGGCGGAGAAAAAAGTAAAGCTAAAGCAGTTTACTGGCTTTTTCCTCCTGTTCAAACACGGCATCTATTTCCAGGTTGCTTCCAAGTGCTGCATTTACAGCCAACACATCACAGCGTTCATTTTCCGGATGACCGTTATGGCCTTTCACCCAAATAAATTCCAGGTTGAATTGTTTTTCCAACGGAAGGTAGCGCATCCACAAATCGCGGTTCTTTTTTCCTTTAAAACCGGTTCTTACCCAACCATGAACCCATTTTTTTGTAATGGAGTCAATCACGTATTTCGAATCGGAATAGATGCGAACCGGAAGCTGATTGGTTTTTAATGCTTCCAACGCTACGATAATGGCCAGTAATTCCATTCTGTTGTTGGTGGTTCTTCTAAAACCACCACTGAGTTCCTTGACCTGATTGTTGAAGCGTAATAAAGCGCCGTAACCGCCCGGACCGGGATTTCCGCGTGCACTGCCGTCGGTAAAGATTTCGATATGATTTGTTGCCATCTAAGGGCGAATTTAAGCAATACTTATAAGTAAGACTCGTTAACCAAGCTGACTTACTTTTCAAAAGAACAACTTTTCAAATGGATTTTGACCTAAAATGACTTTTGTCTCCTTGATTATCAAATTGATAAATCGATTTAGTAAATTGCCAAGCCATTACTTTTGTGTTATTTAATAGATTTAGAACAATAAAAAATGTTAAAATAATGTTAAATGATGGGTGTTAGAATTTCAACTGTTTTTAGGGCTTCTCTTCTTTTAATTTGGATAAGAAGTCTATAAATCGATCATATCTATAGATGAATGAAATCGTCACTACTAACTTATTAAGGTTGAACTAATTTTTTTTGCGAAAATTCTTTGTGAAACGTTTTGTAGTTAAGTGAATTAGTCTCATCTTTGTATCGAATTCGAGAGTGCTGACTTTCATGTCAGTTTTCTTATTCAGTGAATAGTGGTTAGGTTAGGTTGACAAAAAGCGGACATCGCCCGATGACCGCTTTTTGTGTTTTATACACTTTCGGTTTTACAGGATTCCAATCACTTAGCAATTCATCAGACTTCAAGTTTAAGCGAATATTAAGGAGAATAGACTTCTTCCTGCCACAAAAGATACCTTTGAGAGAATTACCTGACTGTTGGTGTAGGATTTGAAACTCTTTCAACTTCTGCCACGCTCAACATTCACGCATTATGCGAAAGAAAAAGAGCGCCTCACCTAAGTAAAATGCTCATTTGTATTGTTTAACATCCTTCCTCCGGATTCAGACTCCTTACCGCTCCGCCTCTATACCATTTCGGAAAGGGTGAACCAACCAGTTCTATTGTATAGATCACAATTGAATCGGGAGAAATAAGTGGATGGATTTTTCGGCGTTTGATCAATGAGGAAGGAATGATGAATTTTCGCACTTCTCCGGCTCGCATCCCGATGAAACCGTCTTCGAGCTTGTTGGTAATGGTTCCCTTTCCTAAACGAATGGCCAAAGGGGCGCCCATGGTTTTGGTGGAAAAAACCTGTTCGCCATTCAAGTAATTAATTGTTTCATGAATCAGTATTTCGGCATGAGGTTTTAGTTTTGCACCTTTTCCGGACTTAATCACCGTATACTGCAGACTTGTTTTCGAAGCTATTTCTACGTTGATGACTGTTTTTCCGGAAGGGGGTGCTACGTTCGGATGGAAACAGCTATTTACCAACGTAGAGGTGATAATTAATGCGCTGATTGTGAGTTTCATAAAATGAGTGTTGGATCATACAAACCTAGGTGAATAAGCGTTTATTTCACTAACTAATGTTGTAAAAAGGGCGTTTGGAAATGTAAAAACTATGTAAAAATCGGATGTGTGTGCCTTGAATGTGTTTCTTTGGAGCTATGAAACGTATCCTTTTTCTGTTGCTTGGATTGACAGTGCTAGCAGTGTTTGCGCTTGTATGGTGGATTGATATTGCAGGAACAACTGCTTTTGAGGAGGCGAAAACCGAAGTGAGCGTGCGCAAAATTGGCCATGAAGTGTTGTTGCTTTCGGGTGATCATACTTCGCGGGTATTGCCCGTAGAACGTCTCGAAAAGAACGGTTATCGTTTGCGGTTTGAGACGCGTTTTGCGTTTGTACCCGATTCGTTGGTCCAAACCATTCACCGGGTAGCGAAAGCCGAAGAATTGCCTTCCGATTACATTGTGCGGGTGCGCGAATGTACCCACAACAAAGTGGTTTATTCTTATACCGCAACAGCGGTTGTAGAAAAAGGAATTCAGTGTTCGGAGCGCAAACAACCCAAGAGTTGTTATGCCATTGAATTGCTGCTTCAACCCACAGAACGGTTATCAGCGACCTTGATGATCTGGTTTTCTATCGGTGTGATTTTGCTTGTGGTTGTGGCAGTAGTTTGGTGGAAACGGAAATCATCACCTAAAACCGCTCTGTTGAACGAATCAAATCCAGAATCGGGAGTAATCGTGTTGGGGAATTACCGGTTTCATTTTTGTGATCGATACCTGATGCTGGGGTCGGAGCAAATTCGACTTACGGCTAAACAGACCAAATTATTGCACCTCTTTGCAAATTCGCCCAATGAAATTATTGAACGCACCACGCTCATGAAAGTGTGGGAAGACGAAGGCGTAATCGTTGGACGTAGCTTGGATGTGTTTGTTTCCAAACTCCGGAAAATCTTTGAGGTAGATCCTTCTGTGCGGTTAATGAACGTGCATAGTCGCGGTTATATATTGGAAGTAGACAAGTGATTGCTATTGGTTGATATTTCCTTTTCAAGAAGGTCTTTGAACAGGTGTTTTTCATCTACATGAAAGAGGAAGCAATCAACTGACTTTCGAATTCCATACATATACGTGACCGCGAGTTTTCGGTTGAGCTGAATAATGGTATTGTGCATTTCCAAATTGCCAAGCAATGCCAATTTACAATGTGTAACCGGTTTTTCTTCGGGAGTTTTATCCGAAAGCACAATCGCTTCAATGGCATCGAAGGGAATTTCTACGGAAGCAAAAATGCCGTATCTGAGCGTTACCGAATGTGCATTGATGCGGTAAGGTCTTCTGGAGAGTGCTTTTAAATGGGCAAAGATCATCATCATGCCGTAGAGGCTACATCCGAAGATGATCCATGCACCGAGTTCACTCCAGCGAACAAGCAGTAAATGCAATCCGATTAATTCGACCGCTAAAATGAGCAACACACACCAATAAAGCGCCAATGAACCCGAATCTTTGTGCAAGCTGAATTCCTGCACCGCTAAAGGACGTTTTTTCCAGGCAAAGAAAGAGTAAAATATTACCGCTAGTTCAGAACCGATAATAGAGCCCATTCGCTCGCTTTTTGTTGTGTCAATTGCGCTTTGTTGGAGAATGGTATAAAAATCGGGTTTGGAATCAACTGACTTTAAGCGGATGTTCTTTGCGGTTCTTACGGCGAACCGAACGACCATAATCATTGCCACTAATTCCACCAACGGAAGCACAAAAAACCGAATCAGGTTAAGGTGTAATTGCTCCGTTTTGGGAATGACCCAATAGGCAGCGATTATTCCGGCAAAAACAAACAAACTGATAAGGTATTTGGGCGCTTTTCGCTTGGAAAGAAAAAACAACAGCAGTGGACCTGTGAGAATCAAATCGTAGGTGATCCCAGAGTACAATTCGGGATGTTGTTTGGAAAGGTCGGATAAAGCTAAAAAGATTGAGCCTAAGAAAACGGCAATTGGTAAACTGTAGCGCAGGATTGCCCGATTCAGTGACGGTGAACTATTCATGGCTTTTGAGTTGTGGAATTGCTTCCGGTTTACCGCCGGCTCCGTTTGTCCTACGGCGCACTAAAGATACGCTAAAGCACTAGAAAAGTGTTGACCGTTGCCCCTTCATTTAGCGCGATTGTCACAATTATTGGACTATACGCTAGCGTATAGTTTTCAAATTGAGTTGAGGATTTCATCTGTGAAAATCTGCGGAACCGTTTCAGTCACGACTAAGTCGGAGACGCCCTTAGGATGATCTGTGGCTAAATCAGAAAAGAATCGTTCAATATTTTTACCACAAACGCAACCTACTTAAATCGAAGTTTATCCCTTAACTTAATGACATTAGCCTATGGGATGAGGCGAAAGGGTTGATGGACTCGTTTGATGGTCTGTTATACTTTTCGTTTTGTTAGATCAAGCGTTTTATAAGGTACTCAAGTTTGATCAGGTATTTGCGTTAATCAATTTAGAATCAGTCTTTCCGATATTTATTCTACATTGGAAACGTAAAACGATTGGTATGCCTTTTAATCGATTAAACCATTCTATTTTGGGTGAAATTCGTCCGCGATTTTACCTGAAAACAACTACGGAGGTGGAAGCTTGTTTGGAGAGTGTAGAAGATTCTCTCAAAAAAGACCCTACCGTTTCCGGATTCAGGAGCGGTGAACTGATCTTCCTTAAAAATCCGGCAAATGTGCGTCATTACTGGTCGCCCGAGATGACGGTACGCATTGAAAAAAGCGAATCGAAGGAGTTTACCCGCGTGTGTTGTCTGATTGGTCCCAAACAAACCGTTTGGTTTATGTTTACTTTGATTTACGCCGCCATTAGCATCATTACCTTTTTTGCATCCATTATGGGCTTTGTTCAATATTCCAGTCACGGAAGCAGCGCTGTTTTATGGATGTTGCCCATTGGGATTGTATTGCTTTCCAGTGTTTTTGTGGTCGCCAAATTCGGTCAAAAAAAAGGGCGCGATCAGATGCTTCACTTGGTGAGTTTTATTTACCACAGCTTGAATGATGCGGGCGGAGTGGAGCGATTGGAGGTGAGGTAGGGGAAGCCTAATCCTTCCATATTTCATGAATAATCGGATCTTTAAACAATTCTTCTTGCGATTTCTCAATGCGTTTAATCAGGAACCATTCTCCATTTGGTTTATTCACTCAATTCCCCACCTTCACCTCAATCAATCTCTTCAAATTATCGGTGAAAACACTTTTCATAGGGCTGTTTTGTCGTTCAAACTTAAGCCATTCACGGTTGAATTGCAAGCAGAATGCAAGATCCCGGCGCGTAAAAGCAATGCGGTTTATTCAAGTCGCGCAACCAATTCCCGGTATTCGGCTTCGGGTAATTCGGGTTGGATGACAGCCAAAACGGCTTGTAATGCTTCCGCAGGAGCATTGGCTTTGAGTGTGCGAAGCAGTTCGGTGTTTTCCGGTAATGACTGCGCCGGCACAATGTATTTCAAGGATTGTAACACCACCTGAAAGTCTACTTTCTGCATGATGCGAGCACTGTTGGCTTTTAATTCGTCGTTGGTGAAGTGCGCTTGCAGGAGTTTTTCGGTCACCAATTCTTCCTGCAGAATGTGCTCCAGATACTGGCTGTGGAAACCTGTAAATGTCAGGTAAAAGGAATGACCTTCTTCCGGCGTTTGTGTGCCGTTGAGTGCTGCCAGTTGCCGGGTAATATCGGCTTGAATTTGTTCTAAACGCTCGTGGTCGGCAAGATCGTGTTGAGAAGCTCCGTGAAGGCGTTCTTCCAAGGGCTGCAACAAATCGTCGTTTTCGGTATGCAGGTGATGGGTGAGCAGGAAGACCATTTCTTTACCGAGTACTTGTAACCGGTGCACTTCAGGTAGGTTTCCGTAATCGGTTTTACCGGCCAAAAGCGAAAATTGTGAAAGAATGTTGCGGAGTCCTTTGTGCGATGCTGCGTACGAATTTTCTGTTTTCATAGTATGACTTTTCGGGTAAAATTGAGAACTTAGTCTCACAATTGAAAGTAGTTACTAATGTG
>JBILJP010000010.1:0-33746 GCA_044377135.1 Fluviicola sp.
GAGACCACGAATAAGTGCTTCCGCCATAAGCTTCAAATTGGTATGATTGCCCCGGACAAATACTGGATGGAGGTTGTACAATTCCTCCTTGAAAGTCACCGATATTCACTTCAAACTGAACGGTATCGGGCGAGAAACACTCATTGGTGTCGGATACTATAAGTGTAACCGTATATTGCCCGGCAGATGCGTACACATGCGAAGGATTCACAGCTGTTGATGTAGTGTTGTCACCGAAATCCCAGAAAAAGTTATTACCGTTGGAACTGTTGTTTTGAAACACAATCGGATCCGGTAAACAAATCAGTGGCTCCGGATCGGAAATAATCGCTTCGATATTGCTCAATTCAAATTTAAAGGCAGCAAGATTACAGTTAGGGCTCGGATTTTGAGTGGACCAAGCCCCTGAAGTGGTTGTAAAACCGTTATTGGCTCCGCCACAGGCAGCGCAAACGGCATGGTAAATACTACCGTTTTTATCGAATCGCGAAGTACCACCGTCAACATGATTTGATGATGAATTGGTTCCTCCCATGTAAGTGGCATATTTCAGGAACGTCGCATTTTGTCCCAAAACGGCAATCCAAAAATTACTTCCGTTTGTAGTCGATTGATAGGCGTCTGGCGTCACAGGAAAACCATTACTCGTACTTTGGTTGGCCTGACTGGATAAATTCACATTCCCACCCCATCCGGAAAGATAAATGTCTTTGCAATTGGAAACCAGGAATGCAGTCGGAGAAATTTCCACATGACCGGTACCGGCACCAATAGTGGTTGTCCAGGTAAGTGTGTTTAAGTTGGTAGAATACTTGGCTACAAATTGCCCTGAATTGGCCAAGCCGTAACAACCTGCCGTAATCGGCATTGTTCCCTGAGTTTGACCGTAAACGTAAACTTCATCATCTTGATCAAGCTGCACGAAGTAACTTTGATCGTAATCTGAAGTACCGATGTAGGTACCTGCAATAATTCCACCTGTGTTACCATTCAATCGTGCCAAATAACCGTCGGCAATTCCACCATTGAAAGACAAATCTTGTCCAGAAGGAAATGGAAGTGAATTTGAACTTGTTCCTCCAGCTACATACACATCGCCAGTAGAAGATAACTGGATACCGTTACCTGTTTCAATTCCTGAGCCACCGAAATAGGTCGACCATTGAAAAGCGCTCAATCCCAGATCCATTTCAAAAAACACCGCATCTTGCGATCCGCTCAATGTTGGTTGTGCTGCATTTTGCGTTGGGAAATTGGCAGAATTGGTAACGCTCGCTACATAGACACTCGCTCCGTTTACAATGATTTCTCCACGAAACTGATCTCCGTAATTGTAACGCAACGAGCTTTCCTGCACACCATCTGTTCCAGATCCACCAACATAGGTAGAAGCCAACAATGCTGTTCCTGTTGCATTAAATCGAGCAATATAGATATCTGCTCCATTGTCAAATCCAAGTGAATTTCCGGCAAAAGAAGGTCCACCGTTAAAACTGTTATCGAAAGAAGCCCCCGACATTGGGAAATTGGTGGAACTTGTAACGCCTAAAACAAACAACTCACCGGTTGGACCAGACACAATGGAGTGAGGTGTTTCATTTCCGTTACCACCCAAGTAAGTAGAATACAAAATGGCTGAACCAGTAGAATTGAACTTCGTGATTCCTACATCGATTTGAAAACCGCTTGAGCTACCTCCGTTGAATGATTGATCAATAGCTCCGGGTGTAGTAGGATAACCTACTCCGAAAACGATTCCGCCGGCAAATAGATTTCCGTTTGGATCGGGAGCAGCTGTAAATCCCCAATTATCCGCTGTAGATCCGGTAAACGTTGAAAAGGTAAGTGACGGATCAATGATGAGCGTATCGGTAAACGTTGTGTTGGACGTTCCTGAGAAATAAACCGTTGTTCCTTCCACATCATAGTTGAGAGAAACAGGTGTTTTTTTACCGTTGTGAATGGTCCAGGCAACAGGTTTGCTTTCTGTAATAATTCCCAAAGAATGACGGATTTCTAATTCACCTCTGCCATTCACGGCAATGTTTTCGGCACCTTCGTAATTCCATCGAATACCAGCATAATCTGTTCCGGGGGCCACAATCCAGGAATACTTCAAGGAGCCATTTCCACCCTGCATCAACAAATCTACTCCCGGATAAACCGATTTACTTGTTACTTCTTTCAACGAGTGAACTTCCGACTTCCATTGACCTGGATCTTTCGACAAAAAGTAATTGCGGTAAAATGATGACGGATTACGTTCCTCCATGGCAACAGGTAATTGCGCATTCAGGAACCGTGTTCGAATAACATGTGATTTGAAATGTTGTTCTTCGTTAGCATCATGTGATTTTGATCCGTGATCGTGTTCAGGTAATTCGTAAAAATGGTAGGTAAATCCTGTTGGTTCAATGAGCATTTCGCCATGTTCCAGCTCCACTTTATAGTTAAACCGATCATCCCATTGACCGCGATTGGGGTGTAGCCATACCTGATCACCTTGTCCGATAACAAACAAGGGCAGCAACATACAACTTACTATCCACCAACGTAACATATACGAATTTACTAAAAGACCATGATAGTCAACGATAAAGCATTCGTTTTTGAGGAAAACGTACCATCTATCTATTAAACTGTTTTTTTAAGAAAAAGTTGCTCTTATAACCAAAATGATTCTTATTTTGGTTGATCAAAAAAAAGAGTGAATTTGACTTGAAATCAAGTTTCACAACCACATAAAATTTAAAATGACTACTATTTACACGAATATTATTAGAATCTCTGATTTAGAAAGTGAGTTAAAATCAATTCTTGAAATTAGATATGGCCTTACAAATCAAAATCTTACAAATAGCATCAATAAGTTTAAACAAACGTTAACAGAATTAAGACCAGATTTGTACGTATGTGTGGAGCATCCTTATGTTGACAAGACTTATCGAGATTCTTATTACAAATATTTCGCATCGAAAAAAGATGAATTTTCAAGAGATACAATACGGTTTTCGTTTTTTAATAAACAGATTGAAGAAGATGATTTTAGAAACCCAATCAAACTAACTGATCTGCAGAGATGTTACCTTGGATTTATTATCATTAGACCTACTTTTCCAAATATAATTGGACGAACGGTGATTAATCCTAAAGCATTGATTCGTAAAGAATTTCTCACATGTAAAGTGAGATATCATGCAACTGTTAATGGAATAAAATTAAATGTATACGGTTTTCCACATTCGTCACAAGACTCGGAAAGTATTTCATGTGCAGAAACTACAGTTTGGAGTTTGCTTGAATATTTTGGAAATAAATACCCTGAATATAGGCCTTCGCTTCCAACACAGATAAATGAAGTTTTAGGTAAATTTTCTACAGAAAGACTGATTCCTTCAAATGGGCTAACTGCTGGGCAAATTGCATATGCACTAAAGGAATATGGTTTTGGGGTGAAAATTTATTCTCGCAACTCTTATACAACTGAGTTTGAAAAAATAATTCGGATCTACATTGAATCAGGTATTCCTGTTGTAGGCGTTATTCAAAATGCCACTGGCATTGGACATGCTTTAAACATTATTGGCAGACAAAATATTACTCAACAAGCTATTGACAACTTACCTAGCTCAAAGACAATTGGAACCAACGTAAAAGTATACGAATTTGAGCAACTTGAAATAAATTATTGTTTTGTGGATGACAACTACCCACCTTATCAATTAACCAAACTTCAAACACCTACAGCCTATTATTCAGATCCAAAATGGATTGGATGTCAAATTACAAGTATTATCGTTCCACTTTATCCAAAAATTTATTTGGAGGCTGGGGAAGCTAAAAAATTAGCTTTTGCAGTTATTGAAGCGCTAAATCTAATCGCCAACAGAGAAATCTTGATAAAAACTTTTTTGGCTTCAAGCAGATCATTTAAAAATTCAATAGCTTTGAATGTCGATTTAAACATTGATGCAAAGGAATTGCTACTAAGTACAGTTATGCCCAAATTTATTTGGGTAATGGAAATTAGTGATAAAACGTTAGTTATGTCCAATCAAATTAGTGGAATGGTGATAATGGATGCCACTGAACCAAAGAGACTTGGAGTAATAGCAGCAATTATTGAAAATATGTATATTATAAATGATTTAACCACATTTAACAAAATATCAATATCTTTGCCTCCCTTTTCGGCGTATGATAATAATCTAAACTGATTGTATATGAAAACTTTAAAAAGCAAATTTGATATTGTTCTTGAAAAGCTTCATAAAGAAGGTAAAGTAACTGCCGTTGAAAAACAAGATGAAATTATCGAGAAGATTTCCAAAGACCTAGAAGATTATCGATTTAGAAATCAGAAAAAAATAAAAGATTCTCAAGAGGAGATTACTACAATTGTTTTGACAGCATAAACAATATTGGATATTATTCTCGGAATCAAGAACAATCAACCTTACCTTTCTTTAACAAACAAAAACCGATTTAGTCGTTCATCAATCGATTTGAAAGTCGTACTTTTGCACCATCTTTTTTTGGTACCATGAGCGATGCAATTAAACACGAGTGCGGAATTGCACTTATCCGTTTAAAACAACCACTTCAATATTATCTCGACAAGTACGGGACAGCTTTTTACGGCATAAACAAGCTGCACCTGCTCATGGAAAAACAACACAATCGGGGGCAAGATGGTGCCGGTGTAGCTAACATCAAATTGGACATGGAACCCGGAGAACGCTACATTTCGCGTTACCGAAGCATCGATTCTAAACCCATTCAGGATATCTTCGATTACATCAATGCGCGTTTTGTGCAGATCGGTGAAGAAACTCCCGAAAAATTGAAAGATGTTGAATACCTGAAAAAAAATGCCGGCTTTACAGGCGAGTTGTTTTTAGGACATTTACGTTACGGAACCTTTGGTAGAAACAGTATTGAAAGCTGTCACCCGTTCTTGCGTCAAAATAACTGGATTACCCGAAATTTGGTGGTTGCAGGAAACTTTAACCTGACCAACGTTGACGAATTGTTTGATGTGTTGCTCGAAATTGGTCAGCACCCGAAAGAAAAATCGGATACGGTAACCGTTTTGGAGAAAATCGGTCACTTCCTGGATGTGGAAAACGACGAATTGTTCGATCAGTTCAATAAGTTGGGTTACAACAATCAGGAAATCTACAAACGCATTGCTGAAAAAATCAACGTAGAACAAATTTTGAAACGTGCTTCCATTGATTGGGACGGCGGTTATGCTATGGCCGGATTGTTTGGTCACGGTGATGCTTTTGTGTTGCGCGATCCAAACGGAATCAGACCTGCATATTGGTACGAAGACGATGAAGTGTGTGTGGTTGCTTCCGAACGACCAGTGATCCAAACCGCATTTAACCTGAAACGTGAACAAATTCAGGAACTCACTCCGGGTCATGCCTTGATCATCAAGAAAAACGGAAAAGTTTCTGAAGTAGAGATCAATGCGCCGAAAGAAGCGAAAAAATGTTCATTCGAACGCATCTATTTTTCGCGTGGAAATGACTACGATATTTACGAAGAACGCAAGAACCTCGGTCGTTATGTAGTGCCAACCGTACTCAAAACAATCGATTACGATTTAGATAATTCCGTTTTCTCGTTTATTCCCAACACCGCCGAAAGTTCCTTTTACGGAATGATCAAAGGTTTGGAAGATCATTTGAACGAACGAAAATTCAACGATATTCTCGCTTTGGATCATAAACCAACGCCTGAGGAATTAGAGAAAATCATTTACCAGCGTGCCCGCATTGAAAAGATTGCGATTAAAGATGCGAAATTGCGAACGTTCATCACCCAAGATGACGCCCGTGATGATTTGGTGGCTCACGTTTACGATATTACCTACGGTTCAGTGGTTCGTGGAAAAGACAACCTGGTAGTTATTGACGACAGTATTGTTCGTGGAACCACGTTGAAGCAATCCATCTTACGTATTTTGGATCGTTTGGATCCGAAACGCATCATAGTTGTTTCCTCGGCTCCGCAAATTCGCTACCCCGATTGCTACGGAATTGACATGGCAAAAATGGGCGATTTCATTGCTTTTGAAGCAACAATTGCTCTCTTGAAAGAATCAGGACGCGGTCATATCATTGATGAAGTTTACAAAAAGTCAAAAGCACAAGAACAACTTCCGAAAGAGCAAATTGTGAATTACGTAAAAGAAATTTACGCACCGTTTACAGACGAGGAAGTTTCAGCCAAAATTGCTCAGATGCTTACTCCGGAAAATATCAAGGCACAAGTGGATATTGTGTATCAATCGGTAGAAAATTTGCACAAAGCATGTCCGGGACATCTCGGAGATTGGTATTTTACAGGCGATTATCCTACTCCGGGTGGAAACAAGGTAGTCAATAAAGCGTTCATTAACTTTGTAGAAGGGAAAAACGAGCGCGCATATTAACTAAAACAGTACGGTTATGCGAAGAAAACCGACATCCGTTTTTGTGTATTTGCTCGGTGCTTATGTCATCGTTCAATTTATCTGGTGGGGATATCACCTCATCGATCTTACCCGTACTTCCGAAATGGCCGATCGTCTGATCACCAAACGGGTGTTTATGATCATCGGAGAAGGATCTGTTTTCTTGTTGTTGTTGCTTTTCGGACTTTACAAAATCAAGACTTCCATCAAAAAAGAAGTCAATATGGCTCGTCAGCAACAAAACTTTATGCTGTCGGTAACCCATGAATTGAAAACCCCCATTGCCGCCAATAAATTGTACTTACAAACCTTATTGAAGCGTTCCTTAGCAGAAGAAAAACGCGCCGAATTGATCCAAAAAGCCATTGATGAAACCAACAGACTGGAATTATTGGTCGAACAAATTCTCACTGCTTCTCGCCTGGAACAGGAGAAAATGACCTTGCAAAAAGAACCGGTTGAAGTAGCATCATTTTTCAATGAACTGATCTCTGTGCAACAGAAACGGTTGAATATTCCCATTCAGTTACAGGTAGAACAAACAAGTTCCCTGATGACCGATAAATTGGTTTTTGCCACCATCTGCAACAACCTCATTGAAAATGCCTGGAAATACGGTGCAACAGAAAAGGGAATTGACATACATGTTGGCAGAACCGATTCGCATTGCGTTATTTTGGTACGCGATTTCGGAAAGGGAATTCCTGCCAAACATGAAAAAGCCATTTTCAAGAAATTTATTCGCCTGGAAAATGAAGAAACCCGTTCTACCAAAGGCACGGGACTAGGATTATACATTGCATATCAATTTACAAAAGCATTGAACGGAAAGTTGCAGCTCGTGCATACTGATGGTCCGGGAGCATGTTTTGAAATCAGCATTCCTTATGAGTGATCGAAAAGTAGGTTTAATCATCCTTGACGGATGGGGAATCGGTGACGGAAGCACCAATGATGCCATTGCCAACGCACAAACACCGGTGATGCATCGCCTGATGGCCAATTATCCGAATACTACATTAATTACGTGTGGTGAAAAAGTAGGCTTACCTGAAGGGCAAATGGGAAATTCCGAAGTCGGTCATTTGAATATTGGCGCCGGACGCATTGTTTACCAGGAACTCACCCGAATCAATAAATCCATTCGTGATGGTGAATTTTTTGAAATTCCTGTACTGAAAAAAGCATTTGAAACAGCAAAAGCTTCCGGTAAAAAAGTGCATTTCATGGGCCTTGTTTCCAATGGTGGCGTGCATAGTTCGCAGGAACACCTGCATGCGTTGTGTACCATGGCTCATAGCTTCGGACTCACCAATGTCTTCATTCATGCCTTTACCGACGGTAGAGATTGCGACCCAAAAAGCGGCGCAGGATTTATGACTGAATTGGAGCAACATCTTTCGGTGACAACCGGACGCATTGCCTCCATTGTAGGTCGTTATTACGCCATGGATCGTGACAACCGCTGGGAACGAATTAAGGTAGCTTATGATGCACTCGTTTATGGAACAGGAATTCCGTTTACAGATCCATCGGATGCTCTCAATGAATGTTATTCGCGTGCTATCACAGATGAATTTATCGAAGCACATACCTTGCAAGAAAACGGAAACGCCATTGGAACGATCGAATCCGGTGATTTGGTCATTAATTTCAACTTCCGTACCGACCGTCCGCGTGAAATTTCGTTGGCATTGACTCAAAAAGCATTTCCGGAATACAATATGCAACCTTTGAAACTACAGTATCTAACCATGACCAGTTATGATAGTAGTTTTAAACATGTGTCGGTCATATTTGAGAAAGACAACCTCGTAAATACCTTAGGCGAAATTCTCAGCAAAATGGGGCGCACACAAGTACGTATTGCCGAAACTGAAAAATACCCGCATGTAACGTTTTTCTTCAACGGAGGTCGCGAGCAAGAATTTAGCGGAGAATCACGCATTTTGGTAAGCTCACCGAAAGTAGCAACCTATGATTTACAACCCGAAATGAGTGCCAATGAAGTGAAAAACCGCATCATTGAGGCCATGGAAAAACAAACACCCGATTTCTTCTGTTTGAATTTCGCCAATCCTGACATGGTTGGTCACACAGGTATTTATGAAGCGATTGTAAAGGCCGTTGAGACAGTAGATACCTGTTTGGGTGAAATAGTAGCCAAAGCGCAGGAAAAAGGCTATGAGTTATTGGTAATTGCTGATCACGGAAATGCTGATGTAGCCAAAAATGCCGATGGAAGTCCTAACACTGCCCACTCATTAAATCCTGTTCCGGCTGTATTGGTAACCGAAGATCCTTACGTAAAACTGACACCCGGAATTCTTGCCGACGTAGCTCCAACCATTCTTTCACGGATGCACATTGCGGCGCCTTTAGAAATGACCGGAAGAACCTTGACGCAAGGAAAATAATTGCTTCTAAAAAGTACGAACACCAAAAAGGGCTTGCAACAATCTGCAAGCCCTTTTTGGTTATTCTTAAAACTGATTAATCTCTGATCAAGTGCAAGAAACCGTGTCCTTCTAATTTATCGCCACCAACACCGGTTACGATATATTTGTAGAAGTAAACACCTTCTTCAGCATTTGTACTGTTTACTTTTCCATCCCAAGCCGGGTTGATACCTTTACCAGTATAAACCGTATTTCCCCAACGATTCAAAATCGTCAGTTCGATATCAGCCGCATTGGTTGTTGTTAATACAAACATTGGGTTCTCGGTATCACTGTTTGGTGTAAATACGTTCGGAGCCACAACTGTTGGTGTAGGAGGAATCGGGTAAACACATGAATTATCATTTTGTGTTGCATCCGGGTTATAGTTCAACGCTGACGGATCTGTACAACCGCAGATCTCAACATTGACTGTAACATAAGCCGTATCCGAACACTGACCCTGGAATGCAATCAACTGAATGGTTGCATCATTAGAATAAGTTTGTGTTTGGCTACTCAAATCACCAACATTTGCATTGCTTCCGTTTCCAAAAGTCCATGCGTAGTTATTAGCATCTTGACTTGTATTAGTGAACGTAACAGTTAAAGGGTCACAACCTGATGTAACAGAAGCAGACAATTGTGCAACTGGGGCTGATTCCTGTGTTACAAAAACAGAATCATTCACAGAACAAACGTTATCAGAAGCTGTAAAGTAATACCATCCTGAAGGGATGTTTTCCATAACAGTTGCATCAATGTTGTTGGGACCTGGGTTTCCCGGTCCGGTCCAGGTATACTGTGGTTGTCCTGTCAGGCCTAGTACAAAGGCAGAAACAGCGCCATTTGGAGGATCACAACCAACAGAAGGGTAAGAAATCAAAGTGTCAATTACCAACGTTTGATTCATGGTAAAAGTGGCGAAAGCAGTATCTATTCCTCCACATTGATCCGAAGCAATTACCGTATATTGTGTTGATCCATTCACATTGGAAGAAACGGTGTAATCTGTTGTTTGCGGACCATTAACCCATTGATAAGAAACCACACCTATTCCGCCCGTTGAAGAAGCAACCATTGTAGCACTATCACCTAAACAAAATGAATTTGCATTGGTTGCGCTGGCATCCAACGGTATTCCATCTTCAATTAACAATGTCCCGGTTACTATAATTGTATCCCCATTTACATCAACCACAGTAAGCGTTAACGTGATGGATTCATTTCCCTCAATTAATCCATCAATCAATGGTTGAACATTAATAATAGCTGTATCCTGACCAGGCAGGAGTAAAATAGGATTCGTCAATGTGTTAAAGTCAACACCTTCTGTTGCTGTTCCGCCAAGCACATAACTCACAGTCAATGAATCTGTTGATTGACATTCATTACGAACAAAATAAATGTTGGCATCCTGACATCCTTCTTGAACAATGTTCGTTCCGGACGCAGTAGAGATACTCAAATTAACCGGCGGTGAAGTAAATGAACCACCCTCAAGGAATACAGCTGTATTCAACACTTGATCCTGACAGTCTGCTACTGCAAATTTAAAATGATACGTTTGGCCACATTCAACTGAAAACTCTACCGGAATTGGCGTAGTAAAACCATTAAAACTGTGGGTATTTCCTCCAGCATTACTAATGTAATAAGCGCTATTCAAATTAGGATGTATGGTACTAATGGTAATTGGAGTATTGGTATTAGGAACCAACGCTAAATTGATTGCCCCATTCGGAAATCCAGCCGGAGATGCAAATGGTCCGGTTATTCCGGGACCGCTTACAAAAAAACCAAAAACATCATTGTATTGAGAATTGATCCATGTAAGGTATTCGTCTGAAGCAAAAACAAAATTAAAATTTACTAAATTGGAACTCGGAACAAAATCGAATTCTAATATTGACACATCTTGGGTAGAGGTTATATTCGCTGCAGCAGGATTAGAAGTTACAGATTGTGCTACAGTCAATAAAGATGCATCGCCACCGCCGCCCAGTTGATTATCACCAATACTTGCAGCGTTTCCTGGAATGCTATTCACTAAACCGGAAGAAAGAACAATTCCATCATTAAATCCAATATTTGAATTCACGCCATTAAAACTTCCTATTTGTCCGGATTGTCCGGTAAAAGAAAAATTGGAAACGGTAACACCCGAACCAATAAGTACATTTTCAACATATTGTTGAGGTGTCATTCCTGAGGCAACCGTAATTTGTCCGAAAGCAGGCAACAAAAAAGCCATTCCAAAGAATGATCCTAGAAGTAATTTTCTCATAAGCAATTGTAATTACACAATGTAGACATTGTTAGCCTCGTTAAGGTTGCATGAAACGCTAATAAAAAAGTGTTTTAGATTTCACACAACATTAACACGTAATATTCGTCACAAATTTAGCACTTTTGCTTTATTAAATAAATGACATGAAAGGTACTGCATCAATTATCTCCGCCAACAAAGAAAAATTTCTGAACGAATTGTTTGATTTGTTGCGCATTCCAACTATTTCAGCTGATAGTGCTTACAAAACAGAGGTGTTACGTGGCGCTGAAAAGGTTTCCGAGTTTCTGCAAAATGCTGGAGCAGATCTGGTTGAAATCTGTGAAACAGCTGGCCATCCGATTGTTTATGGCGAGAAAATAATTGATCCTGCTTTGCCAACCATTTTGGTGTATGGGCATTATGATGTACAACCTGCAGATCCTTTGGAATTGTGGACAACACCACCTTTTGAACCGGTAATCCGAACAACTCCTGTTCATCCGGAAGGAGCCATTTTTGCACGTGGTGCTTGTGACGATAAAGGACAGTTTTTCATGCACCTCAAAGCATTTGATGCGATGATGCAAGCCGGAGAATTGCCGTGCAATGTTAAATTCATGATTGAAGGTGAAGAAGAAGTGGGGAGTGAAAATCTTGGTGTATTCATCAAAGAAAACAAAGCCCGCTTAACTGCCGATATCATTTTGGTTTCCGATACCGGAATGCTTTCCAATAATACGCCTTCCATTACTACAGGCTTACGTGGTTTGAGCTATGTTGAAGTAGAAGTAACAGGTCCTAACCGCGATTTACACTCCGGTTTGTATGGTGGTTGCGTTGCCAATCCGATCAATATTTTAGCGAAGATGATTGCGTCTTTACACGACGAAAACAACCACATTACCATTCCCGGTTTTTATGCAGATGTGGTTGAATTAAGCATGGAAGAACGTGCCGAAATGGCGAAAGCACCCTACAGCGCCGATGATTACAAAGCGGCTTTGGATATTGCTGCCGAATACGGTGAAAAAGGATATACGACTCCCGAACGCGGATCTATTCGCCCTACGTTGGATGTAAATGGAATTTGGGGTGGATATACTGGCGAAGGTGCCAAAACCGTCATCGCTTCTAAAGCTTACGCTAAGATTTCTATGCGTCTGGTTCCGAATCAACAACCCGAAGAAATTACTCGTTTGTTCTCGGAGCACTTCACAGCAATTGCGCCTGAAGGAGTGAAAGTTGTGGTAAACCCACATCATGGTGGCGAACCGGTTGTGACTCCGATCGACTCGATTGGTTATCTGTCGGCTAGTAAAGCATACGAGCATACGTTTGGTAAAAAACCAATTCCGGTGCGCAGCGGAGGAAGTATTCCGATCATTGCCTTGTTTGAGCAGGAATTGGGATTGAAAACCGTTATGATGGGATTTGGTCTGGATTCCGATGCCATTCACTCGCCCAACGAACACTACGGATTATTTAATTTCTACAAGGGAATTGAAACCATTCCATACTTCTTTCATTATTTCACTGAAGCAATGAAATCATAAAATCATGGAACGTTCGTTTTTTTCTCGTTTACTACTTTTCTCAGTCGTAGCAATCTTGTTTTTCGGAGCAAACAGCTGCTCGATTGATGAACCTGATATCAGTAATATTGGGAACTTTAAACTCAAGAAACTAGAAGGCCAACGCATTGAAGCTGAGTTTTCTGTGGATTGTGATAATCCGAACGGATTTGGTTTTAAAGTAAAAAAAGCGAACATAGATGTCAGTGCCAATGACCAAATTTTGGGCAATATATCCCTTGACAAAAAGCTGAAAGTGAAACGTAAATCTAAAAACACGTATACCATTCCCGTCGTTATCGAACTGGAAAACGGAGCGTTGTTTAAGATTATGCAGCTTTCGCTAAGTGGCGAAGTAACCGTTTTGTTCAAAGGAAAAGTGCGCGGAAGCGTTTGTGGAATTGGGAAATCGTTTGAAGTAAACGAAAGCAAAAAAATAGATGCGAGTTCATTGAATCTGGAAGGACTAGGACAATAAGTACGCTTTTATGACCTTTCCCACAGATGCCAGATTTTAGCTCGGCTATTGCTTACGCTGATCGCGTGTCGCCAATAACTTCAGGGATGGTACAAGCTTCAGCAAAGGCGCAACGCCTTCGTCCCATGAAAAAGTAGCTTTGCATCTGTAAGAAAACAAAAAGGAGTCTACCGTGGTGGACTCCTTCTATTTTTTAGGTAAATCTCTGATCAATAAAAGTGAAAGAAAAAGAAAAATGCCGCTGCCGAAGTAGCCGGAATACCTTTCGCATAACCAATGGTTGAATAACTGCTGTTCTGAACTGTTCCGTCAGATTTGATATACCCAACCGTACTGTAACTACTATTCTGAACCGTTCCATCCGATTTCACATAACCTAACGTGCTATAACTACTGTTCTGAATCGTTCCATCAGACTTAATGTAACCGATAGTGGAATACGATCCGTTTTGAACTGTTCCATCAGACTTGATATAACCGACGGTAGAATACGAACTGTTTTGAACCGTTCCATCAGATTTAATATAACCAATGGTGGAATAACTGGAGTTTTGAACCGTTTGCGCAAACAAAAATGCCGAAAAACAAAGGGATACGAGTACTAATAGGTGTTTCATGATGCTTAATTTTGGATGAAGGTACAACGAAGTCCTAATCTCTAGCCGTTTTTAACAATTTCTTTGTAATTCGCTCATTTCCAGAATTAATCTGCAAAAGGTACATACCACTCCTCAAATCAGAAGGAAGGTCGATTTGAAGATCATGCTGACCGGATTGATACATCTCAGGCTCCGCGCTATAAACGATATTCCCCAACATATCCGTCACAGAAAGTGCTAATGTGTGGGCAGATGGTAAATAGAACGACAATGCTACCTCATCGTTAAACGGGTTGGGCGAAGCCGTAAAATGCTGGTCAGACAATACCGCATTTTCCAAACCGAGGTAACAAATCCCGTCGATATTGGCATCCATCCATGCAAAACGCAATTGTATCCAATCTTTCATGGCTTGAATTTCACCGGGGAAATCAGCCGGAATCGGACTTGGATTTGGCCAGGTATACGTTCCTAACAACGGCCATGTATTAAAATGGCGTACCTGAGCCTGATCGATTTTTGCAGCCAGTGAATCAATTACGTGGTTCAATGAAGCAAAACTCAACGTTGATTGTCTCAACTCTGTCCAGCGACATTTCACATCGCTTTGAAAAGCCGGATCGGTCATGAGTTTATCCCACCAAAAAGGAACATCAAATCCTCCACCGCAATAATCATTGAATTGATACACCCAGCCGTCACTCTGCCAACCTTCACAGTAATCTGAGTTCCACCAGGCAAGGTTATAATCCCATGCCGGACCAGCAACCAACTTTCCGCCGTTGCTGTTTTTATCCTTGTACAAAAACGCACTTAAACGATAACCATCCACATTTTTACTGGCTTCGTTAAGCAATAAATGATCGACAAATGAAGGTACGTCAATGTACTTTCGGTAGCCGTTAACAGGATCTGCGAAATTCACTCCGTCCAACGCTGTTTCAAACGAGTCAACGTATTCCTGAATATACGTACGTTGTTGTGGCATGATGTCAGCCCCTTTCGGTTCCACGTGCACAATGCGAATGGGAATATTGGTGGTAGACAAGTAATTCGATTCCCAATAAGAACCGGGGCCATCGTCGCGATCAACTTTTATAATGTAACCACCCGTCAGTTCATCGCCTGCAATATCCGCCGGATTTAACTTGGCGATGTCTACCCGGTTTTGATCGCGTTTGATCTTTTCCATCAACACATAAATACCTTTGTATTGACCATCGAGCATCAATTCGCACAACTGTGTACGAGAAGCGTAATGCCCGGTTTTATTCGCAATATCATACGAAAGAATGTTTCGCATGCAGGTTTTATCATTGTAAGGAGCATACAAAATCCAATCATGTTCTTGTGGCATCCCCAGCAAAATAGTGTCGTGCTGTGTTCCGTTTATGTCGCGGGTTTCAAAGCCATATGATTTTTGCGGAAATCCTGCCGAAGAAGAACCTCGTTGTTCAATCCCGATTTTGTTATTGTAATTATTGAACGGATCGGTCATGTAATTGGTCATTCCGGGACCGTTGTAAATAATCCCCATATCTGCCTGAATCTTCGGTTCATCCGGAATTCCTTGTCCGTTGGTATTGATGACCACAATCGGTAAGTCGGAAGATGTGAATTGGAAAAAATCAGCCGGGTTGTTACTGAATGTAATGGACCAATCGATGAGCATGCCTTCATCTCCATTGGCTTGATCGGCGATATATAATTGCCATGTTCCATTCGGATTTTGACCGTTATTCAGTATTCCGATTTCTTCCATTGGCTTAAAACTACCGCTGAAAGGTGCGGAACCATTATTGATAAAGGTTGGAGCATCCCACTGAAAACAGGTGTTTTGTAAATCATCACCACCTCCACCGGCATTTAGCATCAAACCCGAATAATTGCCATCGGGCGCCACAATGTAAAGAACCAGATCCGCAAGATAGGTATGTGTTAAATTTACGCACACGCGTTCCAAACCAAAGGTTGTTGTGTTGATGGAGGTCGGTAATCCGGAAACAGCGGTTGGTGAAAGCACTTGTTGATTGTCTAAAATCGCTACACCACCACCAGTAAAGGTTTGGGCAAAAAGGTTGGAAATCAAGACAAATGAAGCAACGGAGAGTACGCTTTTTAGCATAGAGTGAAGAATTGATGTTAACAATATAGTAAACTATACTTAACAAATCAACAATGCAAAATACCGGCGAATTATTTTTATCACCCGGCTGATAAAAATATGGATAAAATATTCCCACGAATGCACGAATTTATGCGTGCCTAACGGACACGCTACATTTTCGTACCATTTATCGTACAAGATCGCCGTATAAAGTCAGCGAGACCGTTAGGCGAGCCAAATTCGTGCATTCGTGGGAAACAAAAAAGGCTCGCCGAATGGTGAGCCTTTGTGATATCAATTCGCTAACAACGAGCGCCAGCTGACTTTGGCTTCGATGCGTGCGTGCAGTTCTGCAATAGGAACCCGAATTTGTTCCATCGTATCACGATCGCGGATCGTAACCGTATTGTCTTCCAGTGTTTGGTGATCCACCGTTACGGAGAATGGCGTACCGATCGCATCCTGACGACGGTAACGTTTTCCGATGGAATCTTTTTCATCGTATTGACACAAGTAATCGAATTTCAACTCGTCAATGATTGCGCGGGCTTTTTCAGGTAATCCGTCTTTTTTCGTCAACGGCATAACCGCTACTTTATAAGGAGCTAATGCCGGCGGAATGGTCAATACAACGCGCTCGGAACCGTCTTCCAACACCTCGTTTTTGTACGAAGCACTCAACACTGCCAGGAACATACGATCCAAACCAACAGATGTTTCCACCACATACGGAACGTAATTTTGATTCAACTCGGTATCGAAATACTGGAGTTTTTTACCTGAATGTATTTCGTGTTGTTTTAAATCGAAATCGGTACGCGAATGAATTCCTTCCAATTCTTTGAATCCCATCGGGAAATCAAATTCGATATCGGAAGCTGCGTTGGCGTAATGTGCCAGTTTAATATGATCGTGCTCGCGGTAATACTGATCGCCCAAGCCCAATTTTTTGTGCCAGTTCAAACGAGCAGCTTTCCAGTGATTGTACCATTTCATTTCTTCGCCCGGACGCACAAAAAACTGCATTTCCATTTGTTCGAATTCGCGCATACGGAAAATGAACTGACGTGCTACGATCTCGTTACGGAACGCTTTACCGATTTGAGCAATTCCAAACGGAATCTTCATGCGACCGGTTTTCTGTACGTTCAGGAAATTCACGAAAATACCTTGTGCTGTTTCCGGACGCAAATAAATAGTAGAAGCATCGCCTGCCACAGAACCCATTTCGGTTGAAAACATGAGGTTAAACTGACGCACTTCGGTCCAGTTGCGTGTACCGCTGATCGGGCAAACAATCTCCAAATCTTCGATCAATTGTTTTACGCCATCAAGATCGTTGTTTTCCAACGTGGTACGCATGCGATCTTCAATGGAAGTGATTTTCTCCTGATTGCGCAATACATTCGGGTTGGTAGCTCTAAACTGTGCTTCGTCAAACGCGTCACCGAATTTTTTGGAAGCTTTTTCTACTTCCTTATTGATCTTCTGAAGAATCTTTTCCATGTGCTCTTCGATCAATACATCGGCACGGTAACGTTTCTTCGAATCTTTGTTGTCGATCAACGGATCATTGAACGCATCTACGTGTCCGGAAGCTTTCCAAACTGTTGGATGCATAAAGATGGAAGAATCAAGTCCAACGATGTTTTCATTCATCTGAACCATTGATTTCCACCAGTATTGTTTGATGTTGTTTTTGAGCTCGGCACCCAACTGACCGTAATCATAAGTCGCGGCCAAACCATCGTATATCTCTGAAGATGGGAACACAAAACCGTATTCTTTGGCGTGTCCGATCACATCTTTTAGTAAGTCATCCTTTTGTTCCATGGTCGCAAATTTACCCGTTTCGGTTTATTAATGACCAGCGTAGGGTGAATATTTTACAACATTCTGTTACCTTTTTCGGTATTCGACATTAGTATTAAAAATCATCGACTATGAAAACAAGCCTTCCAATCGTATTCACTGTGATCTTGCTGGCAGCTTGCAGTGCTCCCAATACCGATCCGATCAAGCAACCGGCACAACAATCCTCTACTATTTCCGTCATCGACCCAATAGAAGGTTTGGAGATCAAACCCCGCGAATTTAAGGTTTCGGCAGATCAGCAGAGTACCATCGATTTGCCCAACGGCGGTCGCATTTCGTTTCCGGATAATGCTTTTGTAGATGCCAATGGAAATCCGGTTTCGGGAACGGTGACTATCGAATGGCAGGAATTTCATTCTTTGGCTGATATCATGCTTTCGGGTATTCCGATGCGTTACGATTCGGCCGGAGTGAGCAATCAGTTTATTTCGGGCGGTATGTTTACCATCAACGGAAACCAGAATGGAAATCCGGTAGAACTGGCCAAAGGAAAAGAAGCAAAAGTAGAACTGGCAACCTACGATGAGCAACGCCAGTACAATTTCTACGCTTTGAATGAGCAAACAGGCGATTGGTCTTATAAAAAAACAGCACTTTCAACGCCTAATCCAAGATCGGAAACAGGAGATGGATCTTCAAATACGAAAGGTGCGCAACAAACAGAAGGCGCTCCTATCTTTTTGAATGTAGCTGCTTCTACCGATTCTATTGCTTCTCTGGCCGGAAAAGACATCATCGGTTGGAACGTTGCGAGTAGCCAGGTACCGGCAAAACTAAAAAGCACCATTGCGCACGCACATTGGGATGCCCGAATTGTGAAACAAACTTCTAAAGGTTATAAACTGAAATTGACCAACAAAAAAACTACCTTAGAATTAGAGGCTCAACCGGTCACCATGGAAGAAGCCATTGCCAAAACACCGGAAGTGGAGAAACAAACGGCTCAAAAATGGGAGAATCTCCTGGCTTTTCAAGAAGAACAAAAAGCAACCAACATGATTCGTTCCGCAAGTATTCCCGGATTTGGAACCTACAATTGGGACATCATTCACATGCGTCAATCACCGGTTGTTTTTCAATTGGCTTTAAAATTACCCAATGGAAAATCAGTTGACGAAGCCCAGATTTACCATGTATGTCCCGACGAAAAATCAATTGTTCGCTACACGAAAAGTGATTTCAGCGAGTTTTCTTTCGACCCGAAAAAAGGTAATTGCATCATTGCCGTAATGCCAGACAAATCCATCTACACCGTTTCTGACAAGCAATTTGATGAAGCGCGAAAAGAAGGTAGTCAGCGTGAATTTACGTTCGATATGCAAAGCAGAAAAGACCGCTTTACTTCCGGCAAAAAACTCGGAAGATTGGTCACTGAATTGATTTAATCATTAAACGCAACCGTTATGAAATTGCTGATACTTGCGGGTTGGCTCTTCTTGTCGTGCGTTGCATGGAATCAGACCAATCCATTGCCCTATGTGAAAAACGGTGTGTGGAGTTTGGTTGATACCAACGGGCGGTTGCTGAAAAAAACCGATTACACCTACATTCATCAGTTTGATGATGAAGGATACACCTTCTTTTGTGAAAACGGCGGGTACGGAATCATGAACCGTTTTGGTGAAATTGTGGTGGAACCGCTTTATTCCGACGTGCTGCAAAAAGGTCACGGTCATTTTCAACTGCGCGACAAAAACGGCTGGATTCCATTCGATCCGAAAGGTTTTCAATTGATCGGAAACGATACGATTCAGTCGTTCGAGACCCTTTCACCAACCTGGGCGCTTACCGGAATGAAAAATAAGTGGTACCTGGAACACCTTCAAACTGGAAACAGATGGCCATTAAAAGATTCTACGGTTAGTTATCAATTACTACACGATCATTTATGGTTGATTGAAAACGATTCCAATCAGTTATTGATCAACGGAAACGGAAAGATGGTATTGAAGGGGAAACTGGATGTGCGATCTCAAAACGGGTTATACGATATTCGTCAGCTGAAGACGCATTACGTGTTTGATGCACACGGAAAGTGGCCCATGATTGACATTGAGCAACTAACCTACGAAGAATCTGCTGTTTTTGTGAAAACCAAAAAAGCAGGAATCTATTGTGCTTACGATGGCTCGGTGTTGCTACAGGGAAATTATGAAGAAATCACAGAGTTTAATGCGCAGTATTTTCAGGTACGACGAGACGGTTTAGTTTCGCTGGTAGATCGCAACAGCGGAAAACCGGTTCTTCCTTTTTTATATGACAACATTTTCCCGCGAATGGATGGCGGTTACAATGTGGAACTGGAGAATAACACCGGATTGCTTGATAGCAGTTTCAAAACGATAGTTCCCTGCAACTATGAGCGTTTTACCGTTGAAGGCGATTTGGTGAAAGTGTACGAATTGAGCTATGGTGGTCTGTATTCCTTGAAAACAAAGAAGGAAATTCTCCCACCTGTTTACAACACCATCACCCGAAACGGAAACCGCTTCAAAGCAGTTCGCAACGACCTGATTACGATCATTGAACTAAATGACCAACACGTCATCGTCAAAACCGCCAAAATCGACAATGTAGTTACCGTGCGGTCTTTACGCCAATTGGCCCGATCGGTTCGACCCAAATTCATTGATCCGCGCTTATTTGCCCTGGGTTGGTTTTTGGATAGTACTTACATCACTCCGCCCAGAGAATCCCCCTTTTACGCAGTGAAATGGGGCTTGCGCGATGTGAGAGACAGCATCATTATTCCTTCCAGTCTTGCCGAACTCAAGTACATTCCATTGGCACCTTATACAATGCTTCAGGCCGGATCTGTCGACTTTCCGTATGGCCATTTCCCCTATCGCCAGCTTCCGAATGTGTATCCGGTTTATTTGCCTTCTGGGAAAGTACTTTCAAATTTGGCTATTATCGGCTATGATTCCACCGACTTTCGAAGAAGAGCTTTCATGCGCGCTTCAACGGTAAAGGGTTTGGGAATTCTTCAGGAAGATGGCAAGTATAAATCCTATTCGTATATCGAAAAAGGTCCCAATCGCCAGTTACTTATCAGCGAAGCAAAAAGCGTGGAAATAACCGAAGTCAAATCGGATGAAATGACCGAAGCTACGTTTTTGAACTACACAGGCTCTGCGATCAATCATCCCACTTTTGAACGAAATTACCTAAAAGCCAAAACGATTAAAGGATTTATTTATCCGGAAGGAAAGTGGAATTACCTGCAACCCGACGGAACACCATTGTTTGACCAACCATTTACATTTGCGCAGCCTTTTTTGGGCAATCAGGCATTGGTGAAACAAGGTAAAAAGTGGGGCGTGGTGAATCCGGATACATTGATTATTCCGGCCATTTATTCGGCTATCGAACGTAAGATTGTGGATCGTGACACTTTTTTTGTTGCTCAACAAGCTCAAGGTGGCTTCCGTTTACTGGATAGTGCGAGCAATACCTTGCACGATTACACTGTTTTCAGTTCCAGGGGAAATGTATTGATCTTAGAAATTGACGGGCAAAAACAATTGTTCGATCTCAACCTGAAACCGCTTTCAGAAGGATATTCAACCATGAAATTTCTCAGAAACGGCTTTATTCTTGCGAAAACAAAGAAAGAATACACCTTGCTCGATACCGAAGGAGGCGTTTTTTATGTCGGTGCCAATCCTCCCGAAAATGTACTTTGCTCCTCGTTTCTCTTGTATGATAACGGAGGTTCGTTTACCCTTCGTGATCGTTCTGACAACCTTATTGCCGAGGCATGTTCTTCAATAGAAGCTCAAGGAAATTACATCATCGCGCGAAAAAACGGAAAAACAACCGTTCTTGATTCTCGCGGAACCATTGTGGTAAAAGATAGTAAAGGTTCGGTTGTAGTTGACACACTCGGCAATTATCTTGCGGTGTTGAAAAAAGGAAAAACAGCCATTTACGAAGGGACAGAACGTATTCAGGTTCTAAAAAAACTCGCTCCGACCCATTTCATTTCCGGTAAATTAATCATCAATGCAAAAGACTCGTGCCGCATTTATGCTGTTTCAGGAAACCAAGAACAGATTGTGGCGGCAGTTGAGGTTTTTAAAACCTTTGAAGATGGAAGCATCTTTCTGAAAACGGCAGGTAATGTTAACTTCTTGTTCAATCGCGAGTGGAAACCCATCTTGCCGGAAGAACTCAAATTTCGTCAGTTGACAAATCTCGGTTTGGCAATCTATGCCTACGCAACTGCCGAAGGAAAAACGGTGCTATACAATGAAGAAACCGGGGAATCGGACTCATCATTCCGCATTGGTTTCGGTAATTTTGAAAACGATCGGTTATTGGTAAAAAATGGCGATCGGTTTTGTTACCTCGACACCCATTTCAAACCGGTAACCACCCGCACATTCCTGCAAGCCATTCCGTTTTCGGGCAATCATGCCGCCATTGCCGATCAACGCGGCTGGACACTGATTGATCATCAATGCAACTCATTGACCTACCCCAATTACGGAGCCATTACCGCATTGAATGAGCAGGTCTTCAAAACACAGAAATTACCCTTGTATGGATTGTACAATACGCAGGGAAAATTGTTGATTCCTGTTGTTTACGAACAACTTTCGTTTTTGCCCAATGGCATTGTACTGGGTGTAAAAGAAGGTGCTTTTTATTATTTCAGAAAAGACGGAAGCCCTTTGCCTATGAAGTAAACCACAACCCCTAAATAAAAAAGCCCCTTCATCCTTTCGAACCGGAGAAGGGGCTTTGCCTTTTATAATGTTTAATGAAGTTATCTAAAAATAACGACGCAGGTTATTGCTTTTTAGACACCTTCTTTATTTCGTAGAACTACACACAAAATCGGTGATTGGTAAACTCGTTTTTTTGATCGCTCCGAAACCACCTGCCACATCAACCAAGTTGGTATACCCGTTGCGCATCAGCAATGAAATTGCAATCACACTGCGGTAACCACCTGCACAATGAATGTGATAGGTTTTGTTTTTATCCAATTTCGTGAGATCGTCTTGCATAAAGTCGAGCGCATAATGTGTTGCACCGTCTACATGCTCTGCATCCCATTCGCCCGGCTTGCGCACATCCACCAATGAAATGGTATCGAATACTTTTTCAAGCGATTCCGGATTTACCGAAGTAATGGTTTTTACCGGTTCACCGGCAGCATTCCAAGCGGCCATTCCACCATTTAAGTAACCAATGCAATGATCATAACCTACGCGAGCCAAACGGGTAACAGCTTCCTCTTCTTGTCCTTCCGGAGCTACCAGCACAATGGGTTGTTTGATGTTTTCAATCAACGCGCCTACCCACATAGCGAAGGTTCCGTTTAACCCGATAAACTGACTACCGTCGATAAATCCGTTTATATAATCGTTTTGTGTGCGCACATCCAGAATCAACGCACCGTTTGCTTGCGCTTCTTTCACTTCTGCAACACTTAATCCACGTGTACCGCGTTCAACAACAGCATCAAAACTATCATAACCGGTTTTGTTCATCATGGCATTTTTGGGGAAATATTGCGGCGGAGGCAAAATACCTTCCGTCAGTTCTTTGATGAATGCTTCTTTGCTCACATCTGTGCGCAAGGCATAATTGGTGCGTTTTTGTTCACCCAATGTACCAATGGTCTCGCTACTCATGTTTTTACCACAAGAGCTTCCTGCACCATGACCGGGATATACGATAACATCGTCTGGCAATTGCATGATCTTATTGCGAAGCGAATCATAGAGCATTCCTGCCAAATCTTCCTGAGTCAAATCACCTTTGATCGCCAAATCAGGTCTTCCTACATCACCCAAGAACAAAGTGTCGCCAGTAAAAATAGCGTGTTCCTTTCCGTTTTCATCGAGCAACAAATATGTCACCGACTCTGGAGTATGTCCGGGAGTGTGCAACACTTTTAGTGTAACTTTCCCGATTTTAAATTCTTGGTTATCCTGAGCTACGATGCAGTCAAACGACGGATGAGAATCGGGACCGTAAACGATTGGTGCACCTGTTTTCTTCGCCAAATCGATATGACCTGAAACAAAATCAGCATGAAAATGTGTTTCGAAAATGTAAGTAATCTTTCCGCCCCATTCTGTTGCTAAATCCAAGTAAGGTTGCACTTCACGCAACGGATCAATCACTGCGATTTGTCCTTCACTTTCAATAAAATAAGCGGCTTCTGCCAAACATTTGGTATATAATTGCTCTACGCGCATTGTTCTTCAATTTGAGCTGTAAAGTTCGCCTTTTTTTAAATGGAAACGGTGGGAACAGGAAAAATTAACAACTAGTTACCATGGAAACTAATTGCGGTCTGCTTTTTGATTATACCGAGCTGAATAGAAATTATGTATTTTTAGTGCAAAATTGAATTGTATGAAAGGATTATCAATCGCTTTAGTAAGCATCTTGCTTTCCATCGGATTTATAGGGAATGCGTTTGCTGCAAAGCCGAAGTTGCCGAAATTGGAACCGGGTATTTATGCCAAAATGGAAACCTCTAAGGGAGTTATTATTATTCAACTAGAGTATGAAAAAGCGCCGATGACGGTTGCTAATTTTGTTGGTTTGACGGAAGGTAATTTTAAACCGGGTGATAAATTCATCAAAAAACCATTGTACAACGGATTGAAATTTCACCGTGTTATTGCCGACTTCATGATTCAAGGTGGTGATCCGCTTGGTACGGGCGAAGGCGATCCGGGTTATATGTTTCCGGATGAGTTTCATCCTGACTTGAAACACAGCGGTCCCGGCATTCTTTCAATGGCCAATTCAGGTCCGAATACCAACGGAAGTCAATTCTTCATTACCCACAAAGCTACACCGTGGTTGGATAATATGCACAGTGTTTTCGGACATGTGATTCAAGGACAAGAAGTAGTAGACGCAATTGCGCAAGGTGATGCGATGAAAAAAGTAACCATCATTCGTGTAGGTGAAGCTCAGAAAAAGTGGAATGCAACCGAAACGTTCAACAATGAAGTGAATAAAATCAAGGCTGCTGCGCAGAAAAAACTGGATGATGAGGCAAAACGCAAAGCTGAAGCAGCTGAACGTATGGCTAAATTGGCTCCCGGGATTTATGCCAATTTCGAAACTACTAAAGGAACTATTCTGGTTCAATTGGAATATGAAAAGGTACCTATGACCGTTGCTAACTTTGTAGGATTGGCAGAAGGAAACTTGACAGCTGTAAATCGTTCTTATTCAAAACCGTTTTTCGATGGATTGAAGTTTCACCGTGTTATCAAAGACTTTATGATTCAAGGTGGAGACCCGATGGGCGTTGGTTCCGGCGGTCCTGATCACCGTTTCTTTGATGAGTTTGATCCAACGTTGAAACACAACAAACCGGGTATTTTATCAATGGCCAATTCAGGTCCGAATACCAACGGAAGTCAGTTTTTTATTACACACAAAGAAACTCCTTGGTTGGATGGTAAACACTCTGTATTCGGTCATGTGATCGAAGGGATGGATGTGGTAAACGCTATTGAGCAAAACGATGTGATGACGAAAGTAACCATCATTCGTGTGGGTGACGCTGCTAAAAAATGGAATGCTACAGAGCAATTTGCACGTATTCACGATGCGAAGAAAGCCGAGCAAGACGCAAAGAAAGCTGAAGAGGAAAAACAAAAAGCAATCGATGCGGAACGCATTAAGAAAGTTTCTGAAATGTCAGAAGCCGATTACAACAAACAGTTCTTTGCCGAGATCAAAAAAACGTACCCGACAGCCAAACAAACGGCTACAGGTTTGGTGTATGTGATTGAAAACAAAGGAACAGGAAAACCGGCCGTTCAAGAAAATCAGGTATCGGTTCACTACACGGGAATGTTTATGGATGGTAAAAAATTCAGTTCTTCTCACGATTCCGGTCAACCGATGAGTTTCGTCTACAAAGTACAACCAATGATCGCCGGATTTGAAGAAGGTTTGTCCATGCTTGGTAAAGGCGGAAAAGGCAAATTCTTCCTTCCATATCCGGTAGCTTACGGAAAAACAGGAAAAGCACCAATGATTACTCCTTACACCGATTTGATTTTCGAATTGGAAGTAGTGGATATCACGGTAAAATAATTTGAACCAACTTATTTTTAAAGTCCTGCTTCGGTGGGACTTTTTTTGTTTATGATCAGATCTATACTAAAAACCTTTTATTGGAATCAATGGCTGGCGCTGGCGTTGTTCTTCGTCATCGGCGATATTGTCTGTCATTGGACACTCGATATTACAATAAATGATCTATACCTTGTAATTGGCGGTTATCAAATCGGCTTTTTCATTGGTGGTTTTTTTCTGATCACCTGGTCTCTGTTCCGATTCATTCCTGCATTCAGATCTTTGCGCTGGCTGGCCCGAATTCATGTAACCGGAACAACCATCATAACGATCCTGATTTTCCTATTATTAAGCGATGTGAACACTGAACCGAAAAGATATATCGACTACTCGGTTTATGAGGAGTTTAATCAACCGCAAGCACATGATATGAATTGGATTCCCTTACTTTTTTATACATTTTTACTTCTTCAACTTAGTTGGTTTATTCAGTCGATAGCGTGGTATTATTACAAAGTAAGGAAAGCATAATCAAGTGTAGAGCAATGTCATTAAATTAAAAAGTGCTCATGGATACCCGTAGCCTATATTAACGTGAGTTCGGGATAAGAATACCCGTCAGAAATTCATAAAATGTTCAGATGTTAGGCGTATTTTGTAGAGATGGCGAGTCATCTCTGCGAAATACAACGCCACAGATGAATGTTTTAGGGATTAGCTAAGGTGCATTTTCGCTTATAAACAGCCGTCTTCTGCTCGAAAAAGCACTCGATGTATGCCCGATACATCTCGTTCTTTTCGCTTGAATCCAGCTATCTCTAAGCGATCTGACTGAATTCTTATCCCGAACTCACGTTATATTAATTTAAAACATTGAATTTTAAAAGGAATATGATTGTCACATAAAACCTTTATCTGCCACATATGACTCAGATTTCCACAGATTTGGACACTACGCAAGCGCAGAATTAACAATTTTGCAACCAGATGTAATCGTGAAAATTAGTACCATCTGTGGCCAAATGATTATTTCTTTTTCTTTAGTTAGAAATTGAGAAAGAATACTTTTCGTGACTTGATTTTAAACAGACTTCAAAAGTTAAGTAGATCAAAAGAAGTATTTAACGGAGTTCGGGAAAATTACCCAACAAAAAAAAGTCATCAACCTTTCGATTGATGACTTTCCTATTTTATCAGTTTTATTTAAAGCTGTCCGTCTGAGTGGTAAACACCACTTTTGTAGACTTTCACTTTGAGTAGAATTCCGTCTCTATCGTAAACATAGACCTTACCATCCCATAGTTTACCATCTTTAAAGACACCGTCTTGCCAGATTTCATCGTCTTCATTGTAGACTTTGTTGTAACCGTTAGGCTGCCATTTCACCCCTTTTGTTTTCGGAGAGCTACCAATAGCTGGTGCACGTTCGTTGCTTTGTCCCGGATCTTTAACAGTAACCGGTTGGTTTACCATTTCTTTCTCCGTGCTTTTTGAAACAGAACCGTCTGCAGCGTATTCAATGATTTCTTTTACATCACCGTTTTCGTAGTAACGAACCGCTTTTCCTGTAGGTGTTCCGTTGCTTGAAGTATATTCAAACTCCAACTGACCATTCGGGTAGTAATATTTCACTTTCCCTTGTTCTTTTCCACCTTCATTGTAATCAGCTTCGTATTCCAACTGTCCATTCTCGTGAAAGCGTTTCAGCGAGTCGTGGTACTGGTTTTTCTCAAAGTTTCCAATCTCTTTGATTTTACCATTTTGGTGATACTTTGTGTAGTTACCCTTCGGGCGGTTATTTTCATATTCCCCCTTGAGTTTCGGAGTGACTCCATCGTTGTGGTATTTAATCCAAATACCTTCTTTACGATCGTCAACGTATTTTCCCTCTTCTACTTTTCCTTCGGCTGGTATCCCTGCCTCAGGACGGTCTTTACCGTAGTAAATCCATTTTCCTTGTTTTCCTTTCTCGTTAGATTTGTTAATCCCATCCTGGTCATTATTACCATTGTAAGACCAACCAACGATTCCGAAAGTTAGGAAACAGATTAGAAGAACCAATTGCTTTGACTTCCACATGTTCACATTAATTAGTTTAGTAGCGCATTTTAAAGATAGATTTATTTTCGGATAAAGCACAAGGAAAAAAATAAAATTCGATAAAAAAGAGAAATCAGTCGATGAACGTATTTTCATTAGTTAATTATCTTACTTATATTAATATTTTTTAACATCTCCTTCGACATATTAAACAAATCAAATTGTTCCGACCATCCCCAATCTTTGCGCGCCACACTATCGTCGATTGATGCTGGCCATGAGTCTGCGATCGCTTGACGGAAGTCGGGGGCATACGTTATCTTAAATTCAGGAATTGTTTCCTGAATACATGCCGCCAATTCTTTCGGAGTAAAACTTAAAGCAGAAAGATTATAGCTCGAACGAACCGTTAATTGTTCGGCCGGAGCGTCCATCAATTCAATGGTAGCACGAATGGCATCTTCCATGAACATCATTGGTAAGGCCGTGTTTTCACTTAAGAAACAAGCGTATTCTTTTTTGGCTTTGGCTTGGTAGAAAATATCCACTGCATAATCGGTGGTACCTCCACCAGGCAAACTTTTGTACGATATCAATCCCGGATAACGAATACTTCGTACGTCAACTCCATATTTATTAAAGTAGTATTCGCACCAGCGCTCGCCTGCCTGCTTGGATATTCCATAAACAGTTGTTGGCTCCATTACCGTGTATTGCGGAGTGTTTTCTCGTGGCGTAGTAGGGCCGAAAACAGCAATAGAACTAGGCCAAAATACTTTTTTAATGGCTCCTTCTTTGGCTAAATCAAGAATGGTAAACAATCCTTCCATATTCAGGCGCCAAGCAAAATCAGGTGCTTTCTCTGCCGTTGCAGAAAGTAAGGCGGCTAATAAGTAGACTTGTTCGAATCCTGTTTCGCGGATATAGGCCGATACATCTTCCCGATCGAGGATATCCATTTTTCTGTATGGTCCGTTGGCCAACTGTTCCGGACATGTTTCTTTCACATCCGCAGCCACCACTTGATCGTTTCCGAATTTGGTTCTCAGTGTCAAAACCAACTCCGTGCCAATTTGTCCACCGGCACCTATCACAAGCACTTTTTTCATTTACGCCTTTTAAGAATGAGCAAAAATAGCATTTTTTTCAAGCTATCACTAGGCTCAGACATCTGGTCGGGCATTTCAGTAAAACCTAATGTAAATCATTTTTTTATGCCGTTGTTTCTCCCTATTTTTGCTTTTCAATGCAATTAGAGCACTAGTATGTGGGTTGAATTACTGATTATGTTACAGTGGTTGCAGAAACGCAAACCGGAATGATGCCTCTCGGGATCATTAAAGTAATGTAATAGCCATTTCCAAAACTTATATATATGCCTTTTTATCATAAATTAGGGAGCATTCCTCCCAAAAGACATACACAATTCAGAAAGCCTTCGGGAGAATTGTATTACGAGCAATTATTCGGAACGGAAGGTTTTGCCAGTTTTTCAAGTCTAATGTACCATGTACACCGTCCAACGATGGTAAAAGCGATGAAAGAACCGGTTGATCTTGCTCCGAAAGCTGCAGTAGACAAAAACATCACCTCTCGTATGATCAAGGGGTTTGAAGCAGCACCAAAAGATGATTTTCTGGATGCACGCACAATCATTATGTTCAACAACGACCTCAATATGTCGGTTGCTGCACCTCGCAAATCCTTACGCGAATACTTCTATAAGAATGCAGATGCAGATGAGTTGATTTTCATCCATAAAGGTTCGGGAAAACTGCGCACCATGTTGGGGAATATCGATTTCGAATACGGTGATTATTTGGTGGTACCACGCGGTATGATTTACCAGATCGATTTTGATACGGAAGATAACCGCTTGTTGATTGTGGAATCTTTTTCTCCGATTTTGACCCCGCGTACTTACCGTAGTAAATTCGGTCAGTTATTAGAACATTCTCCATTCTGCGAGCGCGATTTTAAATTGCCTACCGAATTGGAAACGCATGACGAGATGGGCGATTTTGTGATCAAAATCAAAAAAGAGAATGTGTTGCACGAATTGACCTATGCTTCGCATCCGTTTGATGTTGTAGGTTGGGACGGATTTAACTTTCCGTATGCATTTTCGATTCACAATTTTGAACCGATTACCGGACGCGTACACCTTCCTCCACCGATTCACCAAACGTTTGAAGGAAATAACTTTGTTGTATGCTCGTTTGTACCGCGTTTGTATGATTATCACCCACTTGCCATTCCGGCGCCTTACAATCACTCCAACATCGATTCAGACGAAGTATTGTACTATGTTGACGGTGATTTTATGAGTCGTAACCACGTGGAAAAAGGATTCTTGTCTTTGCATCCGGGTGGAATACCTCACGGACCACATCCGGGAGCTTACGAGCGCAGTATCGGTCAGAAAGAAACGGGAGAATTAGCCGTAATGGTGGATACATTCCGTCCGTTAAAATTAACCCAGGCAGCTTTGGATATGCAGTTAGACGACTACGCATACAGCTGGTTGGAAAAATAAGATTTATTGAATTTACGAAATAGAAGCTATGAGCAAAGAAATAAAAAATGTTGAATACGGTTTAGAGAAAATTTTCGACGGAGCGCAAGATTTTCTTCCGTTATTGGGAACCGATTACGTTGAATTTTATGTAGGAAATGCCAAACAAGCGGCGCATTACTACAAAACCGCTTTCGGATTTCAATCGTTGGCTTATGCCGGATTGGAAACTGGTTTAACCGATCGTGCGTCTTATGTGTTGAAGCAAGACAAAATTCGTTTGGTATTGACTACTGCGTTGAACAGTGAATCACCAATCGGAGAACACGTGAAAAAACACGGCGACGGTGTAAAAGTGATTGCTTTATGGGTTGAAGATGCGCGCAGTGCCTGGGAAGAGACAACCAAACGCGGAGCCGTATCGTTCATGGAACCAACAGTAGAGAAAGACGAACATGGTGAAGTGGTACGTGCCGGAGTTTATACGTACGGTGAAACAGTTCACATGTTTGTGGAACGCAAAAACTACAACGGTGTTTTCTTACCGGGTTACCAAGCCTTGGAATCAGATTACAATCCTTCTCCGGTAGGTTTGAAGTTTATCGACCACATGGTAGGTAACGTTGGCTGGGGTGAAATGAACAAATGGGTGAAATGGTACGAAGATGTGATGGGATTTGTGAATTTCCTTTCATTCGACGACAAACAAATCCATACCGAATATTCAGCCTTGATGAGTAAGGTAATGAGCAACGGAAACGGACGCATCAAGTTCCCGATCAACGAACCTGCTGAAGGTAAAAAACGTTCGCAAATTGAAGAATACCTTGATTTTTATGAAGGTGCAGGAGCGCAACACATCGCGGTAGCTACCGATAATATTTTGGATACAGTTGCTGCTTTGCGTGCACGTGGAGTGGAATTTCTTACCGCACCGCCACAAGCATATTACGATGAAATTCCGGAACGTTTGGGCGAACACATGTCGATCATGACAGAACCGATTCCTGAAATTCAAAAATTAGGAATCCTGGTTGATGCCGACGAAGAAGGGTATTTGTTGCAGATCTTCACCAAACCGGTAGAAGACCGTCCGACATTGTTCTTTGAGATCATTCAACGTATGGGCGCCAAAGGATTCGGTGCAGGAAATTTCAAAGCCTTGTTTGAATCCATTGAACGTGAGCAGGAAAAACGCGGAACGTTATAATTAATTGACCGAATTTTTCGGTGAAGAAACCAGAATAGCATGTATTTGTTATTCTGGTTTTGTCTTTTTATCCGGTCAATAAAAAGATCATTTCAATACCTTTTTCCTCTGTTTTCTGCAATTACCAAAAAAATATTTCTTGCCGAATTCAAATTATTAATACTGTCAGCAACCTCAACAACACAAGTAACCCGATTGATTTTTAACGAGTTTTAAAGTTCTAGTTTTTGAACAAAAAGAAACAAAGTTGTTTTTTAATTAACAATTTTAATCGATATGTTTAATGTTCATTTAAACTATAAACTATGAAAAACCCTATTCAATTAATCGTGATTTTCGGCTTGATTGGCGTAACTGGAATCAACGCTCAGGAACTAACCAAAACCACCTTATCAAAAACGGATTACGGCGGAACACCAAAAACCTCATTGAAAAGAAATGAGCAACAAGTCTTCGACGTTTATCATGATCTAAGCGAAGTTTACACGCTTGACTTTTCTAATTCCCGAGTGAGTAAAATGGCTGAAAGTCAGGAAAGAGAAGTCACAAAAACACTAAAATACGCCGAATTTATCAGTTATACCAATACTGAATCGATTACTAAACTGCTAAAGGAAAAACCTCTTGCACTAACTGTACAACTTCCGTTTAAAGGTCAACTATTAACCATTGACCTGGTAAAAGCAGATTTATTTGGCGATGATTTTAAAGTCTCGTCCAATGATCCTGCAGCAGTAGATAACGTAGTTCTTGGCACATATTATCAAGGTATTGTAAGAGGCGAGCAATCACTTGTAGGATTCAACTTCTTTCAGAATGAGTTCAACGCTTTGATCACTTCCGAAGATGGCGAAATTATTGAGGTTGGTTCATTAAGAGGCATAGAAAACACAAATTCAACTCACATAATCTATGCTGATAAAGACTTAAACATATCGTTTGGGCAAGCATGTGAGGCCGAATCGTTGGAGCAATATTCGAAAGAAATGGATCGCATGGGCGAAATTCCTTTACAGCAAATGAGCAATGAAAAAGCGCTACTAAAGTGTGTTACCTATTTCTGGGAAACTTCCTATAATCTTTATCAAACGTATGGTAGTTCTCAAGCGGTAACAAATCATATCACTTCGCTTTTCAATAACTTTCAAATCATGTACAATAATGAAAACATCGGTTCTAAACTAAATCAGCTGTATATCTGGACAAGCGCAGATCCGTATGCCAACAGTTTGGACCAATTTTCTGCTGGACGAACAAATTTCAACGCAAACCTTGCTACTCTCTTTTCAACAACCGGGGGCGGTGGCGTTGCCTGGTTAAACACAGTATGTGGTACAAATGAATATTACAAGCACGGATTTTGTGGATCTATTGGGCAGACTATTTCAGCGGTTCCGAATTATAGCTGGCCGGTAAATGTGACAACTCATGAAGTGGGTCATAATTTAGGTTCACCACATACACATGCGTGTAGTTGGTCAGGAGGTGCCATTGACGGTTGTGGTCCGTCGGCTGGATACAGTGAAGGATGTAATGCTGCACTTCCGAGCAATGGCGGAACCATTATGAGTTATTGTCACTTAGTAAATGGTGTCGGTATGAACTTCAATCTTGGATTTGGACTGCAGCCCGGAAATCTAATCCGCGCAAATGTGAACAGTTGTATCACCCTTACTTGCGAAGGAACAGGAAATGGCGGATCCGGTTGTTCAACCGCATACGAACCAAATGAAACACAAGCTACCGCGGCATCAATAGTAGTTGGAGCAACAAATTCAGCAGCCATTTCAACAGCAACAGATATTGATTATTTCAAGGTTGTGACATCAGGTTCATCCAACAATACTTTTAGTCTTGTAGGACCTGCAAGTGTAGATTTTGATCTGGTAATTTACAATAACGCGGGCACTCAAATAGGGAATGGAGCAGGTTCAACAGCCACTGAAACAGTAGTGCTAAACACACAACCTGCAGGAACCTACTACATAAAAGTTTTTGGTTACAATGGCGCCAACAGCGCAAGTTGTTATACATTAAAAGTAACAACGGTTGCAAATGGTTCTTGTTCAACTGCTTTTGAACCGAATGAATCACTAGCTGCGGCAACT
>JBILJP010000195.1:0-9098 GCA_044377135.1 Fluviicola sp.
GTGACTTTGTAAAAATAAATGCCATCTGTCTGTTGTGATAAATTGATTACAGAAGAATACTCATTCATTTTTTGCTGAATAATCACTTTTCCCTGTGAATCAAAAACGCTTATTTCCAATGTTTCAAGCGTTTCTTGTTCTAAGTTGAAAATACCTGTAGAAACGTTCGGGTAAACGGAAAGTGCCAACATGCTTGTTTCGTTGAGACCACCTAAATAAGAAACACAACCTTCAAAATTACTTGGGTCGAAAAGAGTTAGATCTATTTCTATTGATCTTGGAATTAAAGTATCTACAATGTTGAAAGGGGTTGACAGTGTATCAATAATAGAGGGTACGAGCATTCCTTCCAACGGATCTAGCAGGTTAATGCAAAAAGAATGTTGAAACAATGAATCTGTTTTGATGACCCCAACCTGAGGTTGATAAATATCGGCCCGAATTCCGTAAAGCGGCCCAATTCCAACAACGTAAATGCCTTTATGATCTCGTTCGAAAATGTTTTTAGCTCCCAGGAACAAACTTTTGCTTTCCAGAAAAGTTCCGGCAGTATCAACTTTATACATACTTGATCCCATGCCGTATCGATTGTTATCGTACATGAGTAATTGATGATCCGAAAGATTTGTCAGGCGTAACTGTTTTTCACCTGAAAATTCTGAAGACCAATTGTATAGATTGTTCCAAATAGGATTTCCCAATAAATCGGTTTTGATGAGGAAAGATTGTTCGGGTTGGTCAGATTCGGCCATGAAAAACAGAGCGCTGTCCTTCAGAATCATGTCATGAATCTTTAGGCTGTGAATCTTTTTCGCCCAAAGTAAATTGCCTGAGTTGGCAAATTCACTTGTGAATCCCAGAAAGTAAAGGGAGTTTGATTCTTCAAACAATTGACCTGCAACGTAATAATTGCCGTTGGGAGCAAGAATGATCTTTCTGGGTTTTACGCTTCTGTTAAACAATTCATACACGTTAGACCACACCAATTGTCCGTTGAAATCAATTTTCCCCATCAACATGCGCTGATCTAAATCATCATCATGTGGTCCGGCTGTTCCAACAAATACAAAAGAAGAATCAGGTTGTTGCACGATGGAGAAAATATCCGATTCGTCATATTCAATAGAAGAAATACTATTGGTGGTGAACGTTCGGCTCCAAACAGTATCGCCCGTTTGATTTAGCTTTATAAGGTAACCCTCGTACTGAGCATCAACGTAGTTGTAAGCATTTCCGACTAGTAAAAAGCACGAGTCGATGGTTTGAATGGCTTGATTGAAGTTAAAAGTGGTTATATTGCTGGTGTAATTTAAACTAATCGACCAGATTTGTTCCCCCAACGAATCAATCAACAACACGTTTGTTCCGTCTGCGGCTTTATTAACAAGTAATAATCCGTCGTGAAAGCTCAAACAACTGGTTTGGCCTTCTAATGCCTGATCATCATAAAAGACCTTCGAATACAACGAATCTTGACTGAATGAAATACTCGAAAAAAGTGTTAGAGCGAATAGAAGTATGCATGTTTTCATAAGGTGGTTTTTTTGCATGGTTGATACTTTTATCAGTGAATGGTTGGAAAATTTAGCGTGTTTTTTTTAATCACCCCATTGGCGTACAAATCTCGATCAGAAAACCATCCAAATCACGCACGTAAGCCACAACTTGTCCCCACGGTTTGGTTTTTGGGTCTTCCAATAAAGTAGCTCCGGCTTCAATGGCTAGTTTTAGTGTAGCGTCAACATTTTCAGTTGTAATCCCGATTTCCATTCCAAATGGTTTGTTTGCCAAATCGCTTTCCAAGAAACCGTTGCGCAGGTTCGAATGTGCCAATTCCAGACAAGCAAACGAAAGGGTGGTGGAACCGGTGTTTAATTCCCCGTATTGATTGTCAGGCGAAATAAACGTGCGTTCGAACCCGAAAGCTTGTTCGTAGAAGGAAATCGTTGCCGTAACGTTTTTCACATACAAAATGGTGTATCGAAACTGATTCATAGAAATTCGTTGATTTAAAACTACAAAAATCGCTTAATCGCGTTCGCCGTTCGGGCGGAATTTTTCCTGCAAGCCATAAATAAAATTACGCAGTACCTGATCTTTACACGGTCTGAATTTATCGTGATCGGGTTTGCGGAACAACGCACTCAATTCATGTTTCCCGAAACGGAAATCAACACTTTGAAGTATTTCAATGATGTCATCGTCTTGCAGCGCCAACGCTATTTTCAGCTTACGAAAAATAATGTTGTTGTTGAGTTGTTTTTCGGCAACTGGCAGCGGACCGTCTTGTTTACCGCGTTTTTTGATGATGAATCCGTTGAGAAAATAAGCCAATTTATTGTCATTGAGTTTTTTCTGTAACGGATCATCGTCTTTTTTTAACCAATCACTAATATCAGCACGCGTTACTTCCAATCCGGCTGAAGTAAAAAGCGCGATCATGGTATCGTCGTTCAAATCGAACGTATAGCGGATGCGGCGAATGATGTCGTTGTTGTTCATGAATGAGTTTTTGCGTTGATGAGTTTGTCAGTCACTCAACAACCGCAAAGTTATTCGTTTTTCACCGTCCACGAATAGTATTTTTCATCAGTCTGATGCCGATAAAGTGTTTTGCTTCCCACAGATGCACAGATTGGGCTCGCCTAACGGACTCGCTTTTGTCGTGTTAGACGATAAATATGAAATGTAAAATAATGATATGGCGCTGCCGTTAGGAGCGCAAAAAATCCGTGCATCTGTGGGAAACAATTTCGTTAGCTCTGATTATGTGAAACTGTCACAAAACCCGACAAAATTTCCGCTTTCTTCCATTGGCACGGCTCTTGAACTAACAGTGTTCGCTACGCTAAAACAGTGATTGGAGCGTTTACCGAATGAACAAACGGTAAACAATCTGCCATTTTGGCGCGACAAAACATAACGAAATATACATGAAAGATTCATTCGAAAATAGCCTTATTTTATCTGCAGATATCGACGAAAACGCCGACTTTTTGCCTCTTATGTCACCAGACGAGGAGGAAAATATGAACAAAGAAGTATTTCCGGAAGATTTACCCATTTTGCCCTTGCGCAACAATGTGTTGTTTCCCGGCGTCATGATTCCGATTACAGTAGGACGAGATAAATCCATTCGTCTTATTCAGGAAGCACACAAAGGAAATCGCATTATTGGTGTGGTTTCTCAATTGGATCAGGAAGAAGAAGCCCCCGAATTTGTGGATTTACACAAAGTAGGAACAGTGGCGCAAATTATCCGCATGCTGAAAATGCCCGACGGAAGTTCTACGGTGATTATTCAGGGAAAACGACGTTTTGAAATCGTTGAACCGTATCAAACGGAACCTTACATGCGTGCCAAAGTGCGTTTTTTGGTAGAAGAAATGCCACCGAAGAAAGATGCGGAAATGGAATTGGTTTTCCGGTCTATCAAGGATCTTGCTTTGCAAATTATTCGTGATAGTCCGAACATTCCGTCTGAAGCGTCGTTTGCCATCGGGAACATTGAAAGCCCAACCTTTATGGTGAATTTCATTTCCTCCAACATGAATGCCGATGTGAACAAAAAACAAGGCATGCTGGAAGAATTGAATTTCCGCAAACGCGCCAAAATGGTGATGGAACACCTGACATTAGAATCGCAATTGCTCGAAATGCGCAACGAGATTCAAACCAAGGTGCGCCAGGATATGGACCGCCAGCAACGCGAATACTTTTTGAATCAACAAATCCGTACCATTCAAGACGAATTGGGCGATAACCCGCAAGAACAAGATGTGCGTGATATGGAAACGCGCGCTTCGAAGAAAAAGTGGGATAAAAAAATGGCGAAGTTGTTCAAAAAGGAATTGGACAAATTGCAACGCATGAATCCGCAAGGAGCAGAGTATACGGTTCAATTGAATTACCTTGATACTTTGCTGGACTTGCCGTGGAATGAATTTTCGACCGACAACCTTGATTTGAAACGCGCAGCTAAAATCCTGGAACGCGATCATTTCGGATTGGAAAAAGTGAAAGAACGCATCCTGGAATACCTGGCCGTTTTGAAACTTAAAGGCGACATGAAATCGCCGATTTTGTGTTTTTACGGTCCTCCGGGAGTTGGTAAAACTTCCTTAGGAAAATCGATTGCCGAAGCCTTGGGTAGAAATTATGTGCGCATGTCGTTGGGCGGTGTTCATGACGAAGCCGAGATTCGCGGTCACAGAAAAACATACATTGGTGCCATGCCGGGTCGTGTGATTCAGCACATCAAAAAAGCAGGTTCCGCCAATCCGGTATTCGTATTGGATGAGGTAGATAAATTGGGGCGAAGCAACCACGGCGATCCTTCATCTGCTTTATTGGAAGTGCTTGATCCGGAGCAAAACAGTGCGTTTTACGATAACTACGTTGAAACCGAATTTGATCTTTCGAAAGTGATGTTTATCGCTACGGCTAATAGTTTGTCTACCATTCAAGGTCCGTTGTTGGATCGTATGGAAATCATCGAAGTAAACGGTTATACGGTAGAAGAGAAAATTGAAATCGGTAAAAATCACTTACTACCGAAACAGTTGGAAGCTCATGGAATTACGAAAAAACACCTCACGGTAGACAAGAAAACCTTAGAACGCATCATTGAACAATACACCAATGAATCGGGAGTTCGCGGTTTAGACAAACAACTGGCAAAATTGGCGCGTCATCGTGCAAAACAAGTTGCCATCGAAGAAGAATATGAGGTAAAAGTAGAATTGGACCAATTGCAAAGCATTTTGGGGGCAGGTCGCGAAAAAACCAAATACGATAACAACGATGTTCCGGGAGTTGTAACAGGCTTAGCCTGGACCAGCGTTGGTGGCGATATTCTCTTCATTGAATCGTCGTTGACCAAAGGAAAAGGCAAACTCACACTTACCGGAAACTTAGGTGATGTGATGAAAGAATCGGCTGTTATTGCCTTGGAATTCTTGAAATCGCATTCCGACATGTTGGGCTTGACACAAGATTTGTTTGATGAAACCAACGTGCATATTCACGTTCCGGAAGGAGCAACGCCAAAAGACGGGCCAAGTGCCGGAATTACGATGTTGACTTCCCTGGCATCTTCATTCAGCAAACGCAAAGTGAAGAAAAATTTAGCGATGACTGGCGAAATTACCTTACGTGGCGAAGTATTGCCGGTAGGTGGAATAAAAGAGAAAATCCTGGCCGCCAAGCGCGCGAACATCAAAGAAATCATTTTGTGTGAACGCAACCGCAGAGATATCGAAGAAATCACCGCCGACTACGTGAAAGGCTTGACTTTTCATTATGTCAAAACCATGCGGGAAGTGTTGGATCTGGCGCTGGAGAAGGAGAAGAAATAATGATGAAAGCCTCGATGAGAATCGGGGCTTTTTTGTGACGAATAAGTTTTATCTTCCATGTATGAAATGGATGATTGTTGGAACTATGTTTGTACTCAGTGAGTGTTGTTTGAATAGAAAACAAGAAATGCCGGATGATTTTGCATTTGCATTTTCATTTGATTTTACTGAAGAATATAGTTCATTTAGTAACACCTACAGACGTTCAGGTTGCACAATAGATTACAATGACAGTGTTATTTCGTTAAAATTAACGGAAGATGAAAAAAGGCGAATTTATGATGTGATGCTACAAGAACATCTTTCGATTATGCCCGAATATTTTGACGATGATACTACTCAGCCTTGTATTATACCTGCTTCAGTTGATGAATTAACAGTTAGAATGAATGGTGTGGAAAAGAGCTATAATTATTCACACAGTTGTTATCCAAAAAATCTGTTTCTGGCAGAGAAATTTGAGCGAATAGTCAGTGAAATAGTATTCATTTTAACTCATAAAAAGGAAGTGCGAGACTTACCGAAATCGAAACTGCTGATTTTGTAGTTGAAATTCGGGAATTCGAGAATTCGCAATATTGCGAACATGCGAATTAGCAAAAACAATTTTGAAAATGGAAATTGGCTATTTTTTCTTGTTCAGACGCTCGTATTCCAACCAATAAAGTGGGTTTTTAGCATCGAATACAGGTGCTTTGTTTTTCTTGTTGGTTTCCATATGAAAAAGCGGATTACCATCAAAGTCATTCGGAATTTGATTTATTGGATAGCTTACGAAACCTAATGTAGCGAACGGCATTTCAGGTAACGGTATTGTCTTTCCACTATTATACGAATATGTATCAGGTAGTATAGGTTCCACCTTCATCATCAATTCTAAAAATGTAGAGGCGATGTATTTGTTCTTTTCAATCGTATCCGATACATACCCCGTATTCTCGAGAATCAAATCAAATTTCTCCCCGGAAAGTTCATCTCTGTTGAGCGACATGATAAAATCTCCGTTTTCATTTGTAACTCCGGCCACTAAAATCTTGTCTTGTTGAAGAACTTTTACAACTGCATTTTTCAGCGGAGCTTTCGATTCTTGATCTATTAGTTTCCCTCTTAAAAACAACGGGAATTTCAAGTTGCCAAACAAATTTTCTGTTTCAGTGCTCTCAGGTGATTCCGTTTTACAAGATGAAGTAACTACCGGACTGATTAATCCCAAAATACCAAACAGCGACAAACCGATTCTTCGCTGAATACCCAGCGGAATGACGGTTGTTTTTTGCGTTACCTGATTCGAGTTGAAAATGCCACAGGTTTTCTTTTCAGAGTTGGCGATCGTGCTGTTAATTTCAGCTTCACTGGCGTTTCGGAAATCGACGATTGCATGATCGCACGATTGACAAAAATGTAAATCGCTTCGTTTTTCCAGATCATCTGGTTGGTATTTGCACGGGAAGGTGATTATCGGTTTTGACATGGTGGAGAGTTTAATCAGACACTAAAAATAGGTGATTTTCGGAAACAAAATTCGGGAATTCGCTAATTCGGGTGTTCGGGATATCCCGAACACCCGAATTCCCAAAATCTATTTTGAAATTGCACTTTCCAATCTCGCCTTCATCCCACCAAACCACTCGCTCTTCAAGGCGCTAAAAATAATACTGTCTCTTCTGGTTCCATCTGCCACCGGCAAGTGATTCCGCAGAATGCCTTCTTGTGTAAATCCGATTTTCCGCATGGCAGCGATGCTACGATCGTTGCGCATATCAGCACGCAATTCCACTCGTTCCAATTGCAAAACCCCAAAAGCATACTGAAGCATCAAGTACTTGCAATGCGCGTTGATTCCGTTTCCCTGCTGGTGTTTCGAATACCAGGTATAACCGAGTAAAGTAGAACTGTTTTTGGGTTGAAAATCGTAAAACCGCGTTGATCCGACAATCTCTCCCGTGGCACGATCGATCACTACAAACGGGAAAGCGGTTCCTTTTTCATAATCGGCAAAAGCATCATCCAAATACTGTTGCATAGAAGGGCCATCATTGCAGGGAATCAGCGCATATTTCCACAATTCGGGTTCAGTATCAATAAACGAAAGCAATTGTGGTACGTCATTTGTTGTAAGCAGGCGCACTAAAAAACGTTCTGTACTTAGTTGAATGGAAGGATCAATCATGAAATAATTTGGCATTGGTTTTCTCCAAAACTACACAATGGAATGTGAAATTGTATTTTTTTTAAACTTAAAAAACACCATATGCGCTCTATCTTAGCTCTGCTCACCATCCTCTTTTTTATTACAGCTTGTTCCAAAGATCAACGCATCAACAGAAGAATTGATGGTGATTGGAAAGCAACCGTTTTTATGGGAACCAATCCTGATCCCGACGAAGAAGTCAAGTTTACCTTTAACAAAGATCGCAATGGTGAAGGCACCGGAACAATGGTCTATTCCGATTGGAACTCAAAGGATGTTTATGGTGTGGAATATTTCATCAAGAATGATTACCTCACCATGATTATTGATCAGGATGCAGTGGTTTTTACCATCAACGACATCTCTCGCAAGAGAATAACACTCACCGATAATTACGGCGATGCCACCATTCTCGAAAAGGATTAGCATTGACGATAGGATAAATCAAACGATTATTTCCCGTATTTTTGTTTCAAAGCCAATAACTATGAAACCTGTTATCACCGTTTTAGCAATTTTGTTCATCGCAGTTGCCTGTTCTAAAAATCAACGTGTTAGTAAAAAACTCGAAGGTTCCTGGACAGCCAAGGTATATCAGGGAGTTGAAACCACATCCAGTTTTGGAGCCAGTTTTACCTTCGCTATGGAAAAACGCGGCGAGGGAACCGGAAGTGCTCGTTACATCATTGCAGGCGAAGCTTTTGAAAGCAATATGACCTATTTCGTGAAAAACAGCAGAATTACCATCGTTTCAGGTGGCGAAGCAACGTTTTTTGATATTCTTCAACAAGAAGATAGCAAGTTGATATTGACAGATGTAGCGGGTGACACGACTATTTTGACAAAGTAATTGCGTAAAGCACCCACGTTTCGCTATCTTCCAAAAAGTCTTTTTCAAAGCTGAATCCGAGTTTTTCCATCACTTTGTACGAAGCCGGATTTTCCTTTCTGGCTCTGGCAACAATGTGTTCCAATCCGAATTTGGTTTTACCTATCTCAAGACACGCAACGGATGCTTCGGTTGCAAAACCTTTGTTCCAACTTTCCTGAAAAAAGCGGTAACCGAGATCAATTTCTTGTGTTTCCCGATCGCGTTTCAAACCGCACCAACCAATCAATTTTCCGGTTTCCTTCAACACCACTCCCCAGCGTCCGAAACCATTGCGTTGGTAATCGGAGTAATTTTCAAGAAACGATCGGGCTTCTTCAACCGAATCAAATGGTTCATCGCCGGTGTATTTCAAAACATCGTGGTCGCTGTTCAAGTCAAAGGCAAATTGGGCGTCGTCGGGTGTGAGTTCCCGCAAGATCAAGCGTTGTGTTTCTGCTATCATAATTCGTCAATAGGGGAGTTTTCGTTAAGGATAATATCGCGTTTTTCTGAATCGCTGTCTTCATGATAAAGAAATGGTAGCAAGAAAGAACCTGCTAATGCGAGGTAAAATATACCGAACAAAAAGATGTAAATAACAAGTGACAAAATAATCGGAATCAGCATTTCCTGAAATGGAATGGCTATCAATCGAAAGATGTACTCATTTACAAGCTCA
>JBILJP010000011.1:0-33607 GCA_044377135.1 Fluviicola sp.
TAGATGACCAAGTCAAAATAAGAGGTTATCGCATTGAACTCGGTGAAATTGAACACGCTTTATCGAAATTTGACGGGATTGATCAAGCAGTAGTATTGGCCAAGGCGAATAAACATGGAGTACATGAATTAGTGGCATATTTGACTAGCGAAAATGCGCAAAATGTAATAGAGATACGTACGCATTTAAAAGAACATTTACCTGCGTATATGCTACCGACACATTATGTTAAGTTGGATGCATTTTCGCTAACCTCAAATGGTAAAATCGACAAGAAATCACTTCCTGATCCTGATGGGATAGGTGTTTCAAGTGGAGAAGATTATGTTCCTCCAAGAAATGAGATTGAGGAAAAACTGGTCCTTATTTGGTCTGAAACGCTGGAAAGAGAAAACATTGGAATTAAAGATGATTTCTTCGTTATGGGAGGAAACAGTATTAAGATACTTAACGTGCTCTCCCGAATTAATCAAGTATTCGATATTGAATTGAAAACACGAAATTTATTTGAAACTCGAAGTATTGAAGACTTGTCGGTATTGGTTGACTTTGCAATCGTTCAAAAAGAAAAAGGGTCAATGATTGATAATATGAATGAAATTGAGATATGAAAGGATTGTTGCAGAAAATAGCGGATCAGGGATTGCTTGTTAAAGTCATAAATGGGGAGTTGAAACTTTTCGCTGATGGAAAACAGGTTGATCAAGAAATTCTCGTAGAAATTAGAGAAAAAAAGGCCGAATTGGTAGAATTTTTACTCAAAAATGATTTTGACACAAAAGGCACATCTGAACACATCTCAATCCCTACTGTTCCCAAAGCCAATTCTTATGCCATTTCTGATGCTCAGCGAAGGTTATGGATCTTGAGTCAGTTTGAGGAAAGTTCTGTGGTCTATAACATTTCTGGTACCACACATCTGAAACGAAGAATGGATGTCGAGAGCTTTAAAAATGCACTAAAGGCGACCATTGATCGACACGAAATTTTAAGAACCGTTTTTAGAGAAAATGAAAACGGAGAAGTAGAGCAATTTGTTTTGGAAAGCGATGCGTTCAATTTCCAATTGAATTGTTTTGATTACAGTGCGGAGACAAATAAATGGGAACAGATTAACGCTTATGTAGAAAACGACATGAGTAAACCGTTCGATTTGGCAAGTGGTCCTTTATTGAGAGGAGCGCTGTTAAAAGTAGAAGAGGAGGAGTTTGTATTTTACCACAATATGCATCATATCATAAGTGATGGCTGGTCCATAGAGGTTCTTTCCAGAGATATTTTCGATTTTTACGAGGCTTACGCAGCCAATCGAGAACCTCAATTAAAGCAACTCAAGGTTCAATATAAAGATTACGCGGCTTGGCAATTGAAAAAATTAAAAGAGGTAACTTCTGAAACAGATAAGGCATATTGGTTGGAGCAGCTTTCTGGAGAATTACCTGGGTTAAATCTCGTGAGTGATATAAAACGACCAAAATCAAAACAATATCAAGGGCAAGCAGTTGAACTCTACTTGAGTAAGGCAGTTACCAAAGAAGTCGTAGGATTTATTCAGGCGGAAGGCGGAAGTCTTTACATGTTCTTCTTAGCCGCATGGAGCGTGTTAATGTACCGTTATACAGGGCAAAAGGACATTATTGTAGGAACACCAGAATCAGGTCGTGATCATGAAGATTTAAAAGATCAAATAGGCTTTTACTTGAACCTACTCGTCTGCCGAAATAAAGTAAATCCGGAGGATAACTTCAAGCAATTTTACAAATCGGTACAAGAATCGACCTTAGCTGCATTTGAACACAAAAGTTACCCATTTGACCGTTTGGTAAATGAATTAAATCTGAAAAGAGAGAAAGGACGCAGCCCAATCTTCGACATCCTTCTTGACTTTCATAATACTTCGGAAAAATTAGAGGGTGTGGAAATCGATGAGGCCGCCATGAGTACCATAAATGACTTGGGTAGCTGTTCCGTAAAGTATGATCTCGAAGTTCATTTCTCTGAAATCGGAGAGTACGTTTCAATTCAATTGAATTATGACGAAAGCTTGTACGACAAACAGTTCGTTAAAAGACTTTTATATCACTATCGAAATATTATTTCAGATGTAGTCAAAAAACCGAGCCAGTCGATAGGAAAAATTGATCTGATGAGTTCGTCGGAAAAAACGCAGTTATTGAACGACTTTAACAATACGCATGTCGACTTTGACCAAGAAAAAACGATCATTGATTTATTTGTGGAACAAGTTATGAAAAGTCCTGATCAAGTTGCAATTCGCAATACTGAGGCTACTTGGACTTTTCGCGAATTAGATGAATTGTCAAATCAATTGGCGCACTGTCTCATTAACGATAATAAGATTAAATCAGGTGATCTAATAGGTCTAAAACTAGATAATAATGAGTGGGTAGTGATTAGCATATTGGCTATTTTAAAATCAGGAGCAGCCTATGTTCCTATTGACCCACAATATCCGTCAGCGCGAAAACAGTATATTGTAGATGACTCAAAAATGAGTTTGTTAATTACGGATACAAATTATTTGTTTGATAACGAGGAGTTCGACGGAGTGGTTTTTGCAGTCGATGTGGAATTCGAAAAGGACAATTACCCAAAAGATGCGATCAACGAAATAACATCTGCCGATAGCTTAGCCTATGCCATCTACACATCCGGTTCAACAGGCCTTCCAAAAGGAGTCATGATTTCTCATAATTCGCTCTCAAATTACCTGGTTTGGGCGAAAGACGTTTACGCGAAAGATATTGAAACCTTCCGTTTTGGCTTATTCACCTCCTTATCATTTGACTTAACTGTCACCAGCTTCTACCTTCCGTTGATTAGTGGTGGAGAACTAAGAATGTTTAGTGCGAATTCAAACGTGGTCGACACGCTATCTGCTTATTTTCAAGAAGATTTGAATGCTATCAAATTAACACCTGCTCATATCACTCTGCTGAATAACTTAAATGTTAGCAATACATCAATCAAAACGGCAATCATTGGAGGAGATACATTAGATATACACCATGTAGAAATTCTGAGAGCGATTAACCCAGAGATAACTATTTACAACGAATACGGACCTACTGAAGCCACAGTAGGCTGTATCGTTAAAGAAATTGGTGCACTTGATCAAAAGGTTTTGATTGGAAAGCCCATTGCCAATACGCATATCTTTATTTTAAATGAAGCTAAAGAAGTACAACCCTTAGAGGTTACCGGAGAGATGTATATCGGTGGACGGGGTTTGGCGAAAGGGTATTTGAATCGTGAAGCACTAACAAAAGAGAGATTTATTGAAAGTCCATTTGGTAATAATCAACTACTTTATAAAACTGGCGATCTAGGTAAGTGGCTTCCGGATGGAAATATTGACTTTCAAGGTAGAGTAGATGATCAGGTCAAAATCAAAGGGTATCGCATTGAATTGGCTGAAATAGAAACTGCCTTAGGAAAGCACGAGGAGATTTATGATACAGCGGTTTTGGTGCATACAAACCAGCTAAATGAAAAAGAACTGGTTGCTTACTTTTGTTCTGATACTGAACAAAACACCCATGATGTAAGGGCGTATTTAAAACACTATTTACCTGAATACATGATCCCAACTCATTATGTGCAGCTGGATCAATTTCCTTTAAATGCGAATGGAAAGTTAGATAGAAAGGCATTGCCGAACCCCTTGGAGGCAGGCATTGCGGCAGGGACGGAATATCGTACCCCAACAAATGAAATTGAAAAAACATTGGTTCAAATTTGGGAAGAAGTATTAGAACGTGATCGTGTTGGGATAAAAGATGAATTTTTCGATCTAGGAGGTGATTCGATTAAAGTATTGAGAATTGTAGCAGAAATTAAACAGGTGATGAACTACACACTGTCTGTTGCCCAAGTTTACAATTTCGAAACGATTGAAAAAATAGCTGAATACATCATCAAAAATCAAGAAAATTTAACTGAAAACGATAAAAGGTTAAAAGAACTAGAACTAGCTGTGCGAGAAAGCATAGAAAAACTCAAAGTAGACGTGATGGTTCAATTAACTGAAGAACAGAAAGGGTTGATTGAGGACATATATCCAATGAGTGACATCGAAAAGGGGATGATTTATGCCAACCTTTTTAGCGCTGGTGAAGGAGTTTATCATGATCAAAAAATTTATCAAAAAAACTTCTTAGAGTTTGATATTGAATTGTTTCAAAAAGCAATTGAATTGATGACTGAAAAGCACCCAATGTTGAGGACAGGATTTAACCTAAACGATTTTAATAGCGAGGTACAAATCGTTTACAAAGAGCGAAAACCCAATGTGCGATTTGTGAAATTGGTGGGTCAAAGTGTCGAGGATCAAGAAGCTTTTATTAAGAATGCACTTGAAAAAGAAATTTTGCAAGGCTTTTCGGATATCAGTGAACCTCTTTGGAACATGTCAGTGTTTGAACTTGGAGAAAGCAACTATGTTTTTGTTTATCAGTTTCATCATGCTATTAGTGATGGTTGGAGTAGCGCATCATTTATTACCGAGTTGAATAATGTATATGTCCAATTAAAAAATGGCGAAAATTATAAGCTAATCCCACTGAGATCTGATTACAAGGATTTTATTATCCAGCATGAAATTTGCAAAAATGACGCAAATACGCATAACTATTGGAGCTATGAATTTGATGATTATCAACGATTAGATTTATTTACCAATGACGATAAGTTTGAAGAAGTATCCCAATGGCGTGATCAACGATATCTCCAAAAAATCGAAGATCTCGCCGCTGGCCTGAATACAACAGTAAAAGTGGTATCCTTAAGCGCATACCTTTATATGTTGAAGGTGCTAAATTTTGACGAAGAAATTGTGACGGGGATCGTAACGAATACTCGACCAACTACACCAGATGGAGATAAGATTTTAGGATGTTTTCTCAATACCGTTCCCTTTAAAATAATTGTTGAGACAGACCTTTCGTGCTTTGATTTTATCCGGATAATGCATCAGAAAATCGTGGAGTTAAAAAAATATGAACAGTTAAGTCTACCTGAAATTGCCACGATCTGTAAAGAAAAATCGGATCTATCCAATCCGTTTTTTGATGTCTCGTTTAATTATGTTGACTTCTACGTGTACAACATTTTGGCAAACATAGAATCAGCTGAATCAGAGTATTCTGGAGAAGAGCGCAGTTCGCTAAGCTTGAAAAGCTTTGAACGAACCAATGTCTTTTTCGACTTTAATGTAAATGCAACAGGGGGAGAAGCCTTTGGTCTTGTTTTAAGATTGACCAAAAAACTTAAATCGGGATTAAGTGGGAATGATGTTCTTGAATTGTACTTACGAATTTTAGACAGTTTTCTGGAAGATGGAAATCAGCCGATGAAACAAATCAGCTTGGTGTCAGAGCTGGAAAAGACTAAAATAATGGCATTTAGCGGCGAGTACGTAGATTATCCAAAGAACAAAACCATTCTTGATTTATTCAACGAACAGGTCATAAATGTCCCCAATAATGTAGCGGTTTCCTTCGAAGAGAAGTCCATATCCTATGCTCAATTAGATGAGAAATCGACTCAACTAGCCAATTATTTGAAAGATAATTATGAACTCAATGACAATGATTTTATAAGTGTTAAACTCGACAGGGGCGAATGGATGATCATTTCCATTCTTGCGGTCTTAAAAGCAGGAGCTGCCTATGTGCCAATTGATCCTGAAACACCGCAGGATCGAATTGATTTTATTGAGAAGGATGCTGGATGCCAAGTTTGCATAGATCCTGTTGAGTTGGATACATTTCAAAAGTGCCGAACGGAATATAGTTCGACAAACCTCGAGTTGACAGTAAAACCAAATCATTTGGCGTATGTAATTTATACTTCAGGTTCAACGGGGAAGCCAAAAGGGGTGATGATTGATCATCATAATGTCGTTAGACTATTCAAAACGGATCATTCCCTATTTGATTTTAATGATAAGGATGTGTGGACTTTATTTCATTCATACGCGTTCGATTTTTCTGTGTGGGAAATATTTGGAGCGTTATTGTCAGGTGGAAGGCTAGTGATAGTTCCAAAAATTGTCGCTCAAGACCCGCGAGTTTTTCATGATTTACTGAAAAAGGAAAGTGTAACTGTTCTAAATCAAACACCTTCAGCTTTTTATAATTTATCTGAAGTAAATGAGCGCTCGAAGGACAAATTAATCGTTCATACAGTTATCTTCGGGGGAGAACCTATTAACCCTATTAAATTGGTAAATTGGAAAGCCACTTACCCAAGTTGTCAGTTGGTTAACATGTATGGAATCACGGAAGGAACGGTCCATTCTACGTTCAAACTGATTGATAATGAAATGATTAATCTTGGTAGCAACAACATTGGGAAACCTATTCCTACGGTGAGTTGTTTCGTATTGGATCAAAATATGAATTGCGTTCCTTTTGGTCTGAGTGGAGAACTCTACCTAGGAGGAGAAGGAGTCGCTCAAGGATATCTAAACAGAGAAACGCTAACGGCTGAGAGATTTGTTGAGAACCCTTTTCAAAAAACGCAGAAATTATACCGTACTGGAGATCTTGTAAGATTATTTAAAAATGGCGATTTTCATTATGTTAGTCGAATTGACAATCAAGTAAAAATTAGAGGTCACAGAATAGAATTGGGTGAAATTGAGCATGCGTTAATGCAGCTCGACGCGATTGGAAATTGTGCCGTAATTACAATTGAAAATGGGGCAGGAGAGAATGAACTAGTGGCATATCTGGTGATGGAAAATGAGCAGGATGTGATAAACATAAGAGCATTGCTGAAACAAACATTGCCAGAGTACATGCTGCCGAGCCATTATATTGAAGTAGAAGAACTCCCGTTAACCGTAAACGGGAAGATCGACAAAAAAGCACTTCCATCTCCTGCTACATTAGGACTTTCAACAGGTGTAAAATACGTAGCGCCAAGAAATGAAATGGAGGAAAAGCTGGTCGAAATTTGGCAAGAAGTACTCCAGAAAGAAAAAATCGGAGTGAAAGATGATTTTTTTGCGTTGGGTGGACACAGTCTTAAAGCATTAAGATTGGTTAGCATCCTAACCAATCAATTTGATCTGAAACTTGATATTAGAAATTTATTCCAGAATACAACCATTGAATCATTAGCAGCCGAGTTGGAAAGAGTGTTGTGGTTGTCGAATACTGAAGAAGCGGAGAATGGGAATTTTGATACGATTGAGATATGAAATATTCGATTAGGGAATTAATTGACGAACTACGGGCAAATAACTGTTCAATTAAGTTGAACAAGGCCGGTAATATTGATTTAATTGTCAAAGACAAAAGTCAATTACCCAAAGAACTCGTAGCTCGAATTAAAGAGAATAAGCAAGAGCTTATCGAATATTTAAACTATTCGGTGAATCAAATAGAATTGAAGATTGAAAAGGTTGAACAGCAGGAAAATTACGCCATTTCTGATGCTCAACGTCGACTTTGGGTATTATGTCAGTTCGAGGAAAACAGTGCTGCATATATTATTACAGGGACGATATTTCTTAACAAAGAAGTGAACTTAGAGTACTTTAAAAAGGCAATTATCGAGACTGTAAATCGGCACGAAATTTTGAGAACCTTTTTTAAAGAAAATGAGGCTGGAGAAGTGCGCCAATGGATCAAGGAAATTAACAGCTTTGATGTGGAATTTGATTTTCGTGATCTAAGAAGTACTGAAAACAAAACGGAGGCGGTAAGAGCTTATCGCGGAGAGGATGCACAAAGAGGATTTGATCTGGAAAACGGTCCGCTATTTAGAACAGCGTTGTTGCAAGTTGAAGATGAGCAGTATGTGTTTTATTATAACATGCACCATATTATCAGTGACGGTTGGTCTATGGATGTATTGTCAAATGATGTATTCAATGTATATGAGGCGTATCAGAAAAACACAACGCCTGAGTTTGGTCCGTTAAAGATTCAATATAAAGACTATTCAGCTTGGCAGTTAGCACAACTCGAAAAAGAAGAGTATCGGGCACATGAATCTTATTGGAGGGATAGTTTATCGGGTGAATTACCTGTTTTAGATCTACCGAATAGTAAAAAAAGGCCTGGCCTAAAAAGTAGCAAAGGGCACCAATTAAGTACATTTTTTGATGAAAAAATAACAAGCCAATTGAAACGGTTTTCGGAAGAAAATGGAGCAAGCCTTTTTATGAGTCTCTTGGCGTCATGGAATGTTCTGATGTATCGGTATACAGGACAAAACGATCTTATAATAGGTACTCCAGTTGCAGGCCGCGATCATAAGGATTTAGAGAATCAGATAGGATTTTACGCGAATACATTGGCTTTACGCAATTTTGTCAATCCAATGGATAGTTTCCAAAACTTTTTCCAAATAGTAAAAGATAAGACCTTAACTGCATACAGTCATCAGATGTATCCTTTCGACCGGTTAGTTGAGAAACTCAATATTGAAAGAGATCCGAGCCGAGGTGTCATATTTGATCTAATGCTTTCGCTTCAAAATGATCAAAGCAACGGAAACGAATTGGAATTGGAGGCGAATCAAATTAATGAGATCAAAGAACAAACCGACGTTATTTCAAAATTTGATGTCGGTGTTATGTTCAAAGATCTTGGGAAACACCTGTCTTTGGATCTCGTTTACAATCCCGACCTCTATCACGATGACATGGTTCGTCAATTGATCGATCACTACAAGCAGTTGATAAACGCCTTATTGGAGAACCCGAACGAAAAAATCGGGCAGGTCAATTATTTATTGCCTTCTGAAAAAGAACGCCTACTGAAATTTGGAAATGCATCAAATAGTAGTTCTAACGAAGAAAACGTGATCCAATCTTTTGCGAATCAAGCAAAGAGAAATCCGACTAAAACAGCAGTCGTTTTTGATGGAATGCCGCTCAGTTATCAGGCAATAGATGAACGTTCAAATCAACTAGCCGCGTACTTAATCTCCACACATGGAGTTGTACAGCATGATCTCGTTGCAATTAAGCAGACCAGAAGCGAGTGGATGATCATTTCTATTTTGGCAGTGCTCAAAACGGGTGCAGCATATGTCCCAATTGATCCGGATTATCCAGAGGATCGAATAAAATTCATTTCAGAAGATACACAAGCAAAATTGTGCATCGACCAAACCGAATTGAATGCGTTCAATCAAAACAGTGATCAGTACTCAAAAACGCAATTTTTGTCCCCAATTCAATCGGATGATTTGGCATATCTGATCTACACCTCCGGCTCAATGGGAAAACCAAAAGCAGTGATGGTGAGCCATCAAAACTTAGCAGATAAACTAATTGAAGAGCAGGAAGCAATCTCCATTGAAGGAGAAATAAGTACCTATTGCCTGACTAATTACGTCTTTGACGTATCCTTGCTGGAAATGATACTTCCGTTAACAGTGGGAGGTAAAGTTGTTATTTCATCGAAGGATAATGTTGAGGATCTTCAGAGTGTCATCCATGAAATAATCGAAAATGAGGTAAACCTGCTCCAGGGAACGCCTACTTATTTCAATCATTTTCTATCCGGGTTGTCCCGTGATTCAGCGGAACAGTTAAATAAAACACTCAAGACAATTTCCGTAGGAGGTGAATCCCTGAACGGGAAGTTAGTGCAACGCTTTCGGGAATCGTTACCAAATGTCAAGTTAAATAATCACTACGGACCTACTGAAATAACCATCGATGCGATTGTTGCCGAAAACGTGATTTCATTTGAGAAAAACCTGATTGGAAAACCTTTGAGTAATACCAAAGTCTATATCCTCGATGAAAACTTAACCATAGTTCCTCCGCACGTTACAGGCGAGATTATCATAGGTGGAAGCTCGGTTACCAAAGGCTATTTTCGGCGAGAACAACTGACCTCAGAAAAGTTTATTCTCAATCCTTTAAACAAGAATGAACGCGTTTACAGGACAGGTGATATTGGTCGGTGGACGAACGATGGAAATATTGAGTTTGTTGGGCGCAAGGATGAACAGGTAAAAATAAGAGGTTATCGAATCGAACCCGGAGAAATTGAACAAGTGTTGCTTCAACAAAAAGGTGTTGAGAATGCTGTTGTCATTACGAAACAAAATGACAACCAGGAGGATAATCTGGTTGCATATATTCAACCCAAAGTAAACACTTTCGTAAGTCCCAAAACAAACGAGGAATTCCTCGTGAAAACCTTTGATGGTTCAAAAAAAATGTACTTTGACATGGAAAAAATCCATGACAATTTGTGGCCCGATTTCTTTCAAGGAGATCAAACAGTTAAGACATACTGGTCGAAATTGTATGAAGAATTTGCGGAGCATCAGGCCGGAGTTTTAACTCAAGGTGCAAAGATAGTAGCTGTAGGGAATTCAATTCCGATTCACTGGGATGGCACAGCAGATGGCTTGCCAATAGGTTGGGATGCTGCTTTGAAACAGGGGTTCGATGATCGGAATAACCTAAAGAAACAGAATACACTTTGCGTGTTAATCGCGTCTGTTCATCAAGAAGAATTGGGAAAAGGAATAAGTTATGAGGTTTTAAAATGCTTCTTTGATTTGGCAATTAGTTTTGGATATGAAAAGCTCATTATTCCAGTAAGACCTACAGACAAAAGTCTGTTTCCAAACATGTCATTGGAGGAATATTGTGTACGTAAAAATGAAGCAGGAAAAGTTGGTGATAATTGGTTAAGAGTTCATTTGAACTTAGGAGGGAAAATTATTAGCTATTCAAATGTTTCTCAAGAAATTTTGGGATCCGTCGAGCAATGGGAAAAATGGACTGGGCAAAGGTTTGATAAAAGCGGGAAGTATGAAATTGAAGGGGCCATGCAGCCAATCGAAATTGACCTCGAAAATAATACAGGAAAGTACTTTGACCAATGCGTTTGGATTGAACACCAATTTAAAAAAGAGAAAGAAAATCGATTGGAATTCGTGCATTTTGATAAATGCAGAAGTGACTTAAAGGAAACGCTTCCCGATTATATGATTCCTTCGTTTATGGTGCAAGTGGCGGAATTCCCTGTTACCTCCAATGGTAAAATAGACAAAAAAGCCCTACCTCATCCAGATGGACTGTCTTCAAAAAGTATCAAAAGTATTGAACCAAGAAATGAGATCGAACGAACATTCGAAAAAATTTGGAAATCCGTATTAAATCAAAAAGAAGTAGGAATATTGGATGACTTCTTTGCACTCGGAGGACACAGTTTAAACGCCATCCGTCTTAGCAACGCTTATTTGAAAGAGTTCGGTGTAAAGTTATCGTTGAATGAGCTTTTTACACACACAACAATCCTGGCTCATCGCGAGATCATTGAATCCACCCGAGGTGTAGGATTTGAACAAATCGAAGCAGTTGGCACTCAGGAGTCGTATCCTATTTCTGACGCTCAAAGACGTTTATGGGTACTCAGTCAATTCGATGATGCATCAGCAGCTTATCACATGCCAACTAGTATCTATTTGAATCACGAAGTTGAGTTGAATAGTTTTATAAAGGCGATCAATGCAACCATTGAACGACATGAAATTTTAAGAACCGTTTTTCGTGAGGATGAGTCTGGAGAAATAAGACAATGGATTATTCCACATGAAGCGTTTCAATTCGAACTTACGCAACATGATTTTAGAAGTTCTGGAGATAAAAACGCAAGAGTAGAAGAATTTATTCAAGAAGATGTACAGAACCTTTTTGATTTAGAAAAGGGTCCATTGTTAAGAGGTGCGCTACTTCAAGTGGAAGATCGGGAGTTTGTGTTTTACTTCATCATGCATCATATCATAAGTGATGGCTGGTCAATGGAAGTACTTTCGAAAGATATACTAGCGTATTATGAAAGTTATAAAAGAAATGTCCAACCACAATTAGACCCTTTACGAATTCAATACAAAGATTATTCTGCTTGGCAATTAAATCAACTTGATCCAAAAAACAAAAGTGTCGAAATACATAGATACTATTGGCACAACCAGTTTGCAGGTGCATTACCCGTTTTGAACTTACCGACATCCAATCATCGTCCAAAAGTTAAAACCTATAATGGACATGGATTAAGGACCTATTTAAATGCGGAGCTTTCTGAGGTCTTAAAGAGCTATTCTCAAAAAAATGGCGGGAGTTTATTTATGACGCTCTTGGCCGCTTGGAATGCACTAATGCACCGTTATACAGGTCAGGATGACATCATCATTGGAACTCCAACTACGGGGCGTTCTCATATTGAATTGGAGAATCAAATTGGGTTTTATATCAACGCACTAGCTTTGCGAAATGACCTTAAATCGGAGGATTCCTTCAACACATTTTTCCAAAGATTAAAGGGTAATACACTTGAGGCCTATGAACATCAATCCTATCCTTTTGATAGATTGGTAGAAGAGCTGGATCTTATAAAGGATACAAGCAGAAGCGCTTTGTTCGATATCCTTATTGTACTTCAGAACAGTGCTCCAGAATCATTTGATCTCGAATTGAAACAGACGGAATTGGATCAAATAACAGATCTTGGAAAAACGGTCTCAAAGTTTGATCTGGAAGTATCCTTTCAGGAAGTTGGAGCTCATGTTATGATGGAGTTGAAGTTCAATCCGGATGTCTACGATCAGGACATGGCCGAAGGGCTTTTGCAACATTTTAAGCAGTTGACCTTTAAAGCACTAAGTTCGCCAGATGAAAGAATTGCACTTCTAGAGTACCTAACAGAGTCCGAAAAACAAGAAATAGTCGGATCGAATAAACCGAAGGTCGATTTCCCTAAGTTCAAAACCATCGTTAACCTGTTTGAAAATCAGGTTGCCCAAACACCGAATAGTGTAGCAGTAGTGTTTGAGAACAAGGAACTCACCTATCAAGAATTGGATGAGCTGACGAATCAGTTCGCACGCTACTTGAAAGAAGTGTATCACATTCATTCAAATGACCTGATTGCTATCAAACTGGAACGAAGTGAATGGATTGTTATTTCCATGTTGGCAATCTTGAAATCTGGTGGAGCCTACGTTCCAATTGACCCTTCAAATCCCTTAGAGCGCATTGCGTTTATTGAAAAAGATGCGAATTGTAAAGCGATTATTGATGCTTCCGAGTTGATCAAATTTGCTGGCAGTCAGAAAAAATATGAGAAGACAACTCTTAACTCGGAAGTTGATCCAAACAGTTTAGCGTACATTATTTATACTTCAGGTTCAACAGGTAAACCAAAAGGTGTGATGATTGATCATTGCAATGTGGTTCGATTATTCATGACGGACCATGACTTATTTGATTTTGGCCGCAACGATACATGGACAATGTTCCATTCGTATGCGTTCGATTTTTCGGTGTGGGAAATGTATGGCGCCTTGTTTTTCGGTGGTAGATTGATAATTATTCCAAAAGGGATTGCGCAAGACCCGAATGCATACCTGGAGCTTATTAAAAATGAAAAAGTAACCGTTCTAAATCAAACGCCTTCCGCTTTCTATAATTTGTCTAAAGCCGCCGAGGAATTGGACGAAGATCTGAATGTGCGGTATGTGATTTTTGGCGGGGAAGCACTAAGTCCGGGAAGATTGACCTTTTGGAACAACCGTTTTCCAAATTGTAAGTTGGTGAATATGTATGGTATTACCGAAGGAACGGTGCATACAACGTATAAGGAAATTGGAAGCGAAGAAATTAAACTGAATAAGAGTAACATCGGCGAAGCGATCCCAACGGTAAAATGCCTTGTCTTAGATGAGAACCGAAATATTGTTCCATTTGGGGTGACTGGAGAACTCTACATTGGAGGATATGGTGTGGCAAAAGGTTATTTAAACCGAAAGTCGTTAACAGAAGAAAGGTTTGTGCCGGATCCTTTTGAATCCAATGGAAGGCTATACCGAACAGGAGATAGTGTACGTCAATTAAAAAATGGAGATCTCGAATATTTAGGTAGAATTGATAACCAGGTTAAGATTAGAGGACACAGGATTGAGCTAGGCGAAATTGAGCATGCATTGGCAATGCACGAAGAACTGGATCAAGCGGCAGTGATAGCTATAGAGTATGAGGAAAGGGAAAAGGTCTTAGTGGCTTATTTAACATCAAAAACTGAACAAAATTCATCGGGTTTAAGAACCTATTTGAGTAAGCAACTACCTGAATACATGTTGCCAACTTATTATGTTCAGTTGGATCAAATGCCTTTAACCAATAATGGTAAAATTGATAAAAAAGCATTGCCAAATCCCGAAGGTATAGGAATCATAAGCGGTACGGAATACATCGCACCGAGAAATGAAATTGAAGTTGCTCTCATTGGAATCTGGGAAAGCATTTTGAAAACGGAAGGAATCGGTATTCGGGATAACTTCTTCGCCAACGGAGGAGATTCGATGAAAGCTATACAGATAGTGGCCCAAATAAGAAAAAAGCTGAGTAGGGACATTAAAGTTGCAGAGTTGTATAAATACGATACAGTAGAAGGCTTAGCAGGTCTGTTCTCATCGAAAAACACATTGACTGATAATGAGGATCTTGCAATCGGATTGACACAGTTAAACGAATTTAAACAAACGCTATATCCTCAAATAAAGAGCAATTCGTTTTTTGATCTTTATGAGGATTATTATCCCGTTACGCAAATTGAACAGGGCATGATTTTTTCATCTATGATGAATCCAGACGAACCCGTTTACTATGATCAATTTATTGATTCCATTGCGATCAATCACATCGATAAATTCAAAAAAGCCGTTGGTACGATTGTTCAACGGCATGCTATACTGAGAACTAAGTATTTTATGAATGGGTTCGATGAACCGGTAAAGGTGGTATTCAGTGAAGTCGATATTCCATTATTTGTCAATGATCTTAGCTCATTGAACAAAGAAATGAAAGAAAAGAAGATTCAAGCGTTCACTCAAGAGTTACTTGATACACGACTAACGTTTAATAATGAATTGTTGTGGTCGTTGTATTTAAACAAAGTTAAAGAGAATCAATACCTCGTGGTCTTTTGTTTTCATCACGCACTCCTGGACGGATGGAGTACCTCTATTTTTAGATCGGAGCTATCCCAACTATTCGCCTCCGACAATGAAATTGAGTTGCCTGCACTTAAGTTCAGTTATCAGGACTACGTTACTCGTCTTTTAGGACGTCGAGAATCTGCGAAAACACAAGCATACTGGAAAGAAATGTTAGATGGATATGTTAGAAATAAATTACCGTTTAATTACAAAGGAGTTAAAATAAGCGAAGAACAAGGCATGCATACCGTTCGATTGCCGATCGACAAAGCAATTCACGATCAGTTGGAAAACGTAGCCAAGAATGAACACATTTCATCCAAAGCAATTTTCCTTGGTGCACACCTCTATTTATTGCGCATCATAAGTACAGAAACAGATGTTGTCACAGGTGTCGTAACACACAATCGTCCAGAAATTGAGGATGCAGAAAAAATCATGGGATGCTTCTTGTATACCGTTCCTGTTAGAATTGATTTCGATCAAATAAAAAATTATCGACAGCTATTGAGTTTTGCTCAAAACTACCTAGTTGAAGTAAAAGCGCATGAAGTTCATTTAACGGATATTGTCCAATTCATTGATGAAAAAGTCACCAATGGAAACCCTGTTTTTGATACACTCTTAAACTACACTGATTTCCATATTCTAAATGATTTGGAGGCCTCAGAAAACGTTCAAGTAATTGATGATCTGTTTGACAATGAAACAAGCATTTCAAATGAAATGACAAATACGTTTTTTGATTTAGAGGTTGATAAAACAGGGCACCAGTTGGGGCTGAAAATAAAATACCTTCCTCGCTATTTTCAAAAGCACGAAATGGAATATGCCTTGTCTATGTATGCGCGTATTTTGGAACAATTGATAAAAGACCTTGACCAACAGCTGATTCCTGCTTCGCTATTGTTATCCCATGATAACGATTTTTCACTTGGAACGTTTAATAATACAGTCACTGAGTACTCGCAAGAAAAATCACTATTTGAACTCTTCGAAGCTCAGGTTGAAAGAACTCCGAATGCGATTGCTTTGAGGCAAGATGGTCAGGTGATCACCTATAATGAACTGAATAACAAAGCCAATCAACTTGCAAGAAAACTGGTTAGTTGTGGCGTGAAACCAGGAGAAAACATAGGCGTTTTAGTTGATCGAAATTTTGACATGATTACCTCCATCTTCGCGGTTCTCAAATGTGGGGGTGCATATGTACCGATTGATCCAGAATATCCATTGGATCGACAACAATACATTATGGAAAATTCAAGTGTTAGCACCGTCGTATGTGACTCGGTATATCCAATATCGGATCAGTTAATACACGTAGAATTCATCAATACGAGTGCGCTGAATTTATCGAATTTTGACACGACTAATTTGGGACTAAAGGTAGATAAACACGATTTGGCCTACACCATTTATACTTCAGGTTCAACAGGGCGTCCTAAAGGTGTTATGATTGAGCATCATTCGGCAGTCAATTTAGTTGAATGGGTAAACACCGAATTCAATATCGGTCAATCTGATCGAATGTTATTCATAACATCCATGTGCTTTGATTTATCTGTGTATGACATTTTTGGAATGCTTGCGGCTGGAGGCTCTATTGTGATCGCTAAAAAAGAACAAGTTCAGAATGTCAAAGCATTGTCCAAAATATTGAAAGACGAGCAAATCACTTTCTGGGATTCTGTTCCAACCACAATGAATTATCTTATTGATGAGCTAAATTACTTGGATGAGGTGTTTGAACAAAAGGAGCTAAGATTGGTCTTCTTAAGTGGAGATTGGATTCCAGTTCAGCTACCGAAAAAAATTAGCACGTACTTTCCAAATGTGAAAGTGATTAGTTTAGGAGGGGCAACTGAGGGAACAGTCTGGTCAAATTATTATCCAATCAAAACGGTAGACAAACTATGGAGCAGTATTCCATACGGAAAACCAATTGCAAATAACTACTTCTATATTCTCGATTCTAATTTGAATCCTGTACCTCCGGGTGTTGCAGGCGATCTATATATTGGAGGGGTTGGTGTGGCCAGAGGTTACGCAAATGATCCAGCAAAAACAACCGCCTCTTTTGTTGCCGATCCCTTTAATCACAACCTGGGAGGAAGAATGTATCGAACGGGAGATTTAGGTCGAATGTTGGTGACTGGAAACATGGAATTCTTAGGACGAGCAGACCATCAGGTGAAAATTAGAGGTTTCCGTGTAGAATTAGGAGAGATCGAAAGCATTTTATCTCAAATGGATGAAATAAAGGAAGCAGTCGTTGATGTCGTTACCGATGAGCAAAATAATAACCAATTGGCCGCATACTATGTTGCAAAGGATAATATAGATCAGACGAAAACAAGGGAATATTTGCAAAAGTACCTTCCTACCTATATGATTCCTTCTTTTTTCATCCGAATGGAAGCATTGCCTTTGACGAGCAATGGCAAAATAAACAGAAAGGCACTTCCAATTCCTTCATTCCTGGAACTAGATCGCCTAACAGAATTTGTCGCACCTCGTAATGAAATTGAAGAAGCGATTGTGGAAATATGGCAAGAGATCCTTGGAATTGACAAAATTGGAGTAAACGACGATTTTTTTGAACTCGGTGGTCATAGTTTGGCAGCAATCCGACTGCTTACGAGAGTAGAGAAGAGTTTTAGCGTAAAAATTGAACTAAAAAACTTGTTCATTGAACCAACAATAAGTGGTCTGGCAGCTGCAGTAGGTATGTTAACATGGATGAAGGAAAAGAGTTCAGAAACGAATTCTAAAGAAGATCAGATCATAATTTAATTGAGAACACATGAACGATATATTTTCATTTTTAGCAAAATATAGGGCAAAGGAGATTTCGTTATCGCTTGATGATTCAGGTGAAAACCTCAAAATTTCGGGCGAAATAAAAAATCTGTTGCCTGAGGATAAAGCGGATTTGTTGAAGCATAAGGCTGATTTGGTCAATTTCTTAAAAAGCCAACTTTCGGTGAATGAAAGAATTGAAAAGGTTCCGGATGCTCCGAATTATGAAATATCTGATGCCCAAAGAAGGTTATGGGTGTTGAGTCAATTTGAAGAGGGTTCAGCAGCATACAATATTTCCGAAAGGATCTTTCTTCATCAAGAGATTAATATAGATGATTTTAAAAAGGCTATTGCTGCGACCATTGAGCGTCATGAAATTTTAAGAACGGTTTTTAAGGAAAATGAAGAGGGAGAAGTAAGACAGTGGATTCTGGGCATAGAAGAACTGAATTTTGAAATTTCATATGAAGATTTTAGGACAAAGGAGAAGGGTGTAGAGTCTTTAAAACAGTACATTAATACCGACTCACTTCGGCCTTTTGACCTGGAAAACGGGCCACTTTTTCGGGCGGCACTTTTACAAGTTGAAGAGCAAGCGTATGTTTTTTACTATAACATGCACCACATCATTAGTGACGGTTGGTCAATGCAAGTCTTGTCGGCAGATGTCACAGCGTATTATGAATCGTTCCAACTAAATCATGAACCTAAGCTAAACGATTTACGAATTCAATACAAAGACTATTCGGCTTGGCAATTGGCACAATTGGAGAGTGATATTTATAAGGTACATCAAGCTTATTGGTTGGATGCACTTGCTGGAGAACTCCCACTAATAGACTTATCTGGAGGCGAAAAAAGACCAAGGTTAAAAACCCATAATGGACAAGTGCTAAGCACTTTCCTGGATTCCCATACGACTATTCGACTGAATGAATTTGTCGGGGAGCACGGCGGCAGTGTATTTATGAGTTTACTTGCCGTTTGGAACGTCTTAATTTACCGATACACAGGGCAGGAGGATATCATTATTGGAACGCCAGTAGCGGGTCGAGATCACATTGATCTTGAAAATCAAATCGGATTTTTCGTAAATACTCTAGCATTAAGAAATACGGTTGATTCAACTACTAGTTTTAGTAATTTTTATGAAGCGCTTAAAAACAGAACCTTAGAAAGTTTTAGTCATCAAATGTATCCGTTCGACCGCTTGGTGGAGGAATTGAATCTTACGCGTGATACCAGCAGAAGTGCCGTTTTCGATGTGATGTTCGTACTTCGAAACAAACAAGAGATAGGAGAGCCGTTTATAGTTGACACGAGTATTGTTTCAGAAGGCAATGCCATATCAAAGTTCGATTTAGAAATTTCAATTCAAGAAAAGGGAAACCATTTATTTCTTGAAATCATATACAATCCGGACGTATATGCTTCAGGGGCCGTTGAAGGATTGATGCGTCACTATGGACAATTGCTCACTAGTCTGTTGGAAAACCCTTCAGTGAAAATTGGAGAAGCAAATTATTTGCTCACTGAAGAAAAGCAAAAGTTAGATGAATTTAATGCTACCGAATTTGATTATCCTCAAGGGACACTGGTTGATTTGATTGAAAAACAAGCTGTCAAAACTCCGAATAATATTGCAGTAGTTTTCGAAGAAAAGGCACTCACATACCGTGAACTAAATGAATCCGCCAATCAGTTGGCAAATTACCTAAGGACGACTTATGAAGTGAGCCCTGAGAGCTTGGTGGGAATCATGCTGGAGCGAAGCGAGTGGCAAATGATTTCATTGCTGGGAATTCTAAAAGCCGGTGGAGCCTATGTTCCAATCGATTCAGAGTCTCCGCGAGAAAGAATTGACAAAATTCTGACAGATAGTAAGGTGAAGTTGCTTCTAAATGACAGCGAGCTCAGTAAGTTCAGGAAACAGCAAGAAACCTATTCGATTGAAAATTTGGAAACGATTCTTCATCCAAATAACCTCGCATATGTGATTTATACTTCTGGTTCAACCGGAGAACCAAAAGGCGTTCTACTTGAGCACGGAGGTATCGTCAACCGATTACAATGGATGGTCCGCGATCTTAACATTCACGAATCCGATGTGTTTATTCAAAAAACACCTTTAACTTTTGACGTTTCGGTATGGGAGCTATTTACGCCATTAATTAACGGTAGTAAATTGGTTTTAGTGAAACCAGATGGGCATAAAGATCCAGTCTATTTGGAAAGTTTAATGCTTAAACATAAAATCAGCATTGTACATTTTGTACCATCAATGCTGAGTCGAGCGATAGATCTAATTCGATGGAATCAACTGGAGAGCGTGCGTCACTTGATTTGTAGTGGAGAAGCATTGACAAAAAAGTTGGTGGAATCTATAAAAGAGAAAGCTCCCAATGTGAATTTACACAATTACTATGGACCAACCGAGGCGTCCATTGAGGTGACATCTATCAATTTAAGTAATTACAGCGATGAAGGCTCGGAGATTCCAATCGGGAAACCTGTGGATAACACACACATTTACATTGTAAATGATAACTTAGGACTTGAAGGGATTGGTGTGGTTGGTGAGATATTAATCGGAGGTGTTCAAGTGGCACGCGGGTATTTAAACCGAGAAGATTTAACCAATGAAAAATTCATAAACAGTCCTTTTGTTGAAGGGGAACGCTTGTATAAAACAGGCGATTTGGGACGATGGCTGGCTGATGGAAATATCCAATTCCTGGGAAGAAAGGATGATCAGGTAAAAATTCGCGGCTATCGAATCGAATTAGGAGAAATAGAGAACGCGCTCACAAATTATGCTCAAATTGAGGAAGCGACGGTGATTGCATTAAAAAATGCAGAGGGAGAAAATGAACTCGTGGCGTATTTGACTTCGAAGACTGTGCAAAACAGTTGGGATTTAAGAAATGAGTTGAAGAAGTATTTACCCGAGTATATGCTCCCATCTTATTACGTTCAATTGAAAGAAATGCCGATCAATTCAAGCGGAAAAGTAAATAAAAAATTACTCCCAAATCCTGGACAGTTGGGGCTTGAAAGTGGCATCGAATACGAAGCACCGACTACCGATCTCCAAATCCAACTGGTAAAGTTGTGGCAAGAAGTACTCGGGAAAGAAAAAGTTGGAATCCAGGATGATTTCTTCACTTTAGGTGGTCATAGTCTCAAAGCACTTAGATTAAGCAGTGAATACCAAAAGAGATTGAACGTGAAGTTGTCTCTCAAGGAACTGTTCGAAAACACTACAATTACGGCGCATGCCAAGTTAATTTCAGTCGCTGTTCCGCATGAATTTATTCAGATAAAAAGAGTAGAAGATGCGGAAAATTATGCGATATCGAATGCACAAAGAAGACTGTGGCTTTTGAGCCAATTTGAAGAGGCGTCAATTGCTTATAATATTCCAGGAAATTTATATATCAATCGAAAAATTGACATCGATAATTTCAAAAAAGCAATTGATTCTGTACTGGATCGTCATGAGATTCTAAGAACCGTTTTTAAGGAAAATGAAAATGGTGAAATCAGACAATGGATACTAGAACGAGATGAACTGGGGTTTGAAATTAGTCAGATGGATCTTAGAGGAGAAACCAATTGGCAGGATAGAGTGAATGCTTATATTGGAAATGATTCGCGGATAGAATTTGACTTGGAAAAAGGGCCGCTAATGAGAGCCGCTTTACTACAAGTGGGAGAAACAGAATATGTCTTTTATTACAACATGCATCATATCATCAGTGATGGATGGTCAATGGATGTATTGTCACGTGATGTGTTTTCATTTTATGAAGCGTATAACCATAATGAAATTCCAAGCCTGAAAAGTTTGCCGATTCAGTACAAGGATTATTCAACTTGGCAATTGGCGCAGTTGGAATTACCGTCATTTAATGCACATAAAGCATATTGGCATGAAGTATTAGAGGGTGATCTTCCGCGACTCAATTTACCAGCTACAAAACAACGGCCAAGAATCAAAACACTGAACGGATCAGGGATAGTTACTTACTTAAATAAGGAAATAACATCGAAGTTAAAAGGCTTCGCCGAAAACAATAACGGAAGTCTATTCATGGTACTATTAGCCTCGTGGAAAATACTCATGTATAAATACACAGGTCAAAAGGATGTGGTAATTGGTACTCCAATTGCGGGAAGGGAACATGCCGATTTAGAAGATCAGATAGGAGTTTATATCAATACCTTAGTGCTCCGAAATCAATTGAATCCCAATGACAGTTTTAATGAGTTCTTCGAGTCGTTAAAACAGAACACCTTGAAAAGTTATGAGCACCAAATGTATCCTTTTGATAGATTGGTGGATGAGCTTGATCTAGAACAAGATAACAGCAGAAGCGCAATTTTTGACACGATGTTCATTCTTCAAAATACGAATGAAGGAATGAGCGGGATTGAACTAACCGAGAAGGAAATAAACGAATGCTTAGAGGTGCAAGTAAACAATTCTAAGTTTGATTTAGATGTCACTTTTGAGGAAATTGGAGACTGCCTTTCCTGCCAATTGGTGTTCAATCCGGATGTTTATGATACGTCCATGGTCCAAAGACTTTTAAACCACTATAAGCAATTGTTATTTTCAATATTGGAGCGTCCGCATGAAACAATAGGTGAGTTCAATTATCTATCGAATGTGGAACGGGAAGAATTGTTATTGACTTTCAATGCAACAAAAACGAATTATGAAACGGATAAAACAATAGTAGACCTTTTTGAAGATCAGGTTTCACGCAATCCGAATCACTTAGCTCTGATGTATCAAGGTAAGTCACTCACGTATCATGAATTGGATGAAAGGTCGAATCAATTAGCGCATTATCTGAAAGAAAATCATGCAATTGAGCCTGATGATCTAATCGGAATCCAATTAAATAGAAATGAATGGATGGTTGTCGTCCTATTGGGTGTGTTAAAGTCAGGAGGGGCCTATGTGCCAATATCTCCTGATCGTTCGCGTAAATTTAAGCAGTATGTTGCTGAAGATACAGCATTCAAATTATTGATCACCGAGTCTGATTTTCTATTCGATATTGATTTTTATGATGGACCTGTCTTTGCCATTGATGTTGAATTTACGCCGACAGATTATAGTAGGGAAGCAGTTGATACGAAGACAGTGCCTTCAAGCTTGGCTTATGTAATGTATACTTCTGGGTCTACGGGAACACCGAAAGGAATCATGGCGGAACATAAATCCGTTACACGATTGGTACGTAATACCAATTATATGGAGATTTCAACGAATGATACCATTTTGGGATTATCGAATTTTTCATTTGATGGAGCGACATTTGATATTTACATGCCACTCTTAAACGGAGCCAGTCTTGTCATTTCTGAGAGAGATGTTTTCTTAGATCTAAAAAAGTTTAATCAAACTCTTTTGGATAATAACGTTACGGGCTTTTTCTTGACAACAGTTTTATTTAATTCATTGGTAGAAGCGGAGTTGGATGCGCTAAAGAATATCAACTATGTTTTATTCGGTGGAGAGCAGGTTTCGGTTAAACACGTTCGGAGATTTAAAGAACTATATCCGAATGTCAACCTTCATCACGTATATGGCCCAACTGAGAATACAACCTTTTCAACATGGTATCCCATCGGCGATGTAAGTCCAGATTTGTTAACGATTCCAATAGGCGCGGCTATATCGAATAGCACTGCTTACATACTGGATGAAAAGATGGGAGTGGTTCCGATTGGTGTAATTGGTGAAATTTGTGTGGGGGGAGACGGCTTGGCTCGCGGATATTTGAATCGGCCAGACTTAACGGATGAAAAATTCATCACTCACCCGTTTGTTGAAGGTGAACGGCTCTACAAAACGGGAGATTTGGGAAGATGGCTTCCGGATGGGAGCATCGAATTTATTGGTCGAAAAGATGATCAGGTTAAAATCAGAGGACATCGAATTGAGCTTGGGGAGATTGAACATTGTTTGATAAGTCATGATGAAATTGAAGAGGCGACGGTATTAGTAAAGGAAAAAGAGGATGGAGAGAAACAGCTGGTTGCCTATATCAGTTCGAAATCGGAGCAAACATTAAGCGGACTAAGGGCCTATTTAAAGCAAAATCTTCCAGAGTATATGATTCCGGTTTACTATATTCAAATGGAAAAATTCCCATTGACTTCTAATGGTAAAGTTGACAAGAAAGCATTACCTGAACCAGAGGATTCGGGTTTAATGTCTGATATTGAATACGTTGCTCCAAGGAATGAGATAGAAGAAAAACTGATCGAAATTTGGGAGAAGATCTTGCAAAAAGAAAGCATTGGAATAGATCAGGGTTTCTTCAGCGCTGGGGGAAATTCGATCAAACTGATCAAGTTAAAATCAATAATTGAACAAACATTTGACATAGATTGCCCTGTCGCCTCACTATTCGAATTCACAACCGTTCGTGAGCAAGCAACTCAGTTATTTCTAAGCGAAGTTTCTGTAGATAATGAAGAGAAGAGAATGGAACGCGAGAAATCGGTGTTTACCGGGGAAAATAATAACACCGATATCGCTGTAATAGGGATGGCTGTAAGAGCACCGAAAACAGCCAATATTCAAGAGTTGTGGGATAATATAAGAGGTGGTAAGGAGTTATTTACCCACTTCAGCAAAGAAGAGTTGCAGTCCTTTGGTATTACTGCTGAAACACTCGAGAATAATGATTATGTAAAAACAAGTTGTGTCCTTGAAAACAAAGCAAATTTTGACGCTGCTTTTTTTGGGTATTTACCGGATGAAGCCAAATTAATGGATCCTCAGACCCGCGTATTCCACGAGGTGGTTTGGTCGGCTTTGGAAGATGCTGGTTATGATCCTTTTGAATACAAAGGTCTGATTGGACTCTATTCCGGCTCAGTAGGAAGTTTGGAATGGCAAGCGTACAGTCACTTTTTAAACAATGGGGAAATTGATGAGCTGATGGTAAATCAGTTGAGTGATAAAGATTTTGCGAATACTTTGATTGCTCATAAATTGAATTTAAACGGTTCGGCGAATGCCATTAATACTGCTTGTTCTACCTCTTTGGTAGCAATCCATCATGCCACGTTAAGTTTACTTTCCGGAGAAAATCATATTGCCATTGCAGGAGGTGTATCCATTAAAAGTAGAATAAAAGAAGAAGGGTATTGGTATCAAGATGGAATGATTGCGTCAAAAGATGGGCATAATCGGACCTTTGACAAAGAAGCGACAGGTACGGTTGCGGGTGAAGGGGCAGGAGCTGTAGTCCTCAAAAAACTATCTGCGGCTCAAAGAGACGGAGATCAGATTTATGCTGTAATCAAAGGTAGTGCGATCAACAATGATGGAAATCGAAAAGTCGGATTTACCGCACCAAGTGTGAGTGGTCAAGCCGAGGTGATTCAAATGGCACAAGCTTCGGCAGGTGTGAGTCCTGAGAGTATTTCGTATGTTGAAGCACATGGTACAGCCACCAAACTGGGAGATCCGATAGAAGTGCGTGCTTTAACACAGGCTTTTGGAAAAAGTGAAGTAAAATATTGTGCCTTGGGTTCTGTCAAAACGAATTTGGGTCATTTAGATACAGCAGCAGGAGTGGTTGGTTTTATCAAAACCGCTTTGTGTTTGAAGCACAAAGAACTTGTCCCTTCGCTGCACTACAAATCACCTAATCCGGAGATTAATTTTGAAGCGAGTCCTTTCTATGTCAATACAGAATTGAAACCATGGGTAAATGAAGATTTTCCGCTTCGTGCAGGAGTAAGTTCTTTTGGAATAGGCGGAACCAATGCGCATGTAATCTTAGAAGCTGCGCCAACTATTGAGAGAAAGTCAGTGACTGCTTCAGTTGAAGTTATCACCTTGTCTGCCAAAACACAGTCGGCGTTGGATCGGCAAAAGGAGCAAATCAAGAAGCACCTGATGGCCCATTCAGATGTAAACTTGGTAGATGTTGCCTGGAGTTTACAAAACAGAAAAGCCTTTGCATATCGATCGGGGTTTGTAGCCAGCACTGTAGAGCAAGCCATAACGTTACTCGAAGAGAGTGCACAAACACCAAGTAAACCCGTTCAAGAAAAGCAGATCGTCTTTATGTTCTCAGGTCAAGGATCTCAATATGAGAACATGGCGCGTGGATTATACGAGGACAAAACAAGTGTGTTTAGTCAAACCTTAACAACTTGTTTTGAACTGGCGGCAAAAGAAAGCACGGTTGATTTTAAGGGAATTCTATATCCTGACACCCCCAATTCTGAGCAACTCATTAATGAAACAGCGAATACACAGCCTCTTTTATTCATGGTTGAGTATGCACTTGCCAAACAACTGGCGGAATATGGCATTGTTCCAGACGGCATGATTGGGCACAGCATTGGAGAATATGTTGCGGCCTGTTTGAGTGGTGTACTAACACTCGAATCAGCCTTAAAACTGGTGATCAAGCGTGGAGCATTAATGCAAGGTCTTCCCAAAGGAGACATGTTGGCCATAGGTGCTGCTTCGGGCAGGATAGAAAAGTACTTGGGTGAAGAATTAGCCATAGCGGCGATCAACACACCTGAAAGTTGTGTTGTATCCGGAGCATCTGCGTCAATTTTAGTTTTAGCGGAGGAACTAAAGAAACATGATATTCCATTTCAACCCCTGCACACGTCACATGCCTTCCACTCCAAAATGATGGATCCTATCCTGGATATCTTCACCAAGGAAGCAGGGCAGGTTAAGATGAGTGCACCACACATCCCATATATATCCAATGTTACAGGGAAACAGATCACCGAACAGGATTTAACGCCCAATTATTGGTCCAATCATATCCGTCAAGGAGTTCAATTCTCAAAAGGGATCAATGAGTTGTTGAAAGATGAAAAGACGATTTTGATTGAACTTGGTCCAGGTCGTTCATTGAGCACCTTGGCACGGCAACATTTTAAATCGGGCGGAGCAACAGAAGTGCACCAATTAATTCGTCATCCCAAAACGGAGAGTGATGATCGATTATTCTTATTGAATCAACTTTCGAGATTATGGGAATCAGGAATTGAACTTAATTGGGCGAACATTCAAAGGGATAAAGACAAACAGAAAATTGCGCTTCCAACATATAGTTTTGAACCGATTGAATTTCCAATGGCTCAAGGTCTTTATGAGATGCTAGGTGGTCTATTAGCCAATAAAACGTATCAGAAGAAAGACAACATAGCCGACTGGTTTTATGAATTGACTTGGAAACAATCTCGCTTGTTACCAGGACAAGTTGGAGAAAAGTTGGGCGTCTATGTGCTTTTTAGTAATGAGTCTAAGTTATCCAAGGAGCTAACGAATCTCATTACGTCGGATAATGAAGCAAAGCTGGTTATTGTAAATCAGGGAGCAGATTTTGAGGAAAAAGATAAATTCAACTATACAATCAATCCTAAAGTAGAAGCCAGCTACATTGCCTTATTTAAGGCACTTAAAGAGCACGCTATTTTACCCAATAAGTTGATACACTTATGGACTTTAGACGACAAAAATACTGATACGATTACGCAGGAATCGGTTAGGAATGAATTAGTTCTTGGATATTACAGTCTATTGAATATTGCGAAGTCTGTGGGGCAAGTTTGTCCATTTCACTATTTAAGTATAGATGTGATCAGTAGCTTTACGTTCAAAATTATAGGAACGGATACTTCAATAGCTTCACGAGAAACTATTTTAGGCGCTGTGCGAACAATTCCAAAAGAATATAAAAACATTGCATGTAAGTTAATTGACGTAAAGCCAGAAGAGATGGGAATTGTCGACCAACTTTACAGTGAAATTCATTCAACGGATAGTGATTCTGCTATAGCATATCGATATAACAGCAGGTGGGATTCATTTTACCAACGAGTAAAACTCGAAGCGAATTCCAATCTTCCAACCAAATTTAAAGAGGGGGGAGTTTATTTGATCACAGGTGGTGCCGGTGGAATGGGCTTTGTTTTTAGTCAATACCTTTCTCAAACTTACAATGGCAAACTAATTTTAACTGGACGCAAACCGAAATCTGAGATAGCCACTAAACTTAATGAAATCCAAGGCCAGGTACATTATATCAATGTTGACATTTCAGACGCAACGCAAATGGAAGAAATGGTTGCAGCTGCCGAACATGAATTGGGTCAAATTAATGGAATTATCCACACCGCTGGAATCGCCGATTATGCTGGGATTATTCAAAATAGAAAAGCGAACGAAAGCGAAGCCGTTTTTGCTGCTAAAATATTCGGAACGCTCGTTTTAAATGATTTGGCAGCTAAACGAGATATCGATTTTCTCCTTCTTTGCTCATCTGCGGCTTCCCTGGCATCTCCCTTTGGCCAGGTTGCTTACACTGCAGCCAATCTTTTCCAAGATAGTTTTGCACGATCCACTAATAAACGCATTCAAGGTATTGGTTGGGATACGTGGTCAGAAGCAGGAATGGCAGTGGAAGCACTGAATGAAAAATCAGAAGAAGAAAAAAGAACACAGTTGACACATGGATTGTCGAATAAAGAAGGTGTAGAGGTGTTAGAACGTATGTTGAGTTACGGAATACCAAGCCTTTTAGTGTCAACTAGAGACATTGAAGTTTACCTCGAAGAAAATACGGAAGAATTGAATATCGAAGAGTATCAAGTTCAATTTGTTCAAGAACGCCCAGTCTTAAATAACGCTTATGAGGCGCCTGAAACTGAAATGGAAAAAAGAATTTGCACGCTTTTCGAACGGTATTTTGGGATTAAAGAAATTGGAGTAAAAGATGACTTTTTTGATCTTGGAATGGACTCATTAAAAGCCATGGCATTGATCGGATTAATTCATCAAAAAATCAATGTGGAGATGAAAATTAATGATGTCCTTGAGAACACCAATATACGTGACTTGGCAAACCAAATTGATGCGATAACAAGGATTAATAAAATGCGAGAGAGTGGAGCAAACGCGTATTTTGAAAACGAAATTGAAATCTAATGGATAAGTTAATTTCACAATTATTAGACAATGGGATTTTTCTTTCCGTTGAGGCAGATCGATTAAAGATTCGGTTTAACGGTGATGTTATGCCGGATCATTTGTTGGAGGACATTAAACTGAACAAGGAAAAATTGATTGCCTACCTGAGCAGAGGTACTCAACAGTCGACGTATGAAAGTATAAGTCCCGTTGCAAGCGAAGGTCCGTATCCCCTTTCTTCCGCACAGCGAAGACTTTGGATTTTGAGTCAATTTGAACAGGACTCAATCGTGTACAACATGCCTGAGATAAAATACTTAAACGAAGAAATAGATCCTGTCCATTTTGGCAAAGCAATCAACGCGGTAATTGGTCGACATGAAATTCTCAGAACAGTTTTTAAGGAAGATCAAAGTGGAGAAATCAAACAATGGGTGCTTAGCACCGAAGAATTAAATGTTAAAATAGATTATCTGGATTTTAGAGAAAGCCAGCACAAAGAAGAAAAGGTACAGGAATATATTGAAAGGGACAAAGGCAAAACATTTGATTTGCAACAAGGGCCTTTGCTCAGAATGGCCTTGCTTCAAACAGGTGATCACACCCACGTTTTCTATTTCAACATGCACCACATTATTGGTGACGCATGGTCGATGGAAGTACTGACCAAAGATGTGTTCTTATTCTATGATGCCTATAAAAACAATAAGACTCCGCAAGTAGAAGAATTGTCAATTCAATATAAAGATTATTCGGTTTGGCAATTGGCACAACTCGAGAAAGAGACTACTCAAATTCATAGGGATTATTGGCTTAGACAATTATCAGGTGATTTGGCTCAAATCAATCTGCCAACCAATAAGCAAAGACCTCGTATAAAAACCAATAATGGGCGCACCCTGAGTACGTTCCTTCGAAAAGATGTAAGCGAGCAATTAAAAAAGTATTGTCAAGCAAATGGAGGAACAATTTTTATGGGTGCTTTGGCATCTTTTACAGCGTTAATCTACCGCTACACTGGAAATGAAAATATAATTGTTGGTACCCCAATAGCTGGTCGTGATCATGCTGACCTCCAGAATCAAATAGGTTTTTATCTAAATACATTGGTATTGAGAACTGAGGTGAAACCTTCAGAAAATTTGAACGAGCTTTTTTCACGGGTCAAACAAACTGCCCTAGATGGATATGCCCATCAAATGTATCCTTTTGATTACTTAGTAGAGGAATTAAAGTTAGCCAGAGATACTAGCCGTCACTCTGTTTTTGATGTAATGGTAACGATTTTGGACAAAAGCCATGAGGAGGTTGAATTATCAGATAATGAAGTTGAAAGTACAAGTAATAGTGGGGCCAAAACAAGTAAGTTCGATTTAACCCTCTTCATCCAAGAGATTGGCGATTGTTTGTCCTTTTCAATCGAGTATAATTCAGATGTTTATGAAAGCGAGATGATCGAAAATTTTGTTGGTCACTATAAAAATTTCGTATCAAATTGGCTTAATCATCCAGAACGACCACTTTCTGAAATCGACTATTTAAGCGACAATGATCAAAAAGAGCAATTGGAAGTTTTCAATGCTACAACAGTGCGTTATCAGGAAAGAACAGTCATAGAACTTTTTGAAAAACAGGTAGAAGTAAGTTCCGACAACCAAGCGCTGAAATTTGAGAATCGGACATACACATACAATGAGTTCAATGCTCAAAGCAATCGCTTAGCAAATCAGTTAATAAACGAATTTCAGGTTCGTAGAGGTAAACGCGTGGGAGTTATGCTCAATCGTTCTCTTGAGAGTGTTGTTGCGATGTTCGGAGTCATCAAATCTGGCGCAAGTTATGTTCCAATTGATCACAATTATCCGACAGAAAGGATAAATTTCATGATTGAGGACGCCAGTTTAACTGTTCTGATTAGCAGTAAGGCGCTTTATGAAAAGCACAAAATAAGCGCAGTAGAATTATTAGAGATGAACAATCCTGGATTGGCATCTTACTCCGCGATAAATCCCGAATTAACTAACCAATTGGATGATGAAGCGTTTGTTATTTATACTTCTGGTTCTACAGGAAATCCGAAAGGCGTAGAACAAACGCACCGCATGTTGAGCAATCTGATTCAATGGGAAATGCATCACAGCGGAGTTGATAGAAAGCTCAATCACTTACAATACACCTCATTTAATTTTGACGTTTCGCTTCAAGATTGTTGGTCAGCACTGAGCGCAGGGGGAATTCTTGAAGTGACCAATGAAGAAATCAGGGTCGACTTTACCGATCTTTTCAAAGAACTTAAACAGAAGAAGATAGAGGTCGTTTCCTTTCCTTTTTCTGCATTTTCAGAGCTAGTTCGTCAAAATACGGATTTGGACTTAGAAATTCCGTATTTGAAGCATGTCATCTGTTCTGGAGAGCAATTGGTGATGAATGCATTTGTTCGAAAATTTTTAAATGCCAATAAACAGGTACGGCTCCACAATCATTACGGGCCATCAGAAACACACGTTGTAACAAGTTATACTTTACCTGCGGAGGCAAATTTGGATTTGAACGAAAGCGTACTAATTGGAAAACCAATATCAAATACGCGGGTTTACGTGCTGGATGCTGAAAAAAGGTTGGTGGCAAAAGGAATTGAAGGGGAGTTGTATTTGGGAGGTGAGAACTTAGCATTAGGTTATATAAATCAAGCCAAATTAACAGAAGAAAAATTCATTGTGAATCCTTTTGTCGATGGAGACAGACTTTATAAAACAGGAGATCTGTGCAAGTGGATGACGGATGGAAATCTAAAGTTTACTGGAAGAATTGACGACCAAATAAAACTAAGGGGATATCGTATTCAATTAGGAGAAATAGAGAACACATTATTGAAACACCATGAGATTGAGCAAGCAATTGTCATAGTCAGAGAAAATGAAGATGGAGAAAAAGATTTAGTTGCCTATATTTCTGCAACTACAGAACAAAGCGGAACTAATTTGCGACTTTGGTTAAAAAATCGTTTGCCAGAGTATCTCATCCCAAGTCATTTTGTACAATTAAATGATTTTCCATTGACATCAAATGGGAAAGTCAATAAAAATGCGCTCCCCGAACCACAAGGAATCGGATTATCCAGTGATGCGGAATATCTTGCCCCTAGGAATGAATTGGAAGAACGACTTGTTGAAATTTGGCAAGCCATTCTGCACAAAGAAGGTATTGGCGTTTTGGATGATTTCTTTGAACTAGGTGGGCAAAGCATTCGTGCGATAAAGTTGATTGCAGAATACCATAAGGCGTTTGAAGTTAAACCATCAATAAGTGATTTGTTCACGCATACGACTGTGGAAGCCCATTCAAATCTGATCAAGGCATCCATCAAAGAAGCGTTTATTGAAATAAATCCTGTTGCAAAAAGCGAAAGTTATCCTATTTCCGATGCCCAAAGAAGATTGTGGGTATTAAGTCAATTTGAAGGTGGAGTAGCAGCTTATAATCTGCCAGGAAGTATTTCCATCAATCGTGAAATTAACTTAGAGAATTTTAAAGCAGCAATAAAGGCGGTTATTGAGCGACATGAAATTTTAAGAACTGTTTTTAAGGAAAATGATTCATCTGAGATAAAACAATGGATCATTGATAACAGTAGTTTTAACTTCGAATTGGAATACCTCGACTTGAGAGACGCAAGTGATAAAGAACAAAAAGTGGATACCTACATTGATGAAGATGCCTATAAAGCGTTCGATTTAGAAAAAGGTCCCTTGTTGAGAGCAGCACTATTGCAAGTAGGGAATGATCAATTCGTATTCTACTACAATATGCACCATATCATCAGTGATGGATGGTCAATGGATGTTTTGTCAAAAGATGTCTTTGCATGTTACGATGCCTACGAAAAAGGGACGAATCCTCCGCTAAAGGAATTGAAGATTCAATACAAGGATTATTCAGTCTGGCAGTTGGCAGAGTTAGAAAAGGAAGCATCTAATGTGCATAAGGAGTATTGGCTTAATAAATTATCAGGTCATTTACCGTTGATTGATTTACCAACGAATAAAAAACGTCCCAAAGTCAAATCGAACAATGGAATTGTATTAAGTACTTACTTCAGTAAGAGCTTAACAGAACGATTAAAAGAGTTTACCAGAGTAAATAACGGGAGCTTATTTATGGGACTCGTAACAGCGTTGAAAGCGGTTATTTATCGTTATACAAATCAAAAAGATTTAATTATTGGAAGTCCGGTTAATGGTCGAGAACACACTGATTTAGAGGATCAAATTGGCTTTTATGTTAATTCCCTGATTTTGCGAAACAAAGTCGATGACACGGATAGTTTTCAGGAACTCTTTGCAAAGATCAAAGAATCCACTTTTGAAGCATACGAACATCAGATTTATCCTTTCGATAGATTGGTGGATGAATTGAATTTGGAACGGATTGTAAGTAGAAATGCTGTTTTTGATATCTTGCTAGTACTTCAGAATATTGAAGAGATAAATACTGAGTTTGCAATCACCGAGGATGAAGAGAATGAAATTGTTAACAGAGGATTCAGCCCCTCTAGATTTGATGTAGATTTTACGTTTCAAGAAATAAACGATTCTTTATCACTCAATGTTGTTTACAACCCAGATGTCTACGACCAAGAGGTAATCGAAAACCTAATCAGGCATTACAAGCAATTATTAACGGTGGTTTTGGATAATCCGGAGCAGAAGATTTCCACGCTCAATTACCTTTCTGAAGCAGAAAGCAAGCAACTTTTAGAAGACTTTAACGCTACACAAACGGTTTATGAGAATGCGCAAACAGTAGTTGATTTATTTGCGGCCC
>JBILJP010000196.1:0-9092 GCA_044377135.1 Fluviicola sp.
TTGCGCTCACCATGTATGCGGTGCGCGTGTTCTTTTTACCTTATATGCATGAGCCGTGTTCGTGTCAAGGCTGGAATTCGGAACCCTTGGACTTTTTCCTGTTGGTTTTCTCGACTGTAATCATTGCGGCAGGCGGCAATATCATCAACGATTATTTTGACGTGAAAGCCGATCGGATCAACAAACCGGAAAAACTCATTATTACCAAGCACATCAAACCGCGTTGGGCCATTCTAACGCACTGGTTGTTTAACTTCGTGGCATTTGGCATAGCGTGTTACCTGAGTTGGCGACACCAAACCTTTTGGTACATGTTCATTCATTTGCTTAGCATCAATGGTTTGTGGTTTTATTCCATGTATTTCAAACGTCGTTTTTTAATCGGAAATGTGATTATTTCGGCATTGACAGGATTGGTTCCTATTCTATGCGGAATTTACTTCCTTGACATTACTGCTCCGTTCAATAGCGATAACCTTTCCTCTTATTGGAGCACCAGCAGCGGAAGCTGGATCACCGATTTGAATCTGAAGATCTTCTTCGTGCTGTTCTTCGCGATTTTTGCTGCCTCATTAAATCTGGTGCGCGAAATTGTAAAAGACATGGAAGATGTTCCGGGCGATTTGGTACTGAAAGCCAAAACACTTCCCATTGTGTTGGGTCAGCAAAAAACCAAATGGGTTGCTATTGTACTGATTGTGATCATGATCGCGCTTCCAACACCATTCATTTGGGAAGCTTACGCGATTTATGGAAATGCGTTCATCATGGCCATGGCTCCTGCCCTTTTGGTGATCATCGGTCTGTTGATAGTGATTGTTCAACTCATGAAAGCTACTGAGAAACACCAACTCAAACGCGCCGATTTAGTACTGAAACTGGTTATGTTTATTGGTTGTTGCATGCCTTTTTACTGGTATTTCTTATGACTAAATGGATTTTAGGTTCGGGATCGCCCCGCAGAAAAGAATTGTTGACCGGCATCGGTGTTGAATTTACAATACGAACAAAAGACACCGAAGAAATCTATCCGGAACACTTAGCTCCACAAGACGTTCCATTGTTTTTGGCCGAATTAAAAGCAAAAGCCCTTCTAACCGATTTAGCTGAAAATGAAACCGTTATTTGCGCCGATACCGTGGTTATTCTAGAGGGTGAAATCATCGGAAAACCCATAGACCGCGATGATGCCATTTCTATGCTCAAACGACTTTCAGGCAAAACGCACGAGGTAGTTACCGGTGTTTTTATCGGAAATGCAGAAAAGCAACTCCTGCAAGCCGATTCAACCATGGTTACGTTCGCAACGTTGACAGATGACGAAATTGCAAATTATGTAGATCGTTATCAGCCCTTTGATAAAGCTGGTTCTTATGGTGTGCAGGAATGGCTAGGTTATGTGGCGGTTGAAAAACTAGTCGGTTCGTATACAAATGTAATGGGTTTGCCAACGCATGTGGTGTATCGGATGATTGCTGCCTGGTAATTTGCCAGTAGAACAAAAAATCCGCCTCTGCCTGTGGCAAAAACGGATTTCTCTATTGATGTGTTCTTTTAACTGAACTAGTTTTTTACAATACGCTCAAGTTGTGTTCCTGAAGCAGTTGTGATTTTCAGGAAATAAGCACCGCTTTCATATCCGCTCAAATTAACGGAAAGTCGTGTTCCGTTTACAGAAAACGTTTCAAGGGTACGGCCATTCATATCGATTAGTACAACTTCCGTTAGTTTCTCTGTTCCTTCTACCGAAAGCATATCGCTGGTTGGGTTCGGTGAAATGGTAATTCTTTTTCCCATAGCATCTGCACCACTTTCAAAAGCACTTACACGTTGTTGAATCTCTTTGGCCGAAATCGCATCTACATTTCCTAAATCAAGCATTTTATTGGCATTGGAAATATAGACGATACGATTACTTACGTAAGGACCGCAACTAGCATCTTCATAAGACATTGTATGACGAACAAGGTAGTATGTTCCTGTAGTTAATGTAGGAGCAGGTGTTGTAGCAGAAACAGCAAAGGTTGAACCTGTTCCTGTTGAAGAGTATGGACCACGAATAAGTGTACCGGCAACTCCCATCGCATTGCTTGTAAACATTTCCCATTTATGCGTCACATTGGTACCTCCTGTGGTTGATACAGCACTGAAATTGGTCAGTTGACTTCCATTATTGGATAAATTCACAAAATTGAAAACAGCATCCAACGTAGGATAAACATACACCGTTAAGGACGCGGTAATTTCTTCACATCTACAAATACTTCTTGCCGTGAGTGTTACTTCTTTTGGCATTTCCCCTGTCATAGACCCCCAATTTGAAATAGTGAATGTGCCATTGAGATTCTGAGTAATTTCTCCTTCAAAAGCAGATGAAGTCAGCACAACATTTGTACCGCTGGTAATAACGGTATAGGTACCACTTTCGCCACAAATCACTTGAGGACCGTTAACCATAATATCGCAGCATGGTGTTGAAGTAGGTCGGTAGACAGAGGTATTATCTACCCAAGCAGAAGAGATCCTGGGAACACCTGATAGGGAACTTGTTGCATGTTGCAAATACGATAGTTTTTTTACCGTAGCAGGCATCGCAAAACAAAAACGTCCTACAACGGTTGTTCTGTTTGAATTGGAATAAATAATCAATTCTCCTGTTTCATTATCATACACAGAAACACGTCCGTAATAGGTAGTGTTGTAAGACAGAGAAATTGCCCCCGCATTTGATAACAAGGTTCCATTGTCCCAAATCCGAACTGTTGCATAAAGTCCTGTTGTAGTATTGACACTTTGCGAACCTGCCCATACGGTCAGTGCGTCCATATTGGGAGCCAGACGACAAGTAGTCATTGGAATGGCCAACTCCGGATTCAGGTTTCTTGAAGTCAAAGCTACAGGAAGTATTCCTACACCATGTTCAGTAGACGCATCATCGGAAATGTTAAAATCAAAATCAATATTAAACGTTTTGTCATAAATGTTGCCAAGGCTTCGTGAAATTCTGTTTTCATGAGCACCGGCAACCTTGGTGAATTCGACCCGCTGACTGGTTGTATTAATTGCAATTATATTGTCTGGAGCGGCCGGAAGCGACGGAAGTGCTGTATGAGTGCAGCCCGCCAAATCGGTGAACAAATTTACTGTTGAAGCCCACCCCGTAGATGAACTGTAATTAAACGTTTGGCTATTCGCATAGAAAACAGATGTGATTGCGAGCACCGTTAGCATTTTTTTTCTCATATAACTCATTGTTAAACTTCCCTACTCTTGTTCAGCTTTTCGGGATACGCTGTAACAACAACTAACAATTTTGAATAGGCGAAATTCTATTGCGCGCACCTTATTCAGTGAAGTTATCTGTTGGTTATGAGTTAAAATTAAGCGAAACGAAAATTGAATACGTCTGGCAGTTCGTAAATCTACCTAACGAATCAATAAGTGGTCAAATAAAGGAACAACTGGTTATTCTATCTGTAATTATCGCTAGCTAATACGTGAGAAATGATCTATTCTTAGTGAAACAATGACCCTTGTTCCGCTTGGAACGCCGTTCTGGTCTGCTAAATCTACAATCGTAAATTTCACCGTGTCATTTTTCATTTGATTGAATACATTAATCTTTTCATTCAGAATGGTTGATGACCATGATTTATGTCTTTTCTTTGTTGTCAATTGTTCCGCTCTTTCTCTGCCGATGCCATTGTCTTCTATCACTGCGATAAGGTCCATTTTCTGTAAGGTGAACATTATGTTGATACGTTTATCGCCAATTTTATTGACCAACCCATGAACGATTGCATTTTCAACAATTGGCTGAAAAAGCATCACCGGAAGCCGTATTTCAGAGGCATCCACTTCGCCGTCATACTGAATATCAAACTGAAGCTTCTCTGACATTCTGTTTTCTTCAAGGATCAGATAATTGGTTAAAAAGCCCATCTCATCCGACAACGAAATGGTTTCATTCTTTGAATTATCAAGCACCTTTCGCATCAAGCCCGAAAAAGCATGAATGTGCCGGTTTGCCTCCATTTCGCCCTTTAGTATCAGGATGGTTTGCAATGAATTGAGTGAGTTAAACACAAAATGTGGATTTAACTGAGCCCGCAAAGCCCGCAATTCTAATTGACTCAGGTGCTGTTTCCGTTGCATCTGTTTATTTGAATACGCAGAAACGAGGTAAACGATGTAGCCGATTAACATGAGTGCCAGCAAAGAAAACAGGATTCTCGCTCCGACAGTTTGAAAGAAATGTGGCTTCACTACAAATTCGTATTCCAATGGTTTGGAAATGATTTCAGATTCTTTATTCAGCGCATATACTACCAACTTGTAATTTCCGTGTGAAAGGTTATTGTAAACTATTGTATGAACATTGGAATATTTCCATTGATGGTCGTAACCTCGCAATTTATACTTAAAACTGCTTAAACCTAGCGTGGAAAAAGACAACGATTCAAACTGAAACCGGAGGTTGTTTTCATTGTGTGAGAAAACATTTTTTCCCAATGAATTGCGAGGTGTTTCGTTGATGTAAACTGCTTCTTGTTTCAGCACCGAAACCATTTTGGCACCATGAATGACTTTCTTCAGCGGAATGCTATTGAATCCGCTTTTTGTACCCAGATATAACTTTTCATTGTCGAGGCAAATGGTATTAATCTCGGTACTAGCCAAACCATCATGCCTGGTTAAGACACGTACCACCTGTTTTGTCCATCGGTTTAAAACAACTAATCCTTTGTTTGTAGCCAGGTAATAATGATGTTTTCCTGCTTTGACTTCGTAGATTACGTAACCTTTCAACCCCAGATATTTTAAGGAAAAGGATTTATTCAATTGCAATAACCCTTTTCCGTTTGTACCGAGGAGGAGGCTATTTCCTTCCTGATAAATGGAATTGATTTCGTGGTTTTCAAACGATTTCACAATTGTGCCCGTTTTCGGATTACAGATGAGCAAACCAGCTGGTGTTTTAACCATAAAATGGCCATTAAACAACCGTATTTCTTCTATTTTTTGATTTAGCTGATTTATTTTCCCGTTGGATTTCAATTTCCCTGACTTTACACGGAAAGTCTCTCCATTACTGGCCAGCACTTCATTCACCGATATCCATACCATGGTTTTGATGAATGATTTTAATTGTTCATCGTAAATAATTTGAGGTTTCTGTATTGAATTTCCTTTTGGTAATTTAACAATGGATTTTGAACCCAGGAGGTATACTTCGTTGGTGAATCGATTGGTTAATAAGCGGAAGTAATGATCATCGTTGGTGAGTATTTGCTGAAAGGTTTTGCGCTTCTTATCAAAATAAAAAGCTTTTTTGCTAGTAGTGAGCACTACCAAACGGTTTCCGTAGTTGTACAAAGAATGGATACCTTGCTCCTTTATTCCGTTGTGATGAATTTCATGGAATTCAACAAATTCGGTTGAAGCCGGCACAAAAATAATTTCTCCCCGAAGCAGGGTAAACCACAAATTTGATTCCTTGTCAATGAACACATTCCAATTGGTACCAAAACTCTTGTACAACTGATTGATTCTGTTTTCATATCTGAAAGCACGTTCTTTCGTGAGGATATTTTTGTAATAACGGCACCTTCCGTCGACAACTACAATGTACTCATACGGAAATGCTACCCGTTTTATATGTGTGACCTTTCCCCCAAAATGGGTTTTACTGCCAATGTAGTTCAAGGTGTTTTTTGAAATGATTAACAGCGAATCGTATCTGTTTAATTCTAGACTATACACATTATTGCATTCGCCAGGCAAAAGAACATTTCCGATACTGTAACCGTACTTTTGGGAAATCGTTTTGCCTGAATTCTGAAATTTGAATACCCAATAGTTCGAATCGTTTGTTTTTAATTTATACTGAAGAATATTGTATTTCCTATAATCTCCCAACAAATACATTCCATTATAATCCAATGTTGAATAACGACCGAAGTCGCCATTTTTTGAAAGATAATACCGTTGTTTCCCCGTATTGCTGTTGTAGGTGCTTTCCATGAAAAAAAGCGTATCGCGGTATTCATGGCTTACAAGCAGGTTATTCCGGTTTTTTGCAGCTTTCACCGACTTCACCTGTCCGCTTTCCAGGTAATAAAGTCCTTTTGTAAATGCCCGAATCCAGATCCTGTTATGGGAATCACAATACAATTCCCAGATATCATTGATCGGCAAACCATTCTCGGTAGTAAAGGCTTTGAAACGATAACCATCATAACGTACAATTCCGTTTTTCGAGCAAATCCAGATATACCCCGATTTATCCTGAATGGTTTGGTAATTGTCTGATGACAACAACCCGTCTTCGATGGTATAGCGCCGGAAGAAAAAATGTTGACCGTATGCATGGTTGAATGCTACACTAAAAAGAAACAAGAATAGTTTCGCAACAAGCAGATGTAACCGGGCATTCTCCATTGATTAACCTTTCAGATGAAGTGCTTTTGTAAGTTCGTCTTGTTTTCTGCGAGAAACGGGAATAAGAAAATCACCCTCCATCAAACATGTCCAACCGACGTCTTTGTTTATTTGTTTCACAAAATTCAAATGAACAATGTGAGAATGATGCACCCGGATAAATAGTTCATCATTGAGCAACAATTGCTCATACTCTCCGATGTTTCTTGAACTTTCATATTTCCCCGTAAGGGTATAGAAAGTAGTGTATTTGCCATCTGACCGGATATGCACAATGTCATCTTTTGCTAAAATCTCAATTTTATTGGTTGAAGCTACCGCAATGAATTTCGAAGGTTTAAACATTCTTTTCCACTCCGCATCCTGTAACAGCTGATTGAGCTGCTGCTTCACTCCTTTCTCAATTCGTTTGCAAGCATTTTTCACAGCAAGTTGCAAATCTTCAATATTGAGCGGTTTCACCAAGTAATCTACAGCATTGTACTTAAAGGCTCTTATCGCATATTCATCGTAAGCCGTAACGAAAATGATTTGAACAGTTTCACAATCAATCGTGTTTAAAAAATCGAAACCTGAGTTGCCATTGTTTAATTCAATGTCTATGAAAATTATATTGATCTGTCGAGAAACTTCGGCGTATTGCTTCCAGGCTTCTTCAATGGAATTGACAATGATTGTTTTAGTTATCTCAGGACAGTATTTTCCGATGAAATAATCCAACAACGCAGTGTTGTTTTCTTCATCATCAATAATCAATGCAGTTATCATGTGTCTGTGAATAGAGGTATTTAACTAAAAATATTAATTTCCCTTAGCGCTGTGTTCTTGATAAAACCAGCAATCAAATGTAGGTCATAAACGTGTGCAAAAAATCTGTCCTTGGTTCTATTTCCTCCAGCTACAAGGAGTTTTATGCTACTAAATCATGCTAGCTACTGACTATTAACGTATAAAACCCGATAAAACGTTTACAGTATTTTAAAAAATTAACCGATCAAGCTATAATTGAAAAATCCGTCTCAGCCAAGGGCCAAAACGGATCTTTCAGATAGTGTCATCAATAACGCCGTTGCTCTACTGCTTCACAAACTGATTCACTCTTGTTCCTTCACTTCCTGAAGCAGTTACATAATACAATCCTTTACTCAAATCGGCAATTTGTAAATCGACTCCTAAATAGTTCCCTTCCGATTGTGCTTTTGTTTCTTTTAATACACGACCGTTTGCATCGCGAAGTGTGATCGTTACTTCTTTGCCCAATTGACCGTTGTATTCCACATGAACTTCGTCTGAAGCCGGATTCGGGAACAATTGCAACGATTCGTCTAACATTCCTTTGTTGTCGGTGTTCAACGCAAAACCAACTGAAAAATCATAACGGTGGTATTTACCGAAATCTGTATTAAACGATTCGATGACACCTGCGCCAACATAACGCAAACGGAACTGACCGCTTGTTTCGCCCTCTACTTGCGACGAGTACCAGAAACCAATTCCATCCTGATCGGAATCTTCTAAAATGATGGAATAACAGCCCGGAGCCAAATCGAACGTATCGCGGTATTCGGTTGTATTCACTAATGAAGTACGTTCGAAGATTGTTGTTCCGTTTCCATCCACCAATTTCCATTGATTTTCAGCAGCTTTGTTGTTTGTCTTAAAGTAAACATAGAACTGACCGTTGATCATTTCCGGAGCTTGATAAGCCGTTTTGAAAACGTTGTTTTGCGCATATTCGTCTAAATTATTCGGTGAGTTTTCAATATCGTAAACCTGTGCATAGAAACCGTCGGTTGTAGTGGCTCCAAACCACCAGTTTTGGTCTGTTACCGGAATTTCAACCACTTCTTTTTCTAAAAACGCCAGGTTTCCGTTCCATTCGTATTCCAACCAGTTTCCGTAAGTCACCCAGCAACGAATTTTGCAATTCGTAAGCGGTTGCTCACCTGTGTTTTGAAGAATAATACGCGGATTGGAACATGTCGGATTCCATTTGCTATAATATTCCCATTTATTCGGATTCAATACATCCACAATGGCTGCATCGTGCTGAAAATTAGGCGCAGAATACGAAACCAAATCCAACGCGGCGATGTAATTACCACCTGCTTGTCCAGGATCGTTTGCCGGTACGTCATTGATATCGTAATCAATGGCAATTGTATCGCCCGGAGTAACAAATGATGTTAGTTCGTGATCGTATTCAACCACCATGTCTCCCGGACACCAGCCTTCGCGTGCATACGGCCATGTTCCTCCCTGACCTGTGTTTGGGTTGGAACCACATTCGGTTTCTCTCCAAATATTCCATGTAAAACGTGGAACACCATCAATGATGATTTGGTGATCTTTCGGTGCCCATTCGCAACATGCGGCATCTCCTACTTGTCCGTGACCGGAAAGACGGGTTTTGATTTTAAACATCTCTGAAGTATCCGAAAGTACGGTTGGCATGGCACTCAACACAACATCAGTTGCCATTTGTTCGTAATTGTAACTTCTGAAGTTCTCCCAAATCGGGCTAACGTCGTGTACATCGCGCGGTGGTGTTCCTTCAATGAATGCAAAACGAAGATCAATCAACTCTTGGGTATTGTGCGCCGCCAAATCAACCATTCCGTGAAGGTATTGCTGATAATCGCTCACATCAT
>JBILJP010000197.1:0-9065 GCA_044377135.1 Fluviicola sp.
TGCTTTTGAAGTAGGTTGTCAATTTTGCTTCTTAGCGGTTTGAGGCGACAAGAAGTTGGGTTTTTGAAACCGTATACTTTCCGCCTACTAACGCAAAACTCATGTTGTTGGTGGCTGTGGTTCTATCGATCGTTTATATTTTGTTGATCCACTACATAAATTACTGAAAATTCAATTTCTTGGCTCTTAACCGATTTCAATGCGAGGCCATTTCCAGGCATAACGGATAATTAAACAAAGAAGAACGACTTCTAAAGCCGCGGCAAAGTACATGTGTGTCCAAGCCTCTCCTGCCAAATTAAACAACATATAAGGAATAAATACCGCAGCCACTAGTATGTTTGTCCAACGATTTACTTTAGCCGGTAGCGCAACAGAAAGGAAAATCATAAGCGTTGGAATTGCTACAAAAATCATTGCTATCAGTAAAAAGACATAAGAGATGTCAAATACAAATACTTTTCCTGCCAGAATATCTTTTAGGGTGCCTGGCATATATAAGTGGAAGTAGTCAACATATATATAGAGAAACATAAAACTCGCCCATAGTGTAGCAAGCTTCACTTTCAAACTGACTTTAATGTCTTCAAGTGCATTTTGTGATTTCATAATTTGTGGTATATTTTTGTATTTGTAAATTTTCAACTAAAAGTTATAACCAATATTAAGTCCCGGTTCTCCGAAGATGAATTTAGACCATTTATCGTCTAACTGTTTAAATCCATCAGGCAATGCGGTGTGATAAGCACGGTGGGTAATGCATATTGATGGTTGAAAGAAAAATCTGTCCTTAAAAAGTTTGATATGATAACCAATCCGGTATGAATTGAAAATCTGAAAACCATCGTCAATTTTCTTACCATTGTCATTCACAAAAACTTGCCGGGTAGGCATTACATTAAGATCGGCATACAAGCCTTTCCACAAAAATCGTGTGTAAGAGACTGATATGCCATACTCTCGAATATACCCCGGAAATTTTTCTTCTGGTCTTTTGTAGGCTTTGTTAAATAATGGGTTAATACCATTTGGCCAGGCATATTTCCACGTTTTTGCTGCTAATGTAATTACATCTTTTTCTGTAATCCGATAGCCTACATTGAGTTGTGCGAAGTTAGGTGGGTTTTTAGTGTCTAAATTACCCAATAAGACGAATAAAGAAGTCCCAACGAACCACCGTTTGTACGTACTGTCTGATTCTGCATACTGCGCTTTGAGATGGTGTACACTTGTCAGCATGAAGACAAAACCAATGAATAAAATTTTCTTTTGCATATCTTTAATTGATGTTAAACGATGCTGCAAAAGTAGATGGGCGAGCTACACTGACTCGTTCACTTAAGTTAATAAATGAACCTTAATTTTTTTCTTTCTCTATAATTCTAGCTCTTAACCTGCTCAATGATTGTGGTTTGATACCTAAATAGCTCGCTAATTGGTGTTGAGGAACACGCTGAAGAAGATCCGGTCTTTTTTGTAATAAGTTCAGGTATCGTTGTTCAGGTGAAGAAGTCTTAAACGCATCAAAGTCTATTTGTTGTTTGGCTAACAATTCTTCCGAAAACATTCTGCACATGATATCAAACTTTGGGAATTTAGAATTTATTTCCATTGACATATCAGAATTTGAAACGAGAAGAATACTGTCTTCAACACAACTTATGAAATAATCAGATTGAGTTTTATTGATTACACAATGAGGTGTTAAGGCCCCCATTTCTGTGTAGAAAGCTGTTGTTTTTTCTTCTCCGTTTATGATATAATAAACCCGAATACAGCCTTTTAAAACAAAATAGCTCTCTTGCGATTTCTGTCCTTCTTTGAGTAAAACAGTTCCTTTCTTTAACGAGTGAAACAGGTCTAACGAAAGTAATGCGTTCTTCTCATCTTCTGTCAGAGAAACGTAGTTAGATATAAAGTCAAATAGGATATCTTCCATTGTTTTTTTACGTTGTTACTGTCGTCTGCTACACTTGCCGCCAACTTAATTGTCTATGAAAATAACCAACTTTCTAATTCATTCGGCAAAAGCCATTAGCTTGTTGGGCGCCGTTTTATTTCTTTTGAGTGAACTTGTACAGATCAAATGTTCGTGAGATTTGAACATTCAAACCTGATCCTTTTGATGCGCTTACATAAGAATATTTTAATTTCTCATTTGTGGCCAGATTAGTCAACTCATAGTAATTTTCATGGGCTAAAAGATTCTTTTTTATGCCTTGTAGATAAGATCCTTCTATTGAAAAAAGATAGAGATCATTCCATTTAATGTTGAATACCAACCCAAATGTCAGGGTTAAATTATGCGGATTGACAGCAGCTGTTGAGTACCGAACATATAAGGTTGATAATGAATCATATAAAAAGGGTGCGATTTCAGTGACTCTTGAATAATTACTTGAACCTCCTGGCAAATAATGCATTCCCAAACCTATTTTTAAATTTAAAATGTCGGAAAACAAGGGTTTAGTGAAGTTTAGTGTAAACCGATGACTGGTAAAACCACCTAAGAATGGTAAATTTTGATTAAAGTGATAGTTGTTGTCTAAACCATTTGTGGTTAATAATACGGTTTCATTTGATACACTGACTCCATCTTGAATCCAACCTAAACCAACTGTAAACTTGTTTTTTGTGTTTTTCCAGCCAACACTTAATCCAAAACGTATGCTGTTTGGATAAAACAATTGTTTATTGTAAACGTCGAAATAGGGATTTGAAGGAAATTTGTTTGAATGACTAAAAAAAGGATAAGTAGAACTTGTGCTAAATTTTGTTCCAATTATAGGTTCGATAAACAGTGAGTTTTGGGAAAATAGACTTCCGAAACTCATTAGGAATAATACTAAAAAAATACTCTTTTTCAATTTAGTAAGTTGAATTGATGTTTCGACCAGCCCAAATAGAATAAAGAACTGTACCATAAATGTATTTTTCATTGCTTAAATCTTTAGTAGTAAACCAGATTTGTTTGTAACAACTTTTCTTTCAGCGCACAAACGATTGGTTTAGTATTCATTGCATTACGTTCGTTTTCCTTATCGTTGTCTGTGAAATAGCATTCTAAACGGTTTGGGGCTTGCCGAAGTTGGCAATTGCTTCGTTTTCTTTTACAAAGCCAAGATACTGAAAATGCGGAAACGTGGTAATCAAACTGACCTCCTAAGCCAATTTTGATGGAGGTAACTTAGCGGTTGTTTTTTAAGTTGTCAAATAGTCTATTTACAACTTCATAAGTTGTCTCTCTATTCAAATCGGTTTCCTTAATAATCTTAGAAAGTTCAAATAGTTGTTTTGAGGTCAAGTCATATTCGGACTTTCTCCTTCTTGTCTCTTATCTTGCAATGTTTTAAGTATAAGATGTCGATTGCGATATTTCTTGTGTCTAATCATGTGATTCTATTTTACGTCGGACGCTTGCATAGCATCGATGAAATTAACCAACTTTTTCGCAAATTCAAACCAATCAGTTATCGCAAGTTTTCTATAGATTCACTTTAAAAAATCCACTATTGAATCCATCTGTAATCTTGAAATAGTTGTAAAACGATGAGTGAAATGAACATTATTACTCCATTTATTTACTTCTAAAGTATATGGATCTTTTCGTTCAATTAATGAATCTTCATTGGTGACAAAACGGTATAGCCATTCTTCATTTGGAACTTTTTCCATTTCGTTTTTAAGTGAGGGACCGGAACCTACATCTCGTGTAAGTGTATGGCAAGTGGCACATTTACTTTTATAAATGAATGGAGCATTATAGGTGCTTGCCCAGGGATCGTCATTCGTTGATGCCTCGGTGTCAGTTGCTTGAATTTGTTGGTTAGAAGTGCCACATTTTAGAGCCAAAAAGACTACTGCGGTTGCTAAAATGAATAGAGGTAGTTTGTTTATCATGGTAATTGATGTTGACGCGCCAGAAATCCGCTGAAATGGTGTTTTAAATAAAACCCGAAGGTGCGTTTTTTATTCGATACTAGACATTTTGCTAATTTACTCTTAGTGATATACTTTTTTCCATTGATAATCCGGATCATTACACGAATAACGTTTATAGACAAAGCCTGTGTATTTTTTCTGCTCGATATATTCAATCCAGTTTTTATTAATGACCAATTTCTTAATTAGATCATCAACCTTCACCCAAAATAAAATATTATGGTGAATTGTATAAACGTCAAAGGCTATAAGTGAAGGCTTGAGATAACTCAGCTTATTGATTGAGTCATAAACCAAGATCTCTTTAATTCTGATCTCTGAAATTTTGTCAAAAGTAACCGGTTCATATTTTGGCAATGGATAGAGGAATGCTTGACTTTCATCAGCATACATGTACATTGAGTCTTCACCACTAGCAGTTTTCAACGTTTCTTCGCCCAGAGATTGATAATCGAAGTAAACATTATAGTATAATGAATCACCTAAATATGAAATGGAGTCATGAAGCATGGATGGAAGTGGAGAAGTTAACCATTCTGAATTATGACTGTTTTCTGTCCAAAGTCTAATTTCACCATCCAGCAATAATCGTTTGATTTCTTCGTAAATGTCAAGCTTTTCGGATGATTGAAACAAAAAATCATCATTGCCCTTGTAAATCGTGAGCCAACATTCCCGAACACACGCTGAATCTTCTTGCTTCTCATTCGTTATAACTTCTTGACTATGAATATAATCCTGCGCTATTAATAGAAAAAAAAGTAAAAGTTTAAGTTTATTCATGCGTCATATTTTGATTAGAGTTCATAACCACTAACGGTTTTCAGATTGGCGATGGGCGGGCTTTTCAGCACAAATATTGATACAGAGTACAAAACTTTCGGTTAATTGAAAACTGTCTGCGTAGCACTGAACCGCCACTTTTGCCAAACCCTTTTTAAGCATTAAAATTATTAATAGTTATCCATATCTATTTGGTGGAGGTCCGCTGTTGGGAAATTAAAATTCGCTATCAATTCTTTCTCAGTAAAATGTAGCTTTCTTGGGTTAATAAACAATTCTAAAACATGGTCTAGGTCATTGTACTTATCATTAAGATTTAAGCTTATTGATTCTGTCAATAGAATGTGAAAGATCGAAAATGTCGAACTCGCCTCTAGCCAACCAGAATTAAAGTCAATAATTTCCCGCAATTTAATTTTGTAATCTATCATTTTAGGGTAAATAAAACTAAATTCATGAAGCCTGATAGGTCTGTCACTATTGTGATTGTTTTTTTGAAGATAATGCTTAGCAAAATCAGCTAGTTCGTTGAATTCTTCTAGCTCTCTGTTTTTGATAAAGTCTCCTTTGATAATGGACTTTATTTCTAATCTAAGGTCAGGATTAAAGTAATTAGTGGTTTTCTGAAATATATTTTTGTCCTCAATTAAAGAAAAAGCTTTCAGCAGTGAGTTGATTTGTTGAAGCCTGATTTGTCGTGGTTTATTATTACTTAATGATTTATAATTCCATTCATTTTCATTTGGAGTCAATGCAATAAATTCCAATATTTTCTCTAAAAGAGAAATCCCATTATATGTTTTCACTGTCTCCATATTATAACGCATAACTTTATGATTGATGAAATTAACCAACTTTCAAATACATTCGGCAAAAGCCTTCTGTCATCAATCACCCCAAACAAAAAAAAACTCCCTCCGCCAGAGTCGAAGAGAGCTTTTTCGTGTACGTAAATGTATCTTAATTAGAAGCCATCGCTACGAAATCATCGTAAGAAACTTCTTTGTTGTTCAATTTTACTGTGCTTTTCGCCCAAAAGGCTATAAATTAATTCTGAATTAGGGTCTTTTTATTTGAGTCGATATTCAATGTTCTTTGTATATATGGTTGTATGTATACATTCAAAACTAACTTAAAAATAAATGGAATAGCTTTTACAAAATTCTTGCTAAACATTGATTTGATAATAGAAAGGGCATTGGGTTGATGCATCCATTTGGTGTTGAACATGGTTAATTCCCCTACTTTTGAAAACCGTACATTCATTTGTTTTTCAAAGCTTGCAATTGCGTCTTTTGTGTTCGTGAATGTATTGTTTGTCAATGCTTCACTCAATTCCAGCGCATCTAACATTGCCATGTTTACCCCTTCACCTGCAAATGGTGGCATCAAGTGTGCTGCATCACCCAAGATTGTTATATCGGATTGAGCCTCCCAACTTTGGTTAAAAGGATAGCAATATTGAGGTCGTGGTAAAAAAAATGGCTCAGCATTTTCAAACAACTCCAACCAACTATCTCCCCATTCTGAAAATTCTTTTTTAAACCATTCAATTACCTCTACTTTATTTTTGAAGTTAATTCCACTTATATCAGTCCAATTTTCATCAGTGTAACAGCTTGTATAAAACTGTAAACTACCATCGCCTTTTGCACCAATTAACATCATTTTTCGATCGCCATAGGCAAAAACTTTACCTTCTTTAATAATATTTCCAAATAGTGGTGCAGTATTCATATAATCATAAACGGTGCCTTCAAGCATAGTGATCCCTGTGTATATTGGTTTGATAGAAGTTAGATAGGGTCTAATTTTTGAATTTGCTCCATCTGCACCAATCACGATATCTGCCGTTGCCATTGTACCATTTTTAAAATTTAAATGCCAAACATTTTCCACTTTCGTCATTGAAACAAAATTACTGTCCCAAACTACTGTATCAGGCTTTAATGATGAGAGTAATATATTTCGCAATGGGCCGCGGTCAATTTCGGGTTTGAATTTTTTATTGCTAAATTTCTGATTGTTGTCATGGTGTGTGTCAACGCAAATATTTCCGTTTTTATCCAATGCCCGAAATATACCAGCTTTGGGAAGGTAATTAGCTTTAAATTCATTTAGTAAGTCCGCTTTTTTTAAAGCCAACAAACCTGATTTCTTGTGCAAATCAAGAGTTGCACCTTGTACTCTTGCTTCCTTATTTAAATCTCGGTCATATACTTTTATTTCCACACCTTTTAGTTGTAAAAGTCTTGCAAGAGTTAGACCACCGGGGCCACCGCCTACGATTGCTATTTTTTTGTTACTTAACACCATATTCAATAAATTTTAAATTATGATGCAAAATTATTTCTTGGGAAGAAGTGAAAATTGTATAAATCGGTCGTTTTTATTTTTGGATAACTCTTTTGGTGCAACACCCGAAAACCGATTAATATCTTTTATAAAATGTGCTTGGTCAGCAAAATTTTGTTGCGGGTATAAATTACCGTCTTTAATGTCAATAACAGATGCTTTAAATCTCAAAATTGTACAGTATGCCTTTAATGAAATACCAAAATTTTGATTGAAGTATCGGTTTATTTGTCGGCTTGTCCAAAATACCTTTTCTGATAATTCTTTTACTGTCATTGCGCCATTTGAGGTATAAATGAGGTCAAATAGTTTTTCCTTTCTTGGGTCAACATTAAAATTTAGTAGTTTCGTTATTTTGTATGTGATTTTATTGTGAAAGCATTCAAAATTGCTTAAATCACCGTCTTTAATGTCCAAAAATTCAATTAAAAAAGTCGGAGTTTCTTTTAGGGATTTGGAAATACTTTTATCTAATAAATATTCTACACCCAGCAATTTTAGACTGATACCAAAAGTTGTGGATTTTGGATTAATGATTACAGTTCTTGTTGTTCTATCTAACGAGATAATTTTTGTTTGGAATACGCCTGTTTCTAAATAAGAAAAAAGTATGTCTACTTTGCCATCTGGTAGTACCGAAACTTCCTGTGCTGTTTCGGAATGATTAACAAGCATCCAAATGTGTTCCACATAGGGAGAAAGTGCAGGGCAAGGCTTAACTATTTTATGTTCAAATTCTGTTACTGCCATTTTGAAATTCTATTATGAAATCCGTTGCCCAACGTTTGCGGGGTGTCATAGGGTTGCAGGTAACATTTTGGCGCTTGGCGAAGAAGTGGATTTCGAAGCACAAAACTTCATTGAAGCACTGAAACCACTTTTTACCAAACGCCTGTTAGTACCAGTACATTTTAGTATGAATCATTTATTCATACTAACGTTGCTTCGATTTCACGAGTACTTCTGTAATATCTTTTTTCTCAAACCAATATTCAAGTTGTCTGGATTTGTCAACAAGCATTTTGTTATCGTTGTCCCAAAAGTCAATATACATTGTCACGTGAAATGTAGTTGAAGCAATACTGTCAAGTTTGAATTTTGAAATTCGCATTGTCAGTCCGTCAATTTTGTCGATAGATTGAAGTCCCTGTAGTGAGAACCAGTTGTTATATCCATTGTCTTTTCTTATTTCTACAAATTTCACAAGTCTGTTGTCAATATTTATATTGATAGTATCAATTGCCCGTCCACCAAAAGAACGATTTAAAAAATCAAAATGGATATCGACTCCGATTAAAGTGCTGTCTACCCCTTCAACTTTAAAATACCGAATATCTGAACCGTCCTGTCCATAAGAACTTGTCCAAATTGTCAATAGTAATGTTATTATTGCAACTGTCTTCATTTGTATTGGTGCTAACTTAATTATAGACGAATTTAACCAACTTTCTTATTCATCCAGCAAACGCTATTCTCTCATATTTATTTCCCCAAACAAAAAAAACTCCCTCCGCCAAAGACGAAGAGAGCTTTTTCGTGTACGTAAATGTATCTTAATTAGAAGCCATCGCTACGAAATCATCGTACGAAACTTCTTTGTTGTTCAATTTCACTGTGCTTTTGAAGTAAGTTGTCAACTTCGCTTCAGCCAACATATCGTAGATACGGTTCGCTTCTTCACGGTTTGCTAAAGCTTTGCTTGCCTGAGCAGTCAATTCCGGTTCTTCCGGAGCAGGTAAACCGTATTGTGCGTATTGATTGGCCAACAAACCTTTGGTAAATTCAATGGCTTCCTGGTGATCCAACTGAATGTCATTGGATTTAAAGATGTGCCCTTGAATCAACTGCCATTTCAAATCTTTGGCGTAGTTGTCATAATCTTCGTTTACTTGTTCTTGTGTAATCGGTTTATCGTTTGACAAACGAATCCAACGTTTCAAGAACTCATCTGGCAAGGCAACTGGCGTTTTGTCAACCAACTCGCG
>JBILJP010000548.1:0-2574 GCA_044377135.1 Fluviicola sp.
CCGTCTGAAGCCGCGAAAAACGCCAACACGTGTTTGATGAAATGACGCTCGTCATCGGTCAGTTTATTTTCCCAATCCAACAAATCCGGCGACAAGTCAATTTCTTCAGCAGTCCAGAAACTTGCCTCAGCCTTTTTGTAAAAAGACCAAATATCTTCATGTTGTATAGGGAATAACACAAATCTATTCTTGTTTTCTTCCAGTATTGGTTCTGCTTGCGCCATTGTTATTCCGTTTTTTTGAGTCAATAATTCCTACTCCATGACACCTACTGGAACCATGGTTTACTATACAAGTTACAAAATTTATTTGTTTCCTCTCTCTCGAATTCCGACACGCATCTTTTCGTAATCGGACGCCAACTTCACCTGATTGAGGCATACAAAAATTGGCAAAATTCTTCCCTTTCGCAATTAAAGAAATTCACAATCCTTTCAGGTTATCAACACTCGATTTCGAAAAGCCTTTACCATGAACACTTAGCGGGCTTATTAACATTCGCTTTAAAGATATTCACAGTAAATTCATCTTCGTTTGTCGAAGGATTAACACGATTCGTCAACAACTTGTGAATGAACAATCTTGCGCTTCCGTTCTATAAAATTAAGGCGTTTTCGATGAGGGATCAATTGTTTTTTTCTATGTATATTCACAATGAATTGTTAATACTATTGAATGTCCCGCTAACCGCGAAAAAATGAAAAAAACAGCCGCTCTTTTTAACAAATGGAAGTCGGACTTGCTGCATGTAATGTATCCGAATTTTTGCCTGATCTGCGATGTGGAAACCACCCATTCACCAAGTGCCGTTTGTCCGGTGTGTGAAAACGATTTGCAGTATACCTATTATGAAGATTATACCGAACCGACTTTATTGGATCAATTGTTTTGGGGACGTGTATCGTTGCATCAAACGTATGCCCTGTTGCAATTCGAAAAGGAAAATTCCACACAACCCATTTTGCATGCATTGAAATACAAAGATCGACCTGATGTAGCGCGGTATTTCGGTGAACGATTGGGCGAGCGGGTGAAACAACAAGCGAAGTTTTCTGACCTTGAAGCCCTGATTCCGGTTCCGCTTCATCCAAAGAAGGAGTTTTTGCGCGGGTACAATCAGAGTCAATTGCTGGCCGAAGGAATTGCAGCGGAGTTAACCATTCCTGTTCGGAGCGATTTACTAAAACGAGTGGTATTTACGGAAAGTCAAACCAAAAAGGGAAAACAATCGCGTTGGGAAAATATGCAAGATCGGTTTGAGTCGCAGGTAAAAGGAGCAAGTGAATTAAAACACGTTGCCATAGTGGATGACGTGGTAACAACCGGTTCTACGCTTGAAACGTGCGTGCGTCGTTTGCAGGAAACTCTCCCGAATGCAAAGATTAGTGTGATTAGTTTGGCTGTAGCCAGGTAGACTGAATACTGTTAGATCAGAGACTAAAGACATACTAATAGTAGGCGTCTCTAGTCTCTGGTCTTTAGTCTAAAAGTCTCTAGTCTAATAGTCTCGTGTCTCTAATCTAAAAGTCTAATGTCTTTAATCTAACAGTCTTGTGTCTCTCTAGTCTTCAGTCTTCACTACACGCACGGATTGGGTCACGGTTTTGCCTTTTTCACCGGCAGGAGGGTTTTTTTCTAATTCCTTCAGTTTTTTTTCTGCTTCGGCGCCTGTATAAGTTTCGGTTGCAGTTTTCCCATCTTCGGTACGTTTAACGGTAAGTGTTTTCACGCCATTTACTTCCTCCATGTTTACATCGATGATGATGTCGCCAACCACTGCTACCGTATTTTCCTCAGAGGCCGGATCTTCTAATTCTTCCAATTCTTTCAATTTTGCTTCGGCTTCTTTTCCGGTAAAGGTTTCAACGGTTGTTTTGCCATCTTCGGTTGATTTGATGATCACTCTTTTCACCCCGTTTTCGTCTTCCACGCTGATTTCCTTTGAAATTTCTTTCCTGGTGGTTTTTGACGTTTGAGCCTGGCAATTGGTGAAGATACCCAGAGCCAGTAAAGTGCCGAGTATTAAACTTGTCTTTTTCATGTTTTCGATTTTAATATTGTGTAACATGCTGCAAGGATAACGGGTTTTGGAGGGCAGTTTGGTTAGGATCAGGTTAAAGGAGGTTAATTAAGGTTAAGGGGATTGAAATTAAAGAAGTGAATCATCTTCTCCCCTTGAGGGGAGATCGAGAGGGGTGGCTGACCTAATCAAGCTAACGCTTGTTTTTATCACGAGCAGTGCTCGCTCTTCCCAAAATCTTCCCGTTCTTTGCAGCTATGAAAGTGCTTATTATCGGAAGTGGGGTTGCCGGCACGTGTTTGGCGCACCGTTTTTTAGCAAAAGGAATCGATTTTAAGATCGTCGACAAAGGAGTCAATCAGTCGACTAAAGTAGCCGGAGGAATCATCAATCCGATGGTGTTTCGGCGCATGACCTTGAGTTGGCGCGCAGAAGAGTTTATGCCGGTTGCCGATGCTTTTTATCAGGAGCTCGGAAAACAATTCAACACAACATTTCAATATCCGCTTGCCATCAGGCGCTTATTTGCCAGTGAACAAGAAGCAGGTTATTGG
>JBILJP010000549.1:0-2571 GCA_044377135.1 Fluviicola sp.
TATATTAGAACCAAATATGAGGATTTTAAATTGGTGGCTTAGGCTAAGAAAAATCTAAGTAAAATAGATCAGTTTGTTTTTTTTGATACCATATTAGACGCTATTTCTAGCTGTAATAACGATTTCAATACGGCTTTGCAATCTACAGTTGATGATTGTACCTTTAGAAAACGCGATACTTTTGAGTACGTTCAGGGTTTTTTACTTGGGAAAACACGATTAAATAAATTGAAATTGGTAGAGAAAGACAATGCTGCTTTTTCGAATCGTCATTATATTCGTTTAACTCCAACAGCATTAAACATGCTAGCCGAGTGGGAGGGAATACATATTGAGTTCAAAGAGGATGTTAAAAATAAAAAGCTGCTTTATCCTGAACAAATCAAGAAAAACAAACTTATTTATAATTCCAGTGAATTAGAAGCTATTTCAAGAATTGACGAGGTTTTAACTGAAAAAGCATTTCAAAAATTGAAAACGAATTTAATAGCCAATAATTTACCCGAAGGTATTACTTGCTTATTGTATGGAGAACCTGGGACAGGAAAGACAGCAACTGTTTATGAATTAGCAAGAAAACACAAACGAGCAGTTTTTAAAGTAGAAATTTCAGAAACCAAATCCATGTGGTATGGCGAAAGTCAAAAATTGGTAAAAAAAATATTTACCGATTATCAAGAAGCAAAAGAGAAAGAAAAGCGTTGTCCCATTTTACTTTTCAACGAAGCTGATGCTATAATTGGAAAGCGAAAAGTTGGCAGTCACTCCAATACTTCAGAAACCGATAATGCCATACAGAATATACTGTTAGAAGAATTAGAAAACTTCAAAGGAATTCTTTTTGCTACTTCTAACTTAGTGGCTAATTTGGACGATGCTTTTGAACGTCGCTTTTTATTTAAAGTAAAATATGCTAAACCAAGTTTAGATAACGCAGCGGCTATTTGGAAACTAAAATTACCTAAACTTACAACGGAGCAATCCAAAGAGTTAGCTATAACTTTTCCATTTTCGGGTGGCGAAATGGATAATGTGGTACGAAAAGTAGTTATGGAAGAAATTATAAAAGGAAGTACTCCTGCTTTCCAACAAATCATAAATTTCTGTAATCAAGAAAAATGGAATGCATCTAACTTAACCTCTAAAATAGGATATTAAAAATTACTTATAACGACACGCTTTGTCGTTATAAGTAACTATCTTTGATTAAATTTCATCAACCATGGCAAAACGCGAATACATTCAACGTCATTTATTAATTATCAAACGATTGAAAAAACGTCCTTCTTCTTTTGAAGAAATTCATAGTTATTTAATCGAACAACAAGAATATACAGATGAAAATTATGATATTTCTCAAAGAACTTTTCAGCGCGATTTGAAGGATATTTATACCATCTACGGAGTTGAAATTAAGTTCAATAAAAAAGAAGCCAAATATGAAGTGATTGATGTGGAAGAAGATAAAGATTATGATCGTATTTTCGAGTCTTTTGAAACCTTATCGGCTATTAACATTTCCAATCACATAGGAAAAAAAATTGTTTTGGAACGCAAAGCAGACAAGGGAACCGAACACCTTCATGGGATTTTGTATGCAATTGAGAACAATTGGTTACTTACATTTCAACATCAAAGCTACTGGAAAGACGAACCAACTTTTAGAACCTTACAACCTATCTTAATTAAAGAAGCCCAACACCGTTGGTATTTAGTGGGTTGGGATGTGGAAAAGAAAGAAATCCGTAATTTTGGTTTAGACCGCATTTCCAATTTAGAAATTACGCAACAAAAAGGAAAACCCTTAGATATTGATTTAACACAGTATTACCATCACGCTATCGGAATTGAAACTTATGAAAAAGCAGAAAAAGTAATCATTGCATGTTCGCCTTATCAGGCACAATATTTAAAGTCATTACCCATTCATCCTTCTCAAAAAGTACTGAGTGAAAATGAAAAAGTTTGCTTGTTTGAATTATTTGTGCATCCAACTAATGAGTTCATAATGGAAGTGTTTAAATACAATAATACAATTGAAGTAATAGAACCCAAATGGCTTAGAGAGGAAATTACAAAAAGAGTACAAGATATGGTCAAACACTATAAATAATGGGTATGGATGACTAAAATTGGAATCTCTAAAAAGAATGGTTAAAGACAAAAAAATAATCATGGAAAATAACCCAGAAATCAAGCTACAAAAAGCAATTGATTTTCTTTCAGCTAAATAGATAAAATATGAGGAAATCAAATCTACTACTGTTCTATGAAATTTTCAAAATAAGTTTAAACAATCAGGACATTGTTACAACAAACCTTGATATCGTAAATACAAGTAAAACTCCTGTTTATAAAATTCGTAAATGCAACTATGATAATGAAGACCAATCAGGTTTCTATCTAACCAATGATATACTGTATCAATTTGATGAAAATCAAAAACTAAACGAAGCTATATCTTTTGAAATAAATGGAGAAATTAGTTTACAAATTCAATTGGAATATGACACCAAAAACCGACTAATCGTACAAAAAGGATGGAGTAAAAATAATATTGAAACGTTTGAA
>JBILJP010000551.1:0-2555 GCA_044377135.1 Fluviicola sp.
AAATGCATTGCGATCAACATCTAAAATAAGTGAAGATGATTTTCCTGATTCGATTTCCTGAACACCAACAGAAGGACCTGCACCACCTACCGATTCGGTTGTTGTAACAGAAGAACCTACTGATTGAAAACCAAGTCCCCAGCCGAATTCGGCACCCAATGAAATTTTAGGAGCGATGAAAAACTCACAACCTACAAATGCACGAACACCAACACCAAAACTACGTCCTGATTTTGCTTCCGTCATACGTGCACCATTACCGTAAGTATCAGTAGTCAAATTATTACTACCGAAATCAGTTGTTGTTGCAAAGTTTGCTACTACTACTGTACCTGAAGCAGAAAGCGCATTTCCGTATTCGTATTTCGATTTTCCGCCTTGCGACCAAATCAACAAATCTGCACCATAAATTCCTTGCAAACGTCCGTTACCACGACGTTTTTCCAATCCGGCACCCAAACCAATGAAATTTGAATTCACCGTTTGTTTGTCTTCTACCATTTTAGGCAATTCAGGGAATGTTGGAGGAGTTGTTACAGTTGCATCCGAAATCATTGCTTTTTGTTTCGTAGAACTGAATCCGATGCGCACAATACCGCGATATGCCGTTTTCTCATCGATCATTTTTTTACCTACGATGGTTTGCGTTGAATTAAGGAAATTCCACGTAGGTGCATTTGACCCACCATTCGAGAAGATTTTTCCGAAATACTCTAAAAACGGAGTAGCATCAATACCAATGGAATAATCTCCGGTTTCAGGTAAAATAGGAAACCCTTTTTTTGATGTCAGCTCCTGACCGAACGCAAGCGAACCGGTAAAAACAGCCGTAGCAATTAATAAACTTTTTTTCATAGTGTCAATTTTATCGTTGTCGGGGATGTTACGACAAGTAGATCAATTGGTTACATGAAAGTGCTTTTTTGTTCGATTAAACAGTGTATTCACGAATCGTTTTTTCGATAATCGCTACACATTCCATTAATTGCTCTTCGGTCATGACCAATGGCGGCGCAAAACGAATGATATTACCGTGTGTAGGTTTTGCCAACAAACCGTTATCTTTCATCTGTACGCAAAGATTCCAGGCTGTTTTGCTCTCAGGCGTATCATTGATAATAATTGCATTCAACAATCCTTTTCCACGCACACTCACTACCAAATCGGTTGATTCGATGATCCGATTCATTTCAGCGCGGAAAATTGCTCCCAAGCGTTCTGCGTTGTCGGCCAACTCTTCGTCGCGTACAACTTCCAAGGCAGCAACAGCCACTTTCGCAGCTAACGGATTTCCACCGAAAGTAGATCCGTGTTGTCCGGGTTTGATCACCATCATGATATCATCGCTGGCCAAAACGGCAGAAACAGGATACACACCACCTGAAACCGCTTTTCCGAGAATCAAGATATCCGGTTTCACATTTTCATGATCTACCGCCAATAACTTACCTGTTCGTGCAATACCAGTCTGTACCTCATCGGCGATGAACAATACTTTTGCTTGCTCACACAATGCTTTTGATGTTGACAAATAACCTGCATCCGGAACATAAACTCCGGCTTCACCTTGAATAGGCTCAACCAAAAACCCAACAACATTCGGTTGTTTCAACGCTTCTTCCAATGCTTTTGTGTCATTGTAAGGAATACGAATAAATCCGGGAGTAAACGGTCCGAAATTTTTGTTCGCATCCGGATCGTTTGAAAACGAAATGATGGTAGTGGTTCTTCCGTGGAAGTTGCCTTCGCACACAATGATTTGCGCTTGATTTTCGGCAATACCGCGTTTTTCATATCCCCACTTGCGCGCCAGTTTAATGGCAGTTTCAACCGCTTCAGCTCCCGTATTCATAGGAAGGACTTTATCAAAACCGAAGTATTGGGTGATAAATTGTTCGTAAACACCCAATGAATCGTTGTAAAAAGCGCGCGAAGTCAAGGTAAGCGTTTGTGCTTGTTCGATCAACGCATCCACAATTTTGGGGTGGCAATGACCTTGATTGACAGCTGAATAAGCTGACAAAAAGTCAAAATATTGTTTTCCTTCCACATCCCAAACATGAACTCCTTTTCCGCGTGAAAGCACTACTGGCAGCGGATGATAGTTGTGCGCTCCAAAACGATCCTCTAGTTGCACCAATTCCTGCGACGACAATTTTTCCATTGTTTCCATAATTAAAAACGTTTTTTTGAATCTTTTTGCTCGTCGCGGAGAGCAACCATCCTTTCCTCGTTCACGGTTGTCGGAGAGAAATCATCCGATAGATGGAGCAAAGATAAAGAAAGAAATTAAATTAAGAAAGAACCTCTATCAGCCTATTTTCGTTTCTATTCCCTAACTTTGTGATTAAAATAAAGCCCGTGGCAACAATACATTTTTCTCGTCCGAACAGCGATTTTTTTGCAACCCTTCGCAAGTCAGTTGAACAGTATTTCAGCGATAACAAACTGGATTCTTCCGGTAACGCCCATTTATATTGGAAAGCAACCATTTTGATTACCTCCTACCTTGCTTGTTATCTGACGTTGATGCTGTTGCCCATTCCGATGTGGCT
>JBILJP010000198.1:0-8995 GCA_044377135.1 Fluviicola sp.
TGCCGATCTTGAGTAAAAGCAAGAAATGATTTGGGAAACAACCGATCTTAGATAAAACCATGAAATAAGTTCGGCGATCAACTCGTTTTAGTGAATCCTAATCAATTGGAGTAAACAATATACCTAACTACCTTTTGAGTAAATAATATACCTAACTTGTTAGATGATATTCAAATAGGATCAAATAACCGATCTTAGATAAAATCAAGAAATAAGTTCGGCGATCAACTCGTTTTAGTGAATCCTAATCAATTGGAGTAAACAATATACCTAACTCCCTTCTGAGGAAACAATATACCTAACTACTTTCCGAGTAAACAATATACCTAACTCCCTTCTGAGGAAACAATATACCTAACTACTTTCTGAGTAAACAATATACCTAACTTCCTTCTGAGTAAACAATATACCTAACTTCCTTCTGAGGAAACAATATACCTAACTTGTTGAATGAGATTTAGCTTAGACCAAATGATCATTTTGGTAACCAAAGAAGTTCTAAAATCCCTCAAAACCCCTTAAACATGCTCATTTATTCAACGCGTCATACTTTTTAGACCAAGTAGTGTAAATGGCTTTTTTCTGAGTAAAAATCAGCCTTTTAATCAAAAAAAAACACTCAAAGCATCGTAATACATTGAGTGTTTCATCCATTTCAATTTCTATATTCCATATCAGGTCTTCGAATTATCTGTCTCAGCATTTTTATTGAGCAGCGAACTTTTATTCAATTTTACGGCATCGAGGTTCAAGTCAGTAGCTGTAAAGACATCCTTCGGATTATCGGTGTAATCTTCCGGTAAAAAATAGCCGACTACGGTTTGACTGTAATCGCCGTTGGGAGATCGGTTAGAGAATTTTAAGCTATTTCCCTGATTGCCTCCGAGAACCACAATTTTATTATCGGATGTTTTGCCGTAATAAAAACCAACATGCCCGCCTCCGTCGCTTTTCCAGACAACGATGCAACCGTAAACAGGTGTTTGAATTTTTCGCATTCCTGATTTGCGGTCACCCTCTTGGCCACCATTCCAATCGTAAGCAGGATCAAATTCACGCGCCCGGCACGAACTCGGATTCGCATAACCGGCTTTCTGCAAAACCCAACTGGCAAATGCCGCACACCATGATGTTTTGGTCGGATCCGTATTTGGTGTTACAGCCTCATTTTTAATGGTGAAATACGCATTCTTGATGCGTGCATTCAACGGATTTTTTGATTCATCGTGTCCACCGTAATTTTTAGCTTCATCCAACACGATTTTCATCCATGGCGCTCTTCCGTCAACTGGAGCAGTTGGAACAGCTTCAGGCTCGGTTGCAGACACTTCTCCGGTAGTTGGCTGACTCGCAGTAACGGGTTGAAGTCCTAACAATTTCAAGGTATCTTTCCCAACTTTTCCATCCACTTTAAGCCCTTTTTCCGTTTGGAATTTTCGCACCATCGAATCGGTAGTTGGTCCGAAATTCTCGCTGAATGCGGCATCTGTCCAACAACCATTGCTTTTAAGTGCTGTTTGAATCTTGATCACTTCGGGACTTTTATCCCCCTTTACATAATAACCTCTTGCAGGTAATTTAATTTCGTTTGACATACTTATTCAGTGTTAAATAGCGGTTTAAACTAGTGTAAGAATAGTAAATTTCACGAATAACATGAAATCGAAATCAGAATTTTAATCGGAATTTACCAGAGCGTTAAAAATAACTCAACGTGGAAGATTGACTTTTAAGTAAAGAGAATTGGCAAATCGACTTGAGAATACGTTAGATGGATTTTTCGCGGTGAAAGATGGGTTTTGGAACTTGTTAGATGAGTCTTGGAACTCGTCAGACCGGTTTTTTGCGGTGAAAGATGGGTTTGGGAACTCGTTAGATGAGTCTTGGAACGCGTCAGACTGATTTTTCGCGGTGAAAGATGGGTTTTGGAAACCGTCAGATTGACCTGGCAACTTGACAGATCAGGTTTGGGAGATTACAAAAAAAGCGTACCGATCACGATACGCTTTTGAATTTTATCCAGTTGAACGATTACATCAACATTCCTCCGCACACGTGCAAGGTTTGTCCTGTAATGTAAGCCGACATATCCGAAGCCAGGAAAACAGTAGCATCTGCTACGTCTTTTGGCGAACCTCCGCGTTTCAACGGAATTGAGTTACGCCATTCTTCTACTACTTTTTGATCGAGTGCACCTGTCATTTCTGTTTCGATGAATCCAGGAGCGATGGCGTTGCAACGAATGTTACGAGAACCCAACTCTTGCGCAACCGATTTCGTGAAACCGATCAAACCTGCTTTTGACGCTGCGTAATTGGATTGACCTGCGTTTCCGCTCACACCAACTACCGACGACATATTGATAATGGAACCCGAACGTGCTTTCAACATTGGTCGTTGCACGGCTTTTGTCAAGTTAAATGCCGATTTCAAGTTGGTATTGATCACGTCATCCCACTGTTGTTCGGTCATACGCATCAACAAGGTATCGCGGGTGATTCCGGCGTTGTTTACCAACACATCGATGGTACCGAAAGCAGCAACTACATCGTCAACCAATTGTTGCGCCTGATCAAAATTTCCTGCATCCGATTTAAACCCTTTGGCTACACCACCGTTAGCTGTCAATTCTGCCTCCAACGCTATCGCTTTTTCTTCAGAAGAAAGGTAGGTAAACGCAACTGTTGCACCTTGTTTCACACATTCCTCGGCAATTGATTTCCCAATTCCGCGCGAAGCTCCGGTAATCAACACCACTTTATTGTCCAATAATCCCATGCTGTTTTTTTATTTGGGGGTAAAGATAATGTCTTGTCTTGATTTTGAGCATTCCACTTGTTTTTTTTCGGGTAAACTGAATTTGTTAATTCATCTTAACAGCACACTTCTTTTTCCTGTCTATCGTTATACTTGTCGTTGCATTTAGCAACCTCAATTGAGCCTATGAAAAAAGAGCGACAACCGTTTTCTGCTTCCAAACGATTCGGCAGTTTTATCTATGCATTTAACGGATTGCGCGTTTTGGTGCGCGAGGAACACAATTCATGGATTCACATAGCGGCTGCGATTGTGGCCATTGTTTTAGGTTTTGTTTGTCACATCTCAACCTACGAATGGATTGCCATTGTTTTCTCTATCGGATTAGTAATTGCATTGGAGATTGTCAACTCAGCCGTTGAAAGCCTGGCCGACTTCGTTTCTCCGGAACGCCACGATTCGATTAAAAAAATAAAAGATTTAGCCGCTGCAGCCGTGTTGATTGGCGCTTTTACCGCATTGACTGTCGGACTGCTCATTTTTCTACCTAAAATCATCGCTTATGCTTGCCCAGCTTAAAGAACACAATCGTTTACAAGAAAGTGTATTATTGTTTGTTATGACACTTTGTTGTTTCGGACTTTCCTTATTCAGAATTTACGTTACCGATTCGCGCGCATTTCTGTTTCTTAATTGGAACTTGTTTCTGGCTTTTATTCCATGGGCGCTTTCAAGTTTAATGATCATCAATCCGGCATTGCAACAGCGCAAGGGAATGATTTTACTCTTAGTAGGAGCTTGGTTGCTGTTTTTCCCGAATGCTCCTTACATCTTTACCGATTTGTTTCACTTGCACGATCACACAACCATTCCCATTTGGTTTGATCTGGTCTTGATTCTGGCTTACGCCTGGACAGGTTTGCTCTTCGGTTTTCTGAGTTTATGGGATATGGAAAAAATGCTTCGCCCCTTCATCCGGAAACCGCGACTCAACCTATTGATCAGTGGTTTTTTGTTTCTGAGCGCTTTCGGCATCTACCTTGGCCGTTATTTGCGCTGGAATAGCTGGGATATTCTCTCAAAACCAGGAACGCTACTGGGCGATGTCGGCGATCGGTTCATTCATCCGTTTGATCATCCACGTACGTGGGGCGTTACCTTTTTTATGGGATTATTGCTGAACTTGATTTATTGGTCGTTTAAATTGATTCGGAAACGGGGAATTCCTCAAGATTTTTAATGTTGGATTTTTGATGTTGAATTGGATTTCCCTGAGTATGAAAATCCTCGTAAACAAAAACAGAGTATCGCCAGAAGGTAAAAGCTTTAGTAAGTAGGAAAACCTAATCAAAAATCAAGCATTCAAAATCAAACATTAATTAAGAATCAGTTAAACAGGTCCCACGACAACCCAATGCGCAATTGCAACGGCACAACCGGATATCCGAGCGTTTCCTGATTGGTGGTTTTGATCAACGCTTGCTCAATGTTTTCTACGCGAATGTACCAGCGGAAAAAGCCCAATTCAAACTGCGTGAAGGCATGTAACTTCGGCATAGCGGTGTATTGCGTCACCAGCGAAGTTCCACTTGGTAAGACGTAAGCATCTACTTGTGGCGCGTAATCGAGTAAATTGAATGCAGTTGTGTAACCAAGATCTACACCGATAGTAGCACGTAATTTTTTTGCTTTGAAGAGAAAACCGTCGAAACCAAATCGTGCGAATGCCTGAAAAGTAGGAACATAACTGAAATTGCTTTGCTGAACGCGCACTGTAGGTTGAAGGAACAATTTCCACCACGAAAGATCGGCACGCAGATCAGCCGACAAAAAGGAAAGATTGGTTAAAGTATCTTGTCGCCAACCGGTTCCCGAGAAAAACGGCGCGTTTTGTATGTTTTTAAAGGAAAATCCTGCTTTGAGTGGCAATTTGTTGATCTTCGATTTCACCGTAGCTTCTAATCCAGTAGTGGTGACCAATGTTTTGGATTGCCAGCTATAGTTGAGTGTATTTGAAAAATAAGCGCGTTGATCATTGGTCGGAAACAACTCATTAAAGAGAAAACGCACGTTAAAATCGGCAAAATTGGGTTTAAAATACAGATTGGCGTTGAGTGTTTTTTCGCCGGCAGCACCTACAAAAGTATACGATCCGTTGGCTGTAAGCTGCAAACTACTGCGCAATTGCACCACTACATCACTTACCAAACCGGCTTCGATGGTATCACTTTTCACCGAAAGGTTATCAAAATCCCAGTACTTGGTTTTCAAACCGCCGTTAATTGAAAAAGCACGGGTATGAAAGAAATATCCGGCCGTACCTCCTATTTCGGTGCGTTCCCAGTAATCATTTGTTTCGTCAGGATTGATATTCGCTGTGCCGTAAATGGCTACAATATCGCCTTCTTCAGTATACCGGCGGTTTCGGATTTCATAATGCGGAGCGAGGTAAAGTCCTGTTTTGATCAAACTATCTTTGGTGAACGAAAAGTAGTTTTGCCAATCAAACACAAAATTGCGAGTACGAATACTGGCGACTGATTTTTCCACCGCAAAGAATTCAATAGGCTGTGAATCGTCGATACTATCGTTGAAAATACCGCCACCAGTACCTTTATTTACGCCATCAAAAAGCAAACGCACCTGTGAGGCATAACGGCTCAAACGCACCAAATGCGCCAATTCGAAATGGTTGTATTCAAACGTTGCATTACGAATGGCTCCGTTACTGTTTTGCCGTTTGTAATCGAGTTGGATGAATTGATTGGGTGTAAGTGCTTGCGTGTAGGAAAGTCCGCCTTGTTGCGAAGCATTGGAACCAAACGAATATTGCAGTCCCACATGTGGAATGGAACTAAAACGCAATGGCAACAATTGAGTGGGAACAGCAGTGTACATCCGGCTCAGGTCAAACACTTCCTGCGAAGGTCGCCAAAGAGTGGGTTGCGTAGATTGGTAGCTTCCCAATTTCACATCAATGCTGTCAAACGCTCCTGAAATGCGGTATCCCGGACGAAGTGTATCTTGGAAATACTGGTAATACGGAAATTGAGCTGCGCTTGAGAAAGCAAAGCAAACCACCACACATCCGCACATGAAAAGCCTGAGCAACATATAACCTGCAAAAATAGCAAAAGGGTCTCATCCGTCAACCGACGAATAAGACCCTTTAAATACGATTAAATCTGATTACAGTTTATTGACAAAAACAGTCAAACCTGATTTAAGGTTCGCAGCTTTGTTTTTGTGAATCACATTGCGTTTCGCCAATTTATCCAACATTGAAGCTACAGAAGGCAATAATGTTTCTGCTTCTTTTTTGTCTTTTAACGAACGTAATTTACGTACAGCATTACGTGTAGTTTTATGCTGATACTTGTTACGCAAACGTTTAACATCGTTGGAACGGATTCGCTTTTGTGCTGACTTATGATTTGCCATTTTCTACTTAGTTAATTTTTTAATCTATCAAAATTTGCAGCCCATAGGAGAATCGAACTCCTGTTTCCAGGATGAAAACCTGGCGTCCTAACCACTAGACGAATGGGCCAAAAAACTTGGCAGCCCATAGGAGAATCGAACTCCTGTTTCCAGGATGAAAACCTGGCGTCCTAACCACTAGACGAATGGGCCGTTTTTGAATTTCGGAGTGCAAATATACTTGGATTTTTTCTAGATGCAAGTAATTGCGCTCATTTTTTTCTAAAATATCTCCTTGTCTTCTGCCTCGAATTTGAAACCCAAACGCTTACCGGTTGACATTTGATCTCTCGAATTCTGCTCCAACATCTGATTTACAGTTGCTTTGGATACAATATCGTATGGCGGAGTCAATAAATCGAATTCCAAGGCATAAACAAATGCAACATGAATGATGTGCTTAATAATCGAATCATTGAGTTGCGTATCGGTTAAATCACGGAACAAAAATCCGAGTTGACCTTTCCCTTCCACCATGTAATTTTCATCCTTATTGATAAAAATCCGACCAATGAGATAACCTACATCATTGAGACGCGTTTTCAAATACGATTCTGCCAAAAAGTTGTAGATATTGATAATGCCAAAATACCCTCTTTCCTTGTCTTCTTTCAGGTAATCTGATTTCCACAAAGCATGTTCTTCGGGCAAACGAAACACATTGGTGTGCATCTGAAAAATCAGCACATCGCTTCCGATATAAACCTGCACCTGAAACTCGCCTTTGTGCTCTACATGCAAGCGCACACGATCATCTACAATAGCATGACGCAAAGAACCTATCTCTTCGAGCAAGTGTTGCTTAAATCGTTCGAACTGACGTTTCGTGTCTTGAAAAATATCTTGCTTCAGCGCTGCTTTTTTCTGCAACAATTCCTGAATCAGGTTTAGTGTATCGCTCATAACCTTTATTTTATTCGATTTTTGATGTTGGATTTTTGATGTTGGATGAACTCCAATCAAACATCAAGCATCAAACATCCAATTCAGTCTATTCTTCTAATATGCTTTCGCAAAAACCACTCTTCCGGCCGAAGGCTTACCTGTTACCATACAAACACCCGGTTCAGAAGGAATATCCAATGGAATACAACGAATAGTAGCCTGGGTTTCTTTTTTCACTTGCTCTTCGGTTTCAGCAGTACCATCCCAATGAGCTAGGTAAAAACCTCCTTTTGCCTCTAACTGTGTTTTGAATTCTTCGTACGTATCTACGGTATGCATTCCGGCAGTTCTGCGTGCAAGTGAAGTTTCAAATAAGTTGGTTTGAATCGCATCGAGTAATTGCTTGATTTCACCGGCAATTCCTTCAATGTTCATCGCAAATTTTTCTTTTGTATCACGACGTGCCACTTCCACTACTCCGTTGGCCAAATCGCGCGGACCTACAGCCAAACGCACAGGAACACCTTTTGCTTCGTATTCGGCAAATTTCCATCCCGGACGACGGTTATCGTCATCGTCGAATTTCACTGATATACCCAACGCACGTAAATCCAATTGAATGGCACTCACCACTTCGGTAATTGCTTCCAATTCTTCTTCTGTGCGGTGAATCGGTACAATTACCACTTGAATAGGCGCTAATGCCGGAGGTAGAACCAATCCTTCATCATCAGAGTGCGTCATGATCAACGCTCCCATCAAACGCGTGGAAACGCCCCAGGAAGTTGCCCAAACGTGATCCAATTTTCCTTCTTTATCGGCAAATTTCACATCAAATGCTTTGGCGAAATTTTGTCCGAGGAAGTGAGATGTTCCTGCCTGCAATGCTTTTCCGTCCTGCATCATCGCTTCGATACAATACGTATCATCTGCTCCGGCAAAACGCTCGCTTTCGGTTTTACGACCGCGAATCACCGGCATGGCCATAAACTGCTCTACAAACGTTGTGTAGACGTCCAGCATCAATTCACTCTCTGCTATCGCTTCTTGTTTGGTAGCATGCGCCGTGTGACCTTCTTGCCACAAGAACTCGGCTGTACGCAAGAAAATACGCGTACGCATCTCCCAACGCACCACATTCGCCCATTGATTGATCAAAATCGGCAAATCGCGGTACGATTGAATCCAGTTTTTATAGGTACTCCAAATAATAGCTTCACTTGTAGGACGAACGATGAGTTCTTCTTCCAGTTTAGCTTCCGGATCAACGATCAATTTTGCCGGATTATCAGGATCTGTTTTTAAGCGGTAATGCGTTACCACAGCACATTCTTTGGCGAAACCTTCGGCATTTTTCTCTTCAGCCTCAAACATGCTTTTGGGCACAAACAGCGGGAAATAAGCGTTTTGGTGACCGGTTTCCTTGAACATTTTGTCCAATTGAGCTTGAATTTTCTCCCAGATTGCGTAGCCGTAAGGTTTGATAACCATGCAACCACGCACACCTGAATTTTCTGCTAATTCTGCTCGCGCAACCAATTCATTATACCATTTCGAGTAATCTTCTTCACGTGTTGTGTACTTCTGCGCCATGATGTTGTGCTGTAATTTATGCGTTTATTTATATAGGTTGTAAAATTAGAAAATTCCGCGTTGCGAAAAACGGAACCCGCGGTGTTTGCCATAGATGCTCTTAACTTTTGACATAATCGTTTCAAAAGGTTTCCCACGAATGCACATCAGTATTAGGCTGATACGCACCTAACACCCTTGTATGATTTACTGGACAGTTCTTTCAACACCGAAGTATATCTATCAGTTCCAAAAATGGTGTGAATCACATTCTGTTAGTTGCACCTGTGCAACTTCTTTG
>JBILJP010000199.1:0-8984 GCA_044377135.1 Fluviicola sp.
AAAAAGCATGAACAATTGTTGTATGTCAATTCAACAGCGTTAATCGCAAAGTTTTTGGCTGCAAAATATGGTGTTGCCCTTCCTCATTCGTGATTGTTAGGGATGCGGAAACACAACTGGTTTTACTGAAAACAACCATCAATGAAACAACTCGTTATCAAACATTTCCCTTACAATTTTTACTTAAAATCAGGATTCAACACCATGGGAGAAATGCGTATGATGCATTTGGACCCTGCGGAATGATTGATTATTTTAGTTGCTTTTAATGCTCTAAAAAAGTGAAAGACAACGATATATTAGATGATATTCAACTAGACTCCTATCATAACAACTCCAAAAGTTGGTTACTCCTGCTACTAATTCATTTCGTGCTGTTCGGCGCAGGCTTGTTGTATGCGGATAAAAGGCTCAATCGCAGTTGGATCTATGTCTTCTCTGCGCTATATGCCTGGGCATCTTTTGCCAATATCTTTCTAAAAGTTAGCGAAGACCTTCGTGAATTCCATAACCAAACTGCTGTAGGAGCTTCCACAATTTTCATTGGCTGGGGTATCGCCTATATTATGGGTGGTATTGATGCGTTGATCACGTTTGGAAGACGGAAAAACGGACGTTAGCTATTGTTAAAATGGCTATTTTAGCCTTGAAATCATACTCGACAACCGCATGTTTTATCTCATACAATCCAACATTTATTCCGATCCGGATCACTACAAAACATTCGAAGCACTGGATGAATTGGGGTTGGAATATGAAGCCTACGAATTGCTGCCAACTGCTACAGAAATTGAGCTAAAGTCAGAGCGGAAAGACATTTTTGTTTATGGTTCGGTTCGTTTGGCACGATTGGCAATTGCTCATTCCGATTGGAATCCGGGATCGTTTTACGGAGGGAATCATCAATTCGAGAAACATGCTCCCTATTACCAAAACCATTTACTCAATTATGAAACAACTGTAATTGAATTGAGTGAATCAATCAATTGGAATCCGGGCGAAGAGAAATTTATCAAACCGTACCGCGATGCCAAAGTCTTTACAGGCAAAGTCTTTACCGAATTAAAATGGAATAATTTTGTTTCAAATGCGATGCAACAATCAACTACCCCATTATTGAATTCCGAAACGTTGGTGCAAGTATCCCGACCACAGCACTTAATCAAGGAAGCCCGATTGTGGATTGTTGGAAAATCAATTGTTGCCAGCGTTTATTATAAATTTCATGGAGATCAGCCGTTTGAAGAAAACGTCTCTAAAGATGGCATTCAGTTTGCCAAACAAATGATCGATATCTATTGTGTGGCAGAAGCTTTTGTAATGGATATCGGTTTCACCGACACCGGGTGGAAAATAGTTGAAATCAATTGCATCAATAGTGCGGGATTTTATCATCTGAATCCGCGTCCGTTATTTAAAGCACTCGAGGTTCACTTCAACCATTAACAACAAATGGTTATCTTACACGAAACGGATGAATAGAATGATGCTGAAAATTCTAAGAATTATTGGGATATCCATTTGGAGTATTTGCCTCATTTTACTGGTATTGGTTATGTATACCAAAATGGCTTTTAGCAATCAGATATTCTACCCTGTATTCATTTTTACCACCACAAGCAGTTTACCTCTTATTCTATTCCTCACTGCAACTGAATCCAAACATAAGCGAAGTTTCGTGATTTGGTTCGTTTCACTTCTTGTGGCAACTGCTATCGGATATAAAACAAGTACTTTTCTCTATTTCGGAAGTAGGTTTAAAACGCAGACTATAACCCACAGAAGCCTGAACGATCCCGAAAAGCGGATTGAATTTCAACTAGAAGATTTTGGAGCGTTAGGTTACAACAGGCGCACAGTCATTGTCACACCAGTTTGTTGTTTTTTACAACAGGAACAAGAAATCGATCCGGATCGTTTTAACTATTCCAACTGGAAACAAGTGGATGAAGAGGTCAATGAAGTCGGATTGAAAGGTGGGTGACTTTTGATGCCAAAAACAACTTCCGACAGGAAGATTATTTCCAAGAATATAGAGAAACTGAAGTAGCATTCTATAGTCCCGTAGAGCAATGTCATTAAGTTAAGTACGAAATAATGATTAGATCACGAAAACATCCATCTTTCAAAATAGAATAAGAAAAACAGCTATAGTTTGCCACAGATGACTCAGATTTTCACAGATAATTGGCTATACAATAGGCGTTTAGCCCAAATTGAACTATGGATTTCATCTGTGAAAATCTGCGAAACCGTGTCAGCCTTAGGATGATCTGTGGCTAAATCAGAAAAGAATCGTCAAACAAGTTGAATTTCAGCATACAGTTCAATTAATTTATCACAATCGGAACATACTCAAGGCGGAGGTTATCCCTTAACTTAATGACATTGCTCGTAGGGACGGAATATTGTAACACGCATACTGAACATCCATGCCGCAGGTATGGGACATAAAATATACGATAACATCTTGCTCCTACTGGGTAAAAGGTCTGATAATGATTTTTGTTCTGCTTTCGGGTTTTCTGAAAAACAATAAAACTGTCTCAAACCGGTTTAAGTAAGTGTAAGTTGACCGTTATGATTTCACTACCGAAAATACAGTATGTATCTTTATTGATCGTCTTTTTTATTGCTTGTTCCTGCTTCCGTAAACAAAAGAAGGACAAAGTTTCCCTTGAAATTACAATCAACGATTGCAGAAAAGGAAGTTCAAACCAACTGTTTTTTCAGAAAGTAACTGTTTTGAAAAACAATGCCCCTTTTGAGGAATGGAATTTCCTGGAGAATCCCGTGTTGAAAATTCCTAATCCGGGAATGGCCCATTACACAATCTATTATGAATCTATTTTCGGTCAAAAAGAACAACAAGAAATTATTATCTCATCATCCAAGAACTACTCCCTAACAATTTGTCGCAACTATCCTGATCATGCCATAACGAAACACCAAACTGTGATAAACAATCTTTCATCCGGCGAATTTTACACCATCGCTTTTGAATCACACGGTTGTTTTCATCACGATACATCAACGATGTCTATTGGGCGTAGCAGTAATAACTACTTACTTTCAATGGGAAATACCTCAAAAGTGCTTTCAGAAAAAGAAGTCGAAATGATTCGGAATTTTGAAATTGAGATGCATTATTTCAACGATGGAGGTTGTACAACGGAAGATATTTACTCCGTGAATTTCAACAATAAAACCACGAAATTCTATGATCATTCTTGCGATTGGAATGGATGGCGTTTGATTACCAAAAAATTATTTGGCGCTGATTACGAATACTGACTGTTTTGAAGATTCGTGTGATTTCCTGCTATATTTGACAATTATCTGTTCTGCAATAACACATCCATGGAAAACGAATTCATCCAATACCTTAACGATCTTCCGATGTTTAGCGAAGAAGAAAAACAATTTCTTGCAGCAAACATTAAAGTTGTTTCCTTCAAAAAAGGTGAATTATTGGTGCGCGAGGGTGAAGTGGCGAGCCAATGTTACTTTGTATTGAAAGGTTGCGTGCGTCAATACCGGCTACTCGACGGAGAAGAAAAAACCACTGCATTTTTCCTGGAACAACAAGCAGTGGTTTCGTATACGAGTTATGTGCAGAAAATCCCGTCCAATCATTATTGCGTTTGCGTTGAAGATTGCTCGCTCATTGTCGGGAATCCGGATACGGAAAAAGAACTATACAGTCAATTTCCCAAGCTGGAAGCCTTTACGCGAGCGTTTATGAGTGAAGATTTCGGTAAAACACAAGAAGCGTATTCTACGTTTATTACCTCTTCGCCTGAAGAACGTTACCTTAATCTGCTAAAAACACAACCCGAATTATTGCAACGCGTTCCGCAACATCAAATAGCCAGTTACCTTGGCATGACTCCCGAATCATTAAGCCGCATTCGAAAACGAATCATCCGGGAAAAACAAGATTAAATCAACTCGTTCACCAATCTTTGCAGGAAATCATTCCAACCTAAACCTATCTGCGCCATTCTGCGAGTTCTGCGGGAAACCATTCCAACCTAAACCAATCTGCGCCATTCTGCAAGTTCTGCGGGAAACTCATCCACTTAAACCAATCTGCATCATTCTGCGAGTTCTGCGGGAGACAAACCCAACTCAAACCTATCTGCGCCATTCTGCGAGTTCTGCGGAAAACTCATCTCACACTATCCTCTTTCCTCCTTTCACCACCAACCAAATCGCCAACGAAAGCTCTCCAATAATAGACGGAATTGCCACAATAGAAGTAAAAACCACCGCATACGTTTCATAATCGGGCACTATCAATTTAGCGAGATTACATGAAAAATAAGCTACTCCTGCTATGAACACTAACACGCCGATTATCCTGGGCACAAACCCCGACTTCACCGCCAAATATCCCAATAGCACTAAATGCACTCCGAAAAACAAAAAACCGATGGTCCAAGCATTATCAAATGCCTGAAAATGCTGCATAGCGAATGCATTGACTTGATCTTGTTGCAGTACAGCAGTCAGATTCCCGTCGGTCAATACTTGAAATCCGTTTACCAACTCCACTACAGCCAGTGCGAAAACAACCGTATAAACAAGACGAAACCAGGCTGTGAGTAAGGAAAGTTGTTTGTTCGCCTGCTTCATAAAAACGTACATGGCCCAAGAAATCACCAAGTCACAGATCAGCGCAATAGCAAAACCGAAAACTCCAATTCTGAAAGAAGCTTGTCCGACAATAACCCGTTGAGCAGTTGCTGTGGCGTTATGTGGCACGATTAGTTGCTGACGTGCATAAAACTCGGCTACCATTGCTGCGGCCGCAAGAATAAGTGAAAAAACCCCAGCTACCAAAGCGATTTTTCGTTGAGAAATCTGAGTTGATTGATTGAAAACCTGTGTGTTCATACTACAATACTTAATTATACTGCAAAACTACCACAAGCATTTTCCCTATGCATTGACTTTAGTTAAGAAAGAAAAAGCATCGCTTTTGATGGGAGCAAACGTTAGAGCAGCTCAAACGTAGATTTTAATGGGAGCATAAGTTAGGAGATCTTCAAAAAGTAAAGCACAAAAAAAAGTCTCTCACCGAAGCGAAAGACTTTTTAAGTTTTGTATTGAAATCTTAGTTAACCGAACCATCAAGTTCAGCACCAGCTTTAAATTTCACAACTTTTTTAGCTGCGATTTGGATTTCTTTACCTGTTTGTGGGTTACGACCAGTTCTTGCTTCACGCTTAGAAACAGAGAATGAACCGAAACCTACTAAAGATAAACGGTCTCCGCCTTTCAACGCATTTGTAGTTGCACTTACGAATGCATCCAATGCTTTTTTCGCATCTGCTTTTGATAACCCTGCGTCTGCAGCAATAGCATCAATCAATTCTGCTTTGTTCATAGTTTGGTTTTTTTTGAATGTTTTCAATTATTTAACGTGACAAATTTAGCCGAATAAGCACGCCTGTCAAGGGTTTCACGAAAAAAACACCATTTTTGTTGATAAGTAAAGGCGTTTGTTGATAAAGGTGGCGCTTTTTCAGCGTTTTAGCGGGTAAACATGGCTTTTCGTCGAACGCTTTAGTTGACAAAATGTATCCGAAAGACGCATGCACGAACCCTTTCAGCCCAAATGACCTTTTTTATTCAGCAATTGCCCAATCGGAAACACTATTACCAACCAACCAATCCTTGGCCGACATCCGTTTTTTTCCTTCCAGTTGCAATTCATGGATCACCACAATGCCATCTGCACAGTGCACGCGTATGGTTTGTTTATCGGATGATAACTTATTCTTATTATTCTGATCATTTGAGATAGCGCGATCAATATCTTCTAACGTGGTTTGAAACAATTTCACCTGTTTGATTTCTCCTTTTGCATTCACCCATCGGGTCCATGCGGCCGGATAAGGCGATAATCCGCAAATGAGTTGATGTATTTCGCGTGCAGGCTTCGTCCAATCGATTTGGGTGTTTTCACGGAACAATTTCGGTGCAGGACGCATTGGGCTATCTTTGAACTGCGTTTGTGGAATCGGTTTTACAGTTCCCGTTTCAATGGCTCTGATAGTGCTTACAACCAATTCTCCTCCGGTAACCATCATGTGGTCGTGCAAGGAACCTGCCGTTTCATTTTATGCAATCTCCATAGCTGTTTGAGCGATTACATTTCCGGTATCAATAGCTTCGTCAATAAAGAAAGTGGAAACACCTGTTTGTTTGTCACCATTAATAATTGCCCAATTGATAGGCGCTGCTCCGCGGTAATCTGGCAATAACGATGCATGCAGGTTGAATGTGCCAAAACGCGGCATCTTCCATACTTCCAACGGCAACATTCGAAAAGCAACTACCACAAAGACATCGGCTTGCAAAGCCCGTAATTCGTCCAAAAAGGCTTCGTCTTTTAATTTCAACGGTTGTAATACCGGAATTGCGTGAGCTACAGCAAATCGTTTTACCGGACTTTCCTGCAACTGCTGTCCTCTACCCGCCGGTTTATCAGCTACGGTTACACAACCCACCAATTGAATGCCTTCTTCGAGCATTTTCTCCATGATCCCAACAGAAAAATCGGGCGTTCCCATAAATACTACACGCAGTTGACTCATTTTACTTTTAGTTCTTTTGTCCAATTAAACAATCTCAAATATCCGAGTGATGTTACACCCATTGTGATGAAATACACATATTCAACCAACCATACCAGGTGCAATGGCGCTTCAAAAACTTTGATCAACAGATATGCCGCAGTGAGGTAGAAGCATGTTGCGATGCATTCTACAATAAAGGTGACACGCGTATTTCCACTTCCACTGATGGTTTGAAAATAGACGCTTCCCAAACCATAAATTATTATGGAACCGCTAATGATGCGCAAAATGCGGGCACTTTCACGAATATGATCCGGATGATTGTTCACCAATCGAATCAAGGTTTCAGGATAAAGTAATGCACCGTGAAAGGTAATGACCAAAAAAACGACGGTCAGCAATTGTATTCTCCGCTGAATAATGGGCAACGAAGCGTAATCTTTTGCACCAATGTATTGCGCAATGTAGGTTTTAGTCGCTCCTGCAAATCCCCAAATAGGTATAAACGCCAGAAAATACAAGTAGCGAATATTAAGAGATACGGTGAGTTCGTCGGTTCCCATTTGTTCGATCCAAATGAAGAAAACGGTCCAAACGGAAAGTGCTACCAATCCTTGAAACAACAATGGAAGTCCTACCTTGAGGTTGTGTTTCAGGTAAGATCCGCTTACTACAATCGCATTCCAAAATGGATAGCTGTATTTTAGTTTCCCCAATAAAAGCGAACCTAGTAAAAACAACATTCCCAGTATTTCTGCTATCGTTGAAGCCAAGGCTGCTCCTTCCAATCCCATCTCAGGAAAAGGACCTATTCCAAACACCATGAAGTAGTCAAGAATGATATTGGAAACGGCTACGATCAGTGCCGAAAACAATACCAAGGTTGTTTTTCCGGTTGCCAAATAAGTGGCTTGAACCGTTAAACCAATTGTGGCAGCCCAAAACGAGTAACTTCTGATTTCCAAAAAGGACAATTCGGCATTGGCCAGTTCTTTGTTCGCAACCATGTAATGCAGAAACTCGGGCATAAACAATTGCACGAACACGGTAACCAAAACTGCGGCTATTAACAATAGAACAAAATTCGATTGAAAAGCACCCGCTACTCCTGCAGGTTTGTTTTCGCCAATACGCTGAGCCATGACAATTTGCGCACCGTCACTTAAACCGATAAAAACCATGTACAACGTAATGTACCACAATCCGGCGCTTCCGGATGCATCGTAAGCCAACGTGCTGTAATGCCCCAAAAAAGCTGCGTCGGTAATAGAAATAATGGATTGAATGAAACCACTCAACATCATTGGCAAGGCTACCCGCAAAATACTGCTATAGCGAATATCAAGCATTAGTTGATTTGCAGTAAAAGTCCTTTCAGGTACTCGCCCTCCGGATGGAATGCATTAATCGGATGATCAGCAGGCTGGTGCAATTGCTCCAAAATCTTCACCGATCTTCCGCTTTCAATAGCAGCCGCAATAATGGTATTGGTAAACAATTGTTTGTCTACCACCTGCGAACAGGAATACGTCATCAACAAACCGCCCGGACGAATATGTGCCATCGCCATCGCATTCAGGCGTTTGTATCCTTGCACGGCTTGGTGACGTTTATCGCGGTGTTTAGCAAATGCCGGCGGATCCAAAATAATAATATCGTAATCTTCGCCCGTTTCGCGCACATACACCATCGCATCTGCAACGATAGAGGTGTGTTTATCGTCGAAACCGTTGAGTTGAATATTGGCATCGGTTAATTCAATGGCTTTTTTGGAACTGTCTAAGGAATGAACTTCCGTTGCTCCTTGTTGTAAAGCGGAAAGACTGAAACCGCCCGAATAACAGAAGGTATTTAAAACGCGTTTTCCTTTGGCGTATTTCCCCAATAAAAAGCGATTCTCGCGTTGGTCAATAAAAAAGCCTGTTTTCTGACCGGTAATCCAGTCTAACTGATACTGTACACCGTTTTCAAGAGCTGTATGCGGCGTTGGAACATCACCGAATAAATAACCATCTTCAACCGGTTGACGATTCGGCAAGGTTTCTTTCGATTTTGAATAAATGCCGATCAATTGTTTGCCCAAAGCCGCTTTTAACGCCTCAACGATTAAATCCAACTGACGAAACATTCCCAAACTGTGACATTGTACCACCGCTACTCCACCATAGTAATCAACGATCAATCCGGGCAATTCGTCACCTTCCCCATGCACCAACCGGCAAATCGAATTGTCTTCACGAAACAAATGCAACTGTTCGCGCAGGTTCACTGCTCTGGTAATGCGATTGGTATAAAAGGCCTGATCGATTGCTTCACCGTCGAAGGTCAGCACACGCACAGCAATGGAACCGTGTTGAAAATGGCCTTTCGCCAATTCGTTTCCTTGCTTATCGGTCA
>JBILJP010000200.1:0-8977 GCA_044377135.1 Fluviicola sp.
AAGCACTCGATGTATGCCCGATACATCTCGTTCTTTTCGCTTGAATCCAGCTATCTCTAAGCGATCTGACTGAATTCTTATCCCGAACTCACGTTAAATAAACAATTTTGGTTTCTATTGAAGATACGACTATTTTTTTGGAATACCATTCAGATGATCGGTCGATTTTGTCTTACCCCTACGGGGTAAAAATGTTTAAAATAAACATTTTAGCTACACTATTTCGTCCCTATGGGACGGGCAATAAACTTTGTTAACCAAGAAGAAGACTCACTTGTTCTGTCACCAAAACCCACAAAAAAATGCCTCCCATTACTGAAAGACATTTCCAACCAAATTGAACATGTAAAAAGCACCTGACTATTCGAGGTAGCGTTTTTCTATGGAACCATCTTCATAGACAAGAATAATGAGACCTTTTTGTTGTTCCGAAACAAGTTGTCCGAGAACATTCGTACGTTTTACTACCGTTTTCGCATTCACCAAGTTATCGATGCTCACCACATTACTGATTACCCGCGGCTCGCCATTCAAATCGGTTTGACTCAAGCGGTAATAATTGATTTTATTAGTTGTAAACTCAAAATCGTAATAACTATAAAACTGTTCCTCGGTGGTTGTTCCAGCTCCATTCACAATGGCCGCTTGTTTCCATTCAGACACGTCAACACTGCGTTCTAGGGTGAAATAATCGTTGTTGATTTCGGAAGCCACCGACCAACGTAAATCGTTGTAAGCGACTTTGTTCGAGCCTCCGAATCCTGTTAATTCAACAGGAAGTGGCGTACAGTTTGTTACCGAAATAGACGACGTTACCGGGCAACCATCGCAACGTGTTACTGTTAGCGAATAGGAAGTTGCAGACGTAGGATTGGCAATTGAATTTGCGGTAATGGCAGAATAACCTGCTGGTGTTGACGTCCAGCTATAGTTATATGTTGTTACATCCGTGAAAACAATATCGTCAATTGAGGCAGCCGGATTAGCAACCACGGGGCCCAAAATCAATGCCGCTCCGGTATTGCGCCATTGGTAAACAATTCGCACGGATGTTCCTGCAAACGGAAGCATACTCACCGTAACCGGCGTGTAAACGGTTGAACCGAAATAGGGTCCGCCTAATAAAATATTGGTAGCGCTAGCGGTGATTTGGGTTCCGGCAACCGGCGTAAAACTGGTTGGAACCGCCCAAACCGTCAATTCAGCCTGAGCCGATTGACCGTTACACTTCCATTTGAACGCCAGAGTTGGACTACAGAAACTAGTCACCGTATAATCTTTGTACGCAAAATTGGTGGCCGCTTTCGGTGAAAACGCAGAACCGATGGAATAGTTATTGTCTGTTGCTGCTGTTCCGATATACAAACCATAACTTCCTGCCGCAAACGTAGCCGTACCTCTGTACCATTTGTTATTAGCACCGTTCACCAGTGTATAACTATTGGCACTTTCAAACGTTTCGGTAGATGAGTTATCGGTATTGGCCGGAGCATTTGAGGTCAAGTTTACAGGCACGCCGGCACAAGCAGTTGTAGGATTGGCAGTTGTTGTAAGCGTTGATAATGGATGAACGGGAACTGTAACATTCGCACTTCCTGTGCAACCGGGCGTAGTACTCACAGCTGTATAGGTTGTAGTTGTTGCCGGCGTAACATTCAAAGCCGTATTCGCCGATCCGATTGGTGTTCCGGCAACATTCCAGGTATATTGCGTCATACTTGCCGGCAAGGTCAAGGTTACTGCGTTTCCCTGACATACAAACGGTGGAGCAGTGATTCCGAAGGTGCCCGAACCAATCGTAATTTTGATGTAATCATTTCCCGTACAACCTGCCGCATTGGTTACCAATACACGGTAATAAATGGTCGCTCCGGGAGAAGCGGTGCAGGAAGCCGAAGTTGCCCCCGCAATATTGGTCCAACCTGTTGGAGTACCGAAGAATGTTGTAGTCGTTGATTGCCATTGATACGAAACGCCACCCGAAGCTGTCAACGTAACCGGGAAACCGGCACAAACGGTTTGATCTGGCCCTAAATTTGGCGTTGGCGAAGGAGAAACGGTTACTGTAACCTGATCTGTCAATGCACAACTTCCGGTAATCGCCGTTAAAGTATAGGTTGTAGTAGCGCTTGGCGAAACCGAAATAGCAGCCGAAGTTTGTCCGGTACTCCACGCATAGGACGTTCCACCAGAACCCGTCAACGTAACCGAACCGTAATTGGTAGTACCAAATAAACCAGGCGTAGAACAAGCTACCTGGTCGGGACCGGCATTTGGAGTAGGATTTGCCAAGGTGTTGATCGGGAATACCTGATTGAGCGGATTGCCACAAAGATCCGTCATGTTATTTACCGTAAGAGAATAATTGCCAGGTGTAAGTGCCGGCGAAATCGTAACCACTACACTGATGGTTTTTCCACCCGAACAGTTGGTTGTAGTCAACGCAACGGTATGTCCCGGCATACTGAAATCGGAAGCTTGTAAGGTATTGCAATCGATGTATTCGGAGAAATTGATGGTAAACGTAGTAGCAGAAGCGCAATTCGGGCTGTAGGCATTCACAATTGTTGGCGGAATATTATCTACAATATTCACGGTTGAAGCCAGGTTGTGAAACGTTAAGTTAAATCCATTATTGGTTCCTCCGTAATAGTTGATGCACAACGCATAAACATGTGTTGAGTTGACCGCTTCCAACTGATTGGTCGTTGTTCCGGAAGCATCTTGCGAATTGGTTGTACCACCGCTTGTGAGCCCGGTTGCACCTTGTGTTGCAGAGAAATTACATGAAACTTGTGTTTTGTTGGCGCAACCATTGGTGATATCCCACAACACATAATCGTAATCGGTAGAACCGGTTGGCGAAATCAGGAAGTCAAGATTTCCGGAAGTTTGTGGTGTAAACGAATACCAAACCGAGCCACCGTTTCCGGTACCTGAATAACACGAACCATTGTCGTCATTTACCTGACCTGTGTTCTCATATTGATTGGCAGAAGTGTTTACGGTAGAATTCCCGCACAACGGAATGGCATTGATACAATCACTCTCGGGCATGGTCACTTTTTCATGCGCATCTTCAAGATAGGCAGTTACCACACCTTCAAAACCTCTTCTCACTTCGTTGTTTGCTCCCGGAGTATAAACAAGGGTAAATGCTTTTCCTTTTAGATCCACCGGTTTTAATGTACCATCATACACACCAACCAATAAAGACGTATCCAACCCGTAAAAAATGCGGAAATTACTTCCGGTTGGCAAGTCGAAATAACTGAATTGCAAACGGATATAGCCCGAAGGAGCGTGAACAGTTGCTTGAAAGGCTGTATTCGACATATTTCCGGTAGCACCACCGTTATCGTAAATAAGTGCATTGTTGGTGTAATAGATTTGGTGGTCTTGTAAAACAAGTTGTTGCTGACCAAAAACACTGGCAGTCAGACCAACAAAAAAAGAGAGAACGGATAATGTTCTTGTAGTAGTAGCGAGTAGTAAATTCATAACTTGTTGATTCTCCTACAAATGTAGATCAGCCAACAAGTAGATTTTGAGGGGCTACCACCTCGATTTTAAGAAATGACAAATCGATTTAGCCTATTGTTTTTCAGAAAGTTACAATTTGATCAGTTAATAAAACAACAATCGTGAAATGGAATAATTAATTCTGTAACATGATCGTGCTGTTACGTTGAAATGAAAGATGTATGAATTTCTTAGAGGCGCGATAAATCGGGTTATATGTATTATTCGCCCTCAGATAAGAAAATCAGTGAATCTGCAATTTTAGTATTGCACAAGTGCAACTCTTTGCGCACTTTGCGCCTTTGCGGTGAAATAATACCAACGCAAAGGCGCGGAGGACGCAAAGATTATTCTGCTTTGCAGAATGATAAACAATAAAAAATAACCTCCACTTTGATTCAACTATGAAGTATTGTTAATGGGTGTGGATTGTGATTATTTACCGATAAATCGCGCGTCTACTGGAAAAATCATTCTGCAGGAACAACATCCTCTTCTTCCACCACGCGTTTCTTACAAACGATCTGGTTTTTGAATTTGAGGTTGATTGTTTCGTATTTACTCCAGCCTTCATACGGAAGCCCTTCTTCGTAAAAGATCACCAGTTTGTCAAGTTTCTCCTTTACTTCCGCATTGGTGTAGGCAGATCCGAAGATGATTTTGTGGTTTCCAACTTGCGGTATCAGCACAAAATCGCCACCAAGCGTGCGGTGAACCTGCGCAATCTGGGCTTTTAAGAATTTATTTTCGGAAATGTATTTCGATAAACGGTAAATATCGTCGAGTTGCCGTGATTGAACCAGGGAATCGTTTTTCAAAATTTCATCCACCGTTAACGTATCACTTTTGTCGGAAATGTTTCCGGAGAAAATCAGTACACGGGCCGTGAAGTTGGGTGAAGGATCCATGGTAGCACCTTTCGAATCAACGTAAAAACTTTCACCGCTCGAATTAAAAATGCGCGCCAAAGGTCTGCGTACTTTCAAACGAATATCCCAATTGCCAGCCATGCGTTTGAATACTTCCACCGATTCTACTTCGTGCATTTTACGGATAAATGCTTCGATAGCTCCGGTATTCAATTCTTCCATACGCTGACCGTCGAAGACCAGGCCTTTTCGCTTTAAGCGTACCAACAATTCGTTTTCGGTGAGAAACGCATTTTCGTCGTCGATGCGAATGGAGATATTGGGTTTACCTACAACCGATTGTTCCTGCACGCGACGCGCCACTACCAATAAGGTAATAACCAACACCGCAAACAGCGACCAACCGATGATACGTCCCCAATTTTTCATTTAAGATTGAGTTTAAATTGGTGCGTTAATTGCGGAACCAAACGATCAATATCACCGGCACCAATGGTAAGAATAATTCCTTCTTTCACGGTTTTACTCCACTCCATCACTTCCTCAGGATTCAGTAACAGGCAGTCGGTTGTGAGCGCTTTCATCACTTCATCGCTAGTTACACCTTCTATCGGTTCTTCGCGGGCAGGATAAATAGGCATCAGAATCACCTTATCCAAACGTGAAAGTTGGTCGATGAATCCGGGCATAAAATCGCGGGTGCGGGAAAATAAATGCGGTTGAAAAATTCCGGTAATGAATCGTGTTGGATACAGCATCCGCACTGAATCTACCAAGGCTGCAATTTCTGTGGGATGATGCGCATAGTCGTCGATGTACACCAATTTCTCGGTGCGAATGTGGTAATCGAAACGACGCTTGACGCCCATAAACGATTTTAAACCGTGAATGATTTCTGCTTTGGTAACACCCAGCTCAATGCACATGGCACAAACGGCCACCGCATTTTCGCAGTTGTGAATGCCCGGCAAGCCAAGTTCCACATCTTTCCAATCCACTCCCGGACCTTTGATATCGCAGTAAAAATGACCGTCGACCGAACGCAGGTTTACCGCATTGTAATCGGCTTTCGGAGCGTTAACGCCATACGTAATGGTTCGTGCAGCAGAAGGTTTCAGATCGAGGTTCCATTTCTGCACCACAAATCCTTCGGCGGTATGTTTGTCGGTATAGGCCTGAAAACCGGCATGGAATTCGGCTTCAGTACCATAAATATCCAGGTGATCGGGATCCATAGCCGTAATGATACTAGCGAAAGGCGATAAACGCAGGAAAGATCGATCAAACTCATCGGCTTCGATGACAGCATATTCAGATGAGGCATCAATGACCACGTTGGAGTGAAAGTTACTGGAAATGCCTCCCAAAAAGGCCGAACATTTTACATGCGATTCGTGTAATACATGCGCCAAAAGCGTGCTGGTGGTGGTTTTACCATGCGTTCCGGCAACTCCCAACCCTTTGCTCGATTGCGTAATCAAGCCCAATACTTCGGAACGTTTGAGTACTTCATGGTGTTGCTGAAAATACACCAATTCGCCCATTGCTTTCGGGATAGCCGGTGTGTAGACCACCAAGGTTCCTTCCACTTGCTGAAATTCAGCAGGAACGTTACTTCCCAAATCTTCGAAATGCACCGCCATTCCTTCGGCAATCAATTCGTCGGTTAATGGTGAAGGTGTTTTATCGTACCCGGCAACCGTAAATCCTTTGGCATGGAAATAACGCGCCAGTGCCGACATTCCGATTCCTCCGATGCCGATAAAATAAAGTCGCTTTGTTGTTTCCGGTTTCATGTTGTTTTTTTCTTTCAATTTTATTGATTGATACCGCGATAAATCGCGGTACTACGCCAATCCTTCTATCACATCCACAATATCGGCAGATGCATTGGTTTTTATTTATTTATACCGCGATAAATCACGGTACTATGCCAATCCTTCTATCACATCCACAATATCGGCAGATGCATTGGTTTTTATTTATTTATACCGCGATAAATCACGGTACTATGCCAATCCTTCTATTACATCTACAATATCGGCAGATGCGTTTGGCTTTGCCATTGCTTTTATGGCGCTGCCCAATGATTGGGATTGGTCGCTATCTTTTAATACGGCAAATGCCGCTTTCATTACTTCTTCTTTCGCTACCACGTCTTTCACCAAAATGGCGGCATTGTTTTTCACCAAGGCCATGGCGTTTTTGGTTTGATGATCTTCTGACACGTTGGGCGACGGAACCAAAATAGTCGGCTTGCCCACCAAACATAGTTCGGAAATAGACAACGCACCTGCGCGTGAGACTACTACGTCTGCCAGTGTGTACGCTGCATCCATGCGGGCAATGAAGTCGGTGAGCAGAATGTTTTTCTTTCCTTCGACCTCGGTTTTCATGGCTTCGAAGTAGTATTTACCACATTGCCATAAGACCTGAACGTTTTCGGTTTCCAGCTGATCGGCCACAAACAACACACTTTCATTCAAGGTGCGCGCACCAAGGCTACCACCAATCACCAACACGGTTTTTTTCGCCGGATCCAATGCCGGAAAACAAGCAAATGCCTCTTCGCGTGAAAGGGTCAATTCTTTTAATTCCTGACGAACGGGATTTCCGGTGAGCTTGATTTTAGAAGCAGGAAACACACTTTCCAATCCTTCATAAGCTGTACAAATAGCCGAAACGCTTTTCGACAACAAGCGATTGGTTTTTCCCGGAAAGGAATTTTGTTCTTGCACCACGGTTGGAATTCCCAAACGGGTTGCCATTTTAAGTGTTGGTCCGCTGGCATAGCCCCCCACCCCAATCACCACTTCGGGTTGAAAGTCTTTGAGAATGCGTTTGGCTTTCATCAAGGAATTCAAAAGCTTAAACGGCAATGCAAAATTGGATAAGGTCAACTTACGCTGCAAACCAACGATGGGTAGGCCCACAATTTTGTAACCGGCAGCCGGAACACGTTCCATTTCCATTTTGCCGATGGCACCTACAAACAAAATATCTGCCTGCGGGTAGCGCGACTTGATTTCATTGGCAATGGCCAAGGCGGGAAATATATGTCCGCCCGTTCCACCACCCGATATGATAATCTTTTTCAACATCTATAAAGCCTGTTTAAATTTCTTATTCAAATACGTTTTCGGTTTCACCTTCTTTGCCTTTCTCCTGCTTTATGGCAACCGCCTGCACAATACCAATTCCTACACACGCCATGATCATAGCCGATCCTCCCATGGCTAAAAACGGCATGTTTTGTCCGGTAACCGGGAAAATCCCCGTACACACCATCATATTTACTGCTGCCTGCGAGAGCAACAAAATTCCAATTCCCAGACATAGGTAAGTCTCAAAGAGATTGTCGGACTTGAGCGCAATGCGCATGATTCGGTACAAAATAATCAGGTAGACCAACACCAATAAAATAGCCGAAAACAAGCCGAATTCTTCCACAAAACTGGCGAAGAAAAAGTCGGCATAGGCTTCGGGAATAAACTCCTTGAGCTTTCCATCGCCCACTCCCTGCCCGGTTAAGCCACCGTTGTAAATAGCCAATTTGGAATTACTGGCTTGTAAGGTTCCAGCCACATCTATGTCAGCAGAATTATTGTACTGGTTTGTAAAACGATTGACCCATGTTTCCCAACGCGGTAAAATATTCAAATCGGGTAAGGAAAGATGGACCATTACGACCAGTGCGAATAATCCGACGCCGGCAAACACCGTAGTGAGCATTTTACCAATAGGCACACGCCCCAGAAAGAGCAAGACAAAACAGATCATGAACATGATGGCCGCGGTTGAGAAGTTGTCTTTTACAATCAGCCCGCAAATAATCACGATCGGTATCAATATGGGTAAAAACCCTTCTTTCCAGGACTTTAATACTTCTTTTTTCTTTGCGAGTAAGCGCGCCAGGTAAATGATCAGCGCCAGCTTGGCAAAGTCGGAAGACTGGAAGGTCAAACCCACAAACGGGATTCTGATCCAACGCCCCGCCTCGTTCACTTTTGTTCCGAAAAAGAGGGTAAAAATCAGCAAACACACTCCTAAGTAGAAGATGATTTTGGAATATTTGGAAAGGTACTTCGGATCGCGCCGATGCACCCAATACATCGCGAAAATGGCAATGAGGATGTAGATAAAATGCTTGAACAAATACTTGATCGGTGTACCGCCATCCATTTTCACCAAGATAGGCACAAAACTATACACACTAACGAGGGAAAATCCCAGCAGCACCAGCGTAAGCACCCAGATTACCAGGTCGCCTTTCAAGTATGTGCGAATCAGCTGTATCATCGGGTACTGTTTGTTTTATTGGAAGCTTTCCGTTTGTTCGTCTTGATTATAAAGCGAATGCCCAAGAACACGACGAACAACAATGCCGCCGGAATCAACACCACCGGCACTATTCCATAGGTTTCCACAAAAAGAGCGAACCAATGAATTTCATTCGATTTCGGAAGGTAATCGTGTTGTTTGGTTTCCCAGATACCGGCACTAACAATCAGCCCACAACTCATCAATAGGGGCATCACCGCTGAGAAATACACACGCATCCTTTCCCGGAAAAACACCGGAAAACG
>JBILJP010000552.1:0-2532 GCA_044377135.1 Fluviicola sp.
GGAATTTCAAAAAATGGATGGAGATCAACAGACAAATTCATTTTTTCATCCTAATCAGAACACTTTTTCAATTCAGAAAAATACAACATACGGTGCTGAAATTAACTTCGTAAGGAGAGACTATTTAAAGCCCATATGATGATTGCTTCGAGTTGTTCCAAATCATCGTAAGAGATCGTAAATTCCACTAAGGTCAATTCTTCTCCTTTATCGGTAAACGTGACATTCCATTTCGATTGCGGCATGGAGGTATTGATGTTTCATTCGGTGTCGGAAAAGGCATCGAGTCCGGTAAATTTGTGTTGTGCCTCAATATCTTTGTAATCGGCCCATGCCCAGTGTTCTTCACCTTCGGGACCTACCATTGCAGAATGCCAGTGGCTTCGCAAATTTAGTGTTGATTTTTTATGACTTAAGATTGGGCCTGCTTGATGAAATCGAACACTTCCTCGGCAGACATAGGACGTTGGTGATCACACAGCCAGATATACCTTGCCCCAGAATGAAATGCAAAATCATGGTAAATCATGCGTTCAACCGCTGTTATCTCTTTGATTTCAGGATCAACTGGCTGTAAGACCATTCGAATCGGTCTATTAAAAAGCTTCTTATTGTGTAATAACAACTCTGCTATTAGTTCTTTCCCAAATCTTTCGGCGGGAATATTCTCAGCAATCAAGAGTCGATCATTGGAAAATGGAATTGTAGCATCGCGTACAAGCGTTTTTCCACTTTCTACATCAGTTATTTCCAATCTATTTTTCATCAGCCTCACATACACGGTCGACTTCGGAAGAATTCGTGTGACAAGGATATTGAATAAAGATTTTGGCTGCATAAACTCACAATCGTCTAAACCATTGCACCATCGGAATCGGAAAAGGAATCAATTCTCTTTCTGCCACCACACCTGTCAAACCAAATTGAAAAGCACTTCGCTCATCCTGATGCCACCTGATTCCGGGAATTATTAGAGCAAAGCCATCTCTTCTTCCTTTAAAATAAGTGTAACCGTAAGGCGACGTTACCAGTGTTCCTTCTCGTGGAAACAATATAAATGAATCGAATACAAAACTGACTTTCTCTGAAATTCGGAACATTGCCGCAACTCCAGCAGCTGCACGACCATAACTATCTCCATTTGTCCAAACAGCACCATATCCACCTGAAAAAGCAACATTATGTTTTCGATCACCGAATGAGAGCGATCCATACGGAAGAAGTCCACCAAATTCAGGAGCTGCCCAAGTTCCCGTTCCCACTAAACTACCCAGCGCAAATTGCGATTTTTCACTGATCCGGAAACTTTTCTTCACAGTAGCAATAATGGGCATACCGATCCAAGAAGTCATCAATCCAATTCCCAGATTCTTTCCTACTCCAAATTCAAAGTCAGGTCCGAATAAATTCCATTGCACATAATGTTCGCCTTTTTTAATAGGTAAACCATTGGTTGTAAGAAAATAACGCGTTGCAAAAGCATCATCAGCAATGTATTCACCTCTGCCATTAAAATCCTTTCTTTCGAGTAGAATGATTTCCTTGATCATGTATTGGGGAATGTAAATCTGTCTATTGTCCTGATTAAGCAACAAAACTTCACGTGCATCCTGACTCAGGATTTTCCCAATAAAATCAGTTCCATCTGTTTTAACGATACGATAGGTATTGGTGTCTTTAGCAACCAAAGTGTCGGTTTGCCCGAAAGAAAACAATCCAAAAAACAGCACGAATAGTGATGATAGAAACGCGATTTTCATACCGTTAATTTTAAAGGAAAAGTAATGATTTATTTGAAAAAACAGTTGAAATTATAATTCTCTTTCACAAAAAAAAGGATCGGGAAACCCCAATCCTTTCAACTATTTTATAGTCAACTAAGTACTTACAACAACTTCTCAATGATCTTATCTGTGGTATACCCTTCAGCTTCCGCTCGGTAATTACGCACGATACGGTGACGCAAAATAGGTGCGGCAACAGCTTTCACATCTTCGATATCAGGTGAGAATTTTCCACGCAAAGCAGCGTGACATTTCGCACCAACTATCAAGTATTGCGATGCACGCGGACCTGCTCCCCACGAAATGAAATCTTTGGTGATTTGCGGTGCAAGATCACTGTCTTTACGTGTTTTTCCGACCAATTTCACGGCGTATTCCAATACATTGTCTGCCACAGGAATGCGACGAATCAATTCCTGGTATTCGGCGATTTGTTCACCGCTTACAATTTGGTTCAACTTGATTTGCACATCGGAAGTAGTACTACGTACAATGGCCAATTCTTCCAAATAACTCGGATAATCGACCCAGATATTGAACATAAAACGGTCAAGTTGCGCTTCCGGAAGCGGATATGTTCCCTCCTGCTCAATCGGGTTTTGGGTAGCCAACACGAAAAACGGATGGGGCAATGTATAGGTTTGTCCGGCAGCGGTTACACGTCGTTCTTGCATGGCTTCCAGCAAGGCCGATTGTGTTTTTGGCGGCGTACGGTTGATCTCATCGGCCAAAATAATGTTGCTAAACA
>JBILJP010000553.1:0-2526 GCA_044377135.1 Fluviicola sp.
CGGCAATGAACTTTTGTTGTTCGTCGTATTGTTTTTGCTGCTGCTGACGACGGTCTTTACGCAATTCCAAATAATCGGAATACTTGGCGCGGTAGTCGTAAATGCGACCCATCGTTACCTCAATTGTGCGAGTCGTGATAGCGTCGATGAAAGCCCTGTCATGCGAAATAACGATCACTGCATTGGCGCCATTGATGAGGAAATCTTCCAGCCACTGAATGGATTCGATGTCCATGTGGTTGGTTGGCTCATCGAGCAAAATGAGATCGGGTTTTTGCAAGAGGATTTTCGCCAATTCGATGCGCATTCGCCATCCACCGCTAAATTCAGAAGTCGGACGGGTGAAATCGGAACGCAAAAAGCCCATTCCCTGCAATACTTTTTCTACCTCAGCTTCGTAGTTGATTTCTTCGATGGAATAGTATTTCTCACTCAATTCCGATACTTTTTCGATGATTTTGTAATAGTCATCTGAATCGTAATCGGTGCGAACGGTCAATTCCTGGTTCAAGGCCTCAATTTCGTCGCGCATGGCAAAAATTCCCGAAAAAGCCTTGCTTGTTTCTTCAAATACGGTGGCATTGTCTTCGGTGAGCAAATGTTGCGGCAAATAGGCTACAACGTAATCTTTCGGGGCAGAAATGGTTCCACTACTCGGTTTGTTTGCTCCGGCCAACAGTTTCAATAAAGTCGATTTCCCGGCGCCGTTTTTTCCCATAAGTGCAATCTTGTCATTTTCATTCACGGAAAACGACACATCGCTGAAAAGGGTTCGGCCACTAAATTCTACTTTAAGACTATCAACTGTAAGCATAACGGGTAATTGAACGCGCCTGTTTTGTGAGGCGGCGTGCAAAGATAGTGAAAGGTTAGATTATGGGATGTCTCTAAGAAAATCCTTGAATCCTTCAGAAGAATATAACGCTTAGATAAAATATACGTTTTGATTTTCAGTATTTTACATTCAGTAATCCCGCAATACCGTATAAAACTCAGACTGATTACGGAATTTCTAAAATCAAAAAAAGGATGCCCTTACCCGACATCCTCTTTACCTAAAACGGCTAAGGTGCTTTTAAAGACTCAGACCTAGCAATACAAAGAGATCGGTGATTACGGCTAAGCCGAAAGCTAAATATATCAGTCGCATGGGCGCAACTGCAAGCAGTAAACTCAAGGTTAACATGGTAGGTACCACTACTGCTATCAACATTCCTGTGTAGTGTGCTGCTCCGTACATCATCGTAATACCACCAAGGCATCCGACAATTAAGAGCGCAAAACAAATGACGCCAAATCTATTTTCTTCACCATAAGCGATAAATCGCTCCAACGCTGACGTGTTTACGCGTTGGATGCTGGTATTTTGATGCGTTCTGTGTTGTGTTACTGTGTTCATAATCAAAGCATTTATATAGTCCAAAGTTCGTGGTATAACCGCAATCACAGAATGAGATGGATCAGAAAAAAAACTGATTTTGGTCAGGAAATCAAGGTGATTTTAACGAAAAAGGGTGTCTAAAAACTAGACACCCTCAAACAATACTGTTTTATAACAGCTTTATTTCTTGATAAACGTTTCTGAATAACGTTCACCTGAAGCAGTTTCTATGATAACAATGTACAAACCACTGGCTAATGTTGAAATGTTGATCTGCGGATTGTTTTTATCCTGTTTCATTACTTCCTTTCCGATGTTTGAAAGTACGGTAACACTGACCGGTTTCAACAAACTCAAATTGTTGATCGTGATCAATTCAGTTGCCGGATTCGGGAACAAGGAAATCTTCTTTCCGTTTACTTCTACTAAGCTCAACGGACTTGATCCTTCAACAACAGTCAACGCTTCATTAATAGTAGGATCGATGATATGATCGATATTTCCCGAAGGCCATTTGATATAAATAGAATCAATTTGCGTAGCTGTACCGATTCCGAAATGTGCATTGAGTGTGTTCATGTATTTAAAACCATCACCACTGCGGACATCGCGAATTTGTTTACCCCATGCACCGTAGATTTCAATGCGGGCACCAATTCCGTTTCCGTTACTCTCAACTCCTTGCAAGTTGATTTTGATCCAGTTGTTCGCATTTCCGTCGTTCATGTAAATGGTTCCACCATTACGCACATCTAAAAATCCGTCGTTGTTCAAATCACCGATAGAACCATTGGTAAACGCATAATCTACAGGAGAGAAGGTCATGTCACCATTGTTGAACATGATTTTATTTCCGCCCCCCAACACATCGGCAAAACCGTCATTGTCGAAATCAAAACTAACATGCTCGATGTTTAAGCTCGGATACGTATCCCAACCCGAACCGGCAGTAGCATCTGAAAATGTACCGTCACCGTCGTTTTTCATCAATTTGTGCGTTCCTTCAGCAGAAGAACTTGCGCCTACCAAAGCATCCATCCAACCGTCATTGTCATAATCGTTCCAAGCTGCCGACCATGATTGGTGAAATCCGTTTTCCATATTGGCGGCCACAGCTACATTGGTAAATGTACCGTCACCATTGT
>JBILJP010000554.1:0-2522 GCA_044377135.1 Fluviicola sp.
CTCTTGATTTATTTTTTCAAGAATGAATTCTTCCAATTTTTCAATGTTTGCGAGTTCAAGTGAATATTCTATAAACACAACATGAGCTGTATACTTCCAGAAAGCATTGGTTTTTCTAAATCGATCATCAAAAAAAGCATTCTCATTAAGTACTTTCAACAAATCTTCATAATATTTTCTAGCACTATCATCAATTTCAATGACGATTTTCAACTTTCTTTCTAGCATAATTTCTGAAGGAAACAATGTATAAAAAACCCTTACATTATTAGATTCATCCCAAATTTGTCTATAACTCATTGTATTACCAAACATTGAGTAACCAAGTCTATCACTAACCTTATTAAGGTGATGAATAATAAATTTTTCAGCTTCATACTTTAACCCTAAAGCTTCTTCAATTTTTGGAGCATTTTGCAAATAGAATCGAATACCATTATCCATAACCATATTATTAGAAATTAATTTAATATTACTGATGAAATCCTCTAGATAGACACGATTTCGAACTGATACTCCTTCTGGTATTCCCTTCTCTTCAATTTTAAGTACCCACTCTAAGTGAGTTATGTTTATAAAGTTTGGATTACCTGAATTCATTGACTTAAGAGTTAATAAAACTCCTATTTTGCTTTCTTTTTTGTATCTCTCAAAAGTTTTCCAATAATTTTCCAAATCATTATGTAGCCAGTGGTAAATCTTGTTCTCAATAATAATAACAGATTCCGATTGTTGTGATTCAATAACTATATCAATACGCCCTTCATTATTGAATGACGGATATTCAGTAAAAACGGAATGATGTTCAAAGTGGGGTTTTATAAATCCATTACCCTTCTTTACTTCAATAATTTCAAGCAATGCTTCAAGAAAAATTGATGATAAGAAATTCCCGGAATCAATACTGAGGAAATGTGCCCAAATAAGGCTATTGGTATTTTCCTTGGTTTGATGACGAACAATATCTAAAAAAGTTATGTCTCTTTGATTAGATGTTGGTAAAACCTGCTGAAAGAAAAGCTCTAATTCACTAGTTAAATTAGCCATATACAAAATAGTGGGTTCCGCTGATAAATATAATCAACTTCGCGCACTTTGCGCCTCTGCGTTGAATCAGACCTGTTTTATGGCACGACTTCCTGCAACTCGAAGCTAGGCGTACCTTTGCTTCCGTTTTGATCGTAAAAATCAAGGAAACGAAGTTTGTAATACAATCCTTCAACCGATTTTAGAATATAAGCTTTATCGTACGCTATGACGTAAGTGCCCAGATCAAAATCATAGAATTTCCAATCGTAACCGATGATATCAATTTCGGTTGAATAAATAGCTGCTTCAGCATACGCAAAGTCGATATCATCAAACGATAAAGGACTTTCTACAACACGCACCAGGTTTCTATTCGACAAAACCCCCGTTACCAAATAAGGCGTTCCGTCTTCAAATACATGCGTGTAACTGCTAAAGCAAATATCCCATTCTGCTTTTGGTGGTTCTATAATGACCGTTTCACCACTCGTGAACGAGAAAAAAGCAAAATTGTAGTCCTCGTTTTTAGGAATAAAAGCCGTTTGACTGGTTTGTGCAGTTAGATTATCAGACCAACGAATTGTAAATCCGCTTTCATCAAAAGAGATGATTTGAAATTTCAATTTCCCGATTTGCTGACCGAGCGTTGAAACACCACGATCGATAATGTAAACCTTGTTCAATTCCCAGTTGTAAAAGGCCGATGAATCTTCTTCTCCCGACTGATCATCGTAGAGCCAATCAACCGGAGTTGAAGTAGTAACTGCATTCAAATCGGTTTCGGTGGTTTTGCTCAATGCCATAAATTTGGAACTATTGAGTATTATTTGCCGTGAATTGGCACCACAGGAAAATCCTAAGTCCCAAATCTCGCGGTTGTTTTGCGAAACGACTGAAGCAGAAGAAAGCTCAAAAAACAGCTGATCGGCATAATCACTTCCCATACTCACCTGAATTGTAGTGATTGATGATGAGCCGGAAAGCGGTTTGGGAAGCTCGTCTTTTTCGCACCCAAAACTGAGCGCTAAAACAACGAGCAGGAAAAACGGTAATAAGAACTGCTTCATTTTTTGTAATGTAGATTTATTTGCAATTTGATGTACGCACTTCTTCCCCAACCAACCGGAGTTGAAGTAGTAGAACCCAAATGTGCGCCCGGACCGTTTCCTGCCCCTACTTGCCGGACATTGAACAGGTTCTTGGCACCACACGTAAGCACCAGGTGTTTCGACCAAAAAGGCTTACTGGCACTGAGGTCGAGCATGTTGTAATCGTTCATAAATGAAGTGACCGGTTCACCTTCTTCCGAAGACAAATACACGATCACACGTCCGGTATATTTGTAAAATGCCGACCAGGTAATCTGAGGTTTTTTCCAGAGAATACTCGTACTTGCCGTTATTTCAGGTGAAAAAGCATAGCCATTTACCGTGAGATTACTTTTGGTACCCACATATGCCGCGCCGACTTTAAACCGCTGTTTTCCAACACTC
>JBILJP010000555.1:0-2521 GCA_044377135.1 Fluviicola sp.
CAGAACGGTATGTTGTACACCGCAAATTGGAGCGGAACAAATCAAACTTCCGGTTCGATGAAAGTGTATTACGACGGGCAACAGGATCGTTTGCGAAAAACAGTTACAGCTGGCAATCTTACCACCACCACCACATACATCCGTGGGAATAATTCTTCGCCGTTGGTGGAAATTGTAGAATCCGGCGGAACAACGACCTATAATTATTATGTTCAAGGCTCAGATGGTGTGCTGGCGCTGGTGCGCAATACCGGTGATGTAAGTTCATCGTGGTTGGTACTGAAAGATCATCAAGGATCAACACAGGCACTTGTAAATCGTAGTACCGGCACTGTTGATTTGCAACTGTTTTATGATGATTACGGAGTTGTGGTAGGTCGCATGGGTACAATCGATTATTCCTATTTATATACCGGACAGGAATACGATAAAGAAATACAATTGTACAATTATCGTTCGCGTTTATACGATCCATGGATGCGGATGTTCTTAAGCCCCGATCCACAGCATCAGAATTACGGCGCTCCCTATAGTTATGCACTTAACAATCCGGTCAATTATATTGATCCCGATGGCGAGTGGTCGTTTATCGATGACGAAATTTTAAAGGCATCAGCTGCAGATGTGCGTTTTGCCGAACAGCATTTTGCAAAAATCACCTCCATTGAAGGTATGTTAAGAATTCAGAAAGATTATACAACTGATGTGGACAAGAAATTGTGGCGAATCGAAATGCGTCGCCGCTTAAATTCGCGCAACCCAGCCGTTATTGCAGAAATTAGAGGCTTTAGGACTTCAGGACCAAATGGCACCCGTAGCCAATCATGGAAACAACTTAAGTATGTTTTGCGCCCCGGTGGGATGCACGAAATGTTTAACGTAGCCAATGTTGATAATTGGCTGGAACGTGGTTTGCTTGTAGATGATATCCTTCGTATTACGCATCCAACGGGCGATTCACCGTTCATGGAAATAGCTACCGGTCAAATAGGTGGACATCATAGAACATCTATTGGTAAACATGCGCACATGGATTTTGATGATATAATTCCTACCCTGCAACCGGTGAATTTGGCAGATCCGTTTGATGTAGCCAGAGGTAGATACAACACTTACATTGCTGCCGATTCTTGGGCAAGAGGAACATTCAGAGGACAGAAATATACATTTGCTCCGAGTTCCGCGCTGTTGTATCAACAAACGATTGAGGCTTCCTATCTTAATTTCTATATCAATCCGGTAGATCCGAATATTACGCGGACTCGGATGAACATCAATCATATTCTTAACACACCTTGATTACCTAAGTAGTCAAGGTTATGTTGAGATGAATGTTGATCAGTGAGTTTGGGAAAAACATGATATGGGAAATCGGCTTTATTGTTATCCGTTTCTAACCGCGTGACTGCCTCAGACATGTTTAGAAACACTTATTGGACTGTAAAATCTGATGTATTGGTGAAACAGGTCACAAAATTGTTTTCGCAGTTACCCGCATTCGGATGAAAATAGAATTGGTTCTAATCACTGAATGAGACCTTGTAAAAACATCGTTGCCTTCTTGATTGCGCACATCGAATCAAAACCCTGTTTTCAGTTGTATAATTGTACTTTAAATAGCATTTGTTTTTCCTTTTATTGTAACAGGAAAGGCCCGTTTCTTCCAAATAATAGAGTGTCAATTTGGTTCTTGATCGTTTATAAATGGAATAAACCAATGAATCTCCACTAATCCATACACTATAAACGAACGCTGTCGTTATGAAATGTGAGTTGATCAAATGGAATGAAAGAAGTCAGTGAATCATCCAAACTCCGTTCTTCAAAACCCGTTTTAGGTTGGCTGAAAACCGGAGTTAGCAGGTATAGAAATACACTTAACAATAGAATGTTTTTCATACGAAAAGGTACACATGTTGTGGCTGATTACAATCTTATTTCCCCTGTTTGTTCAGGAAATGAGCGCAATTTCCAACTTTAGCAAGTTTCAGTTCACACTACCGATTCACCACCAATTGTTTTCGTACAAAGAATGTTCCTTCCGATAGAATTGTCGCCTGGTAAACTCCATTTGCGAAGTCGTTCAGATCAATTTCAATGGTGTAAGGATTGTCGTATGTATCTTCAAAAATCAATCTGCCTGTAGCATCGTAAATCAAAATGGCATGAATAACAGCTGATTCGGAAGAAAGTGTAAACACACCGGCAGAAGGATTCGGGTAAACCTCAAAACCAGTCGTTGCCAATTCATCGAGTTTCGCACAATCATCTACAATCAATACACCTTGGTCACTATTGGTACAACCGTTAGTGTCGGTATAAGAGTAGGTGATGATTGTTCCTCCAATTCCTGCAACTGCCGGATCGAAAATTACCCCTGTAACTCCGTTTCCAGAATAGGTGCCATCAACAGGACTTCCATTCGTAAGTGTGAAAGCCGCCGTGTAATCACATACCGGTTCGAAAGGCGTTAATTCCACAACTGGCAAAGCAATAACGGTGACTTCAACCGGATCGGAAG
>JBILJP010000202.1:0-8870 GCA_044377135.1 Fluviicola sp.
TACTGCCTTACCCGTTGAGTTATCAAACTTTGACGTAAGAAATTCAGATGATAACGTTATCGTTTCATGGGAAACTCAATCAGAAAAAGATAATGATTACTTTTTAATTGAAAAATCTTTGGATACGCATTCATGGGAATTTGTTTCCAAAATTCCTTCTCATGGAAATTCAGTTGTTGAACAATCCTACAGTTTCGTAGACGATCACCCAAATTGCATAGAAACAATCTACTACCGATTAATGCAAATAGATAAAGATCAAAATGTAAGTTTATCCGATACAAAATCTGTACGCTGCGAAATCGATTGCGAACTATTTCCAAATCCGGCAACAAGTGAAATTAAAATCGTTTCGAAGGAAAAAATTTATACCGTTGAAATTCTCGATCTTAAAAATGATGTTATTAAGATCCTAAGTTATAATGAACCCGCTGACAGGCAATCTGTTGACGTGTCGGACTTACATGACGGGGTATACTTTTTGAAAATCAATGATTTAAGAATCAAAAAGCTAATTGTGCACAATTAATCACTCGTGCATTAGTTTACTGATAATCAATGGTTTGTTGTTTATACTATGATAAAGTATAGGATGGTTAAGAAAGGTTTAAGGAATTGTAAACACTGTTGCACTTATGGTATTGTTCGGTGTTAGATAAACTTGCCCAGAAAATTAATTCTATTCATTTATGAAACAAACACTTTTTACTGTTGCAATCGCAATGCAGCTTGTTCTTTTTACTGCGTGCAAGAAAGAAAATCTGGAGTATGAGGACAATAACCCTCAAAAGCCAACACTTGAATTCGATGAAATCTCTAAAATAGGTTGTTCGGCTCCCGGATGGGCCGGAAGTGGTGGCACATGTGATGGCGGTGGTGACGCAACTGAAACTTCTGTGAGTACCTTATCCCAATTGACTTCAGCAATTAGCCAAAACAAAAAAGTTATCAGAATCACTCAAAATATTACCACAACTTCTAAAATTCAACTAAGTGGTAAATCAAATATGACTATCTATGGAGCACCAGGGGTAAGATTAAAAAATCTTAGTACTGGTCAATCCAGTTCAGGTATTTTCAAACTCTCCGGTTGTTCCGATATGATTATACGAAATTTAATTTTCGAAGGTCCGGGCGCTTATGATACCGATGGTGGTGACAATTTAGCACTAGAAAACAGTTCAAGAATTTGGGTTGACCATTGCGATTTTCAAGATGGTGTAGATGGCAATTTAGATATCACTAACGGCTCTAATTACATTTCGGTTACGTATTGTAAATTTAGCTACCTAAAACCTCCTATTTCTGGTGGTAGTGGTGGTAGTAACGATCACCGATTTACCAACTTAATCGGTAGCAGTGACTCTAAGACATCTGATAGAAATAAGTTGAAAATCACTTTTGCTCGCTGTTGGTGGGCTTCAGGATGTAAAGAAAGAATGCCACGGGTACGATTTGGTCAAGTTCATGTGTTAAACTGTTATTTCAATTGTTCGGGTAATAACGAATGTGTTGCAGCAGGAAAAGAAGCTAATATACGGATTGAAAAATGCTATTTCAGTGGTGTAGATGATCCGATAAAACAAAAATCTTCCAATTTCACGGCGTATCAAAACATTGGATCCACTTTCAATAATTGTACTGGAAATACAGCTAGTTCCGGGACGGCTTTCAATCCGCCGTATTCGATAATAATACTAAGCGCATCAAGTGTTGTATCAGACGTTACAGGTGGTGCAGGAGCAACATTAACAGGAAACGACTGTGGATTTTGATTAGATAAATTTCCTTTATAATACCGCTTCAACGTTCATTAATCTAAAAGCTATAAAAGTTAACGCCGCCATTTACCTGAGTAGAGAGGATATTGATCTTTTCAAGTAACAAAGAGCAATGAACGTTGAAACGGTTTAAGTATAAAACTGTTCATTAATTCGAAACACAAATACGATGAAAGTACTAAAGATATCTAACACAAAAAGATCATTACTTATACTCTTCTTATTATCCTTTTCAGCGTTAGTCGCAGCTCAAGAGAACGACCTTTCATATATCCGTATTCGTTTAAATGATGTTGAAACACCGGAAGAACAGCAAATTATAAATGAATACATTAAAACGAAACCCGGGGTTTCAATTAGTAGAACTGATAGACGCACCGATGAGGTATTTGCAGTATTCGATCCATTATCTGGACTAACTCCAGAAAACTTTGTTGAATGGATTCAATCTTTAGGGTTTCAAGTAGTTTGTTTCGTTCATGGAAGTTTGGAAGAAACTCCAATTAAGGAATTAATCTGTCATCCAACAGATACAGGCCTGTCACCTACAAAACTATAGTTATGAAAACAAGATCTATATTTCTAATCGCATCAATTTTGCTTATCAGTATCGAATTGCATGCTCAAACTAGTGATTGCGACAATACTCCAGGTGGTCAACTGACTGTTGGAACAAGTTGTACCCCAACTACTTTCAATTCGAACAACAATACCGATTATTGGAATGCAGCCTTAGTAGAAGGGTTTTGTGGAGAAACGGATCAAGATGACGCTTGGATGTGGTTTGATGCTACTTCTACCTCAACAACTGTTACATATACACCCACTAGTGGCAATCCAATACTTACTATTTTTCAGGGTGCTTGCTCAGCTGGAATGACTACAAATATTGATTGTTCAAACAATGCAGGTCTCGCTGCTGAAACAGTTACATTTCCAACAATTCCAGGAACTCGTTATCGAATTCGCATACAAAATAATTTATCCGATGCGTCCATGAATGGAACAGTCTGTGCATTCAATGCAGGAGGAGGAATAACTACTGCATCTGATTGTCCAAATGCGGTCAATATTTGTACCAATCTTAGTTTTACAATTGATCCAAATGGTTTTGGAGTTACAGATGAAATTCCTGCACCTGGAAGTCTTGGGAATCCTGATATAAACCCATTTAGCTCAAATGCAGGTTGTCTATTGGCTGGTGAAACAAACAGCACATGGATGATCGTAAATGTTGCAACTTCTGGTCTTCTGGAATTTGTCTTTGGTGGTTTAGGCTCTCAAGCTGGCTTCTACGATTGGATCATGTATCCTTATAATGGTGCTGCTAGTTGTACTGCTATAAGTAACAATACCCTTGCGCCCGTAAGCTGTAATTGGAATGGAGTTGATTTCGGTGGCACTGGATTGTCTAATACGATCCCAGCAGGTGGAGACGCTAGTAACTTTGAACCGCCAATTTCTGTTTTAGCCGGTCAGCGCTACATTATCGTTTTTTCCAATTATAGTAGTGTTTCTACTACAGTTCCCCTTCAATTCCTAACAGATCCAGGTGATGCAACAGTGAGCTGTACTCCATTAGGCATCAATTTGGGGAGCCTTTCTGTTGAGTGTTTGAATGGATCAACTGAAATTCAATGGCAATCATCTATAGATAGCGATGTGCTGAATTATACAATCGAAAGTAGTCGTGATTTACAAGAATGGTTTGAATTAGGTACTATTGAAAATGGTTTACAAACTGGCAGCAGTATACTTTATTCATTTCTAGACTATTCTAATCAGCTACGGTACTACCGTATTAAGGAAAATACAATAGACGGAGAATTCAGTTATTCAGAAGTAACTACTGTAAATTGCTTTGATGATGAAACGTTTACTCTTTTTCCAAATCCATCTGATGGAAATCTTCAATTAAGTTATAAAAGACCAAATGGTGCCACCCTACAATTCCTCAATATGACAGGTGGAATTGTTTTCGAGCAGACTCTTGAAGAAGCAACTCAAGAAAAAAACATAATTATCAATGCAATTGAATTAGAACCCGGTATCTACCAATATAGAATGGTGTCGGAGATCGAGACGAAGTCCGGAATCCTTATCATAACTAAGTAACGTTTCATTAGCTAAATCAGATATGCACAACATGCAATTCGTTTATCAGTAAATTTTTTATGCAGAAAAATAGATCTTAAAAACCATTAAATGTATTGCCTCACCATACAACAGTAAATGATTTGAATTCTTTCGATCATTCGTTAATAAACAATATACAATGAAAAAAACCAACTTTACTTTGATTGTTCTTAGTATCTATATTGCCATTAATAATTTAAATTTCGCTCAGAATTTAGTCCAAAATCCAGGTTTTGAATCAATTTCATCTTGCCCTACCGGAATTAGTCAATTATCAAATGCTCCTTTTTGGAATGTTCTGGATCAATACGGTACCCCAGATTTATATAATAACGGTGGTGCATGTAATTATTTACCTTCCAATAGTTCATTGGGAACAAATCTGCCGCATACAGGGAATGGTATGGCTGGAATATACTGTTACAGAACAACATCGGCGAATAGAGAATATCTTGTCAATTCACTTTCTACTCCAATGGTAGTCGGTCAAGTTTATACCGTTTCATTTTGGGTTTCATTGGCAACTGCAGCTGGATGGAGTATCAACAATTTAGGCGTTTATTTCTCCGTTTCAAATCCTCCTTGTTCCAATACAACAGCCCCTTGCTCGGCTCCTAGTGTTGTAATGTCTTCTGTTGCACCACAATTAGTAGTAAATTCTACCATAACAACAAGTTGGGTGCAATATTCATTTACCTTCACACCAACGGCAGCTTTTAATAGAATGACCATTGGTCGCTTTGCTGTTGACAACGCGTCTAATCAAATCGATGTTCCACCAATTGGAAATACAGCCTATGTTTTATTGGATGATTTTGTGGTTACTCCATTGGTTTCGCTACCGGTGAATATTTCCGCTTTCACTGCCGAATGTGATAACACAACAAACGTTATAAATTGGTCAACAGAATATGAATTAAACAATGATCTGTTTATGCTTGAAAAAAGTTGTGATGGAATCCATTTCGAAGAAATTGCTTCGATAAAAGGACAAGAGAATTCGAATCATACTACCAATTATTCCTATTCTGATAACACCCCTTGTGGTGCATATTCTTATTATAAATTAAGTCAAATAGATATAGACGGAACAATACGTACATTGAATACTATTTCTGAGAACTGCCACAGAGAGTCAGATTTTCTGTTATACCCTAATCCGGTATCCAATGTATTAACAGTAACAATTGGTGATACACCGATTCAAAAGATTCAACTAATAGATGCTATTGGTAGAATAATCGCTGAAGAATTTTTTCCTGAAGGAATCTTCAAGACTTCTATCATCTTTCAGTTAGATGATAAAATGTCAGGCGTGTATACAATTAAATGTATCACTTTACAAAACAGTTCAATCAGTCAAAAAATTATAAAGATTTAGCCGTTTTGTAAGTATCTCTAGATCTGTGCACGCAAAATCAGTGTTTCTGTTTATTACCATAGGTTATGTGCAATAATTTCTCAGGACTTAAATTAATCGTTTTGAATTACTGAATTTTATAGGAAATAATCAAACTAATAAGCTCTAGAAAATCTAATGAACTAAGCATATATCCCAATCCTACTTCGAATGAAATAGTTTATATTGAGGGTGATATAAGCACTATTCAAGAAATAGAAGTTTTAGATGTATTTGGCAAAAAAATACCTTCTAACTGGAATTCGACGAATGTAGTTCGGGTAAGCCCCGATACTCCAACCGGAACCTATTTTATAATTATTCATTTGGATAATCAACAGCAACAATTCAAACTAATTAAAATCTAAACAAGGTTTTTAATTCCCTGTGAGAGTTTCATAAAATATTCCGATGTTAGGTATATTGAGAAGAGATGACTGACCATCTCTTCTCATATCAGCAAGGTAGATTAACGTTCAGTAGAATTAGCTAATGAGCGTTTTCACCTATAAAAAGCCATTTATCCACTCGTGAAAACACGCTATTCAAACCCATTACATTTCGTTTTTCGATGGTATATTATCCTTTATGTTGAAGAGAATTTGCTCAAGTAATTAACCCTTCGCGAGGTATAGTTTTCTTTTTAGTAATCTGAACGTATTCTTATTCAGATAGCTTATGATAATTAACAGCGTTTGATGGAAGAATTAGAATTAATGCGCGGTTTGCATTTTAGCCCTCCCTGCCTAATTGTTCGGTCTCAATATCCGGTAAAAAGTAATAGAATGCCCATCCTTTCAGAATCAGAAAAAACAGGCAAACTCATTTATTGAAATTTTACAGCTTAGAATAACCACACTATTGCGAACGCATGAAGTTTTTACACAAAATGATCTAGAGATAAATTATTTTTTAAAACCTGAATAACAATACATTACCTATAGATGTAAGTATCTGTAAGGCCATTTTTATCCGCCGAAAGTATTTGTCATTAACAAATCTTTAATGCTCGATATATGCTACATAATATTGCTTCTCAATTTAAAACTAAAGAATTGATTGAAACAATAGCATGAAACAATTTACGACTTCAATTGTGTTTTTTGTAGTGCTGATCCTGACAGGATTCGAGTACAACACATACGGGCAAAATCTTGTTCCAAATGGTGGCTTTGAAACCTATTCCAGTTGTCCAAATGCTGATGGGCAACTCAATTTTGCTACAGGTTGGAGTTCTGCTAAAGGCACCTGTGATCTCTACAATACATGTAATAACGGAACTTTCGGAGTGCCGAATAATCAAGTCGGTCACCAACAAGCACATTCCGGAAACGGTTACGCAGGTTTTTTTGCCGCGCAAGGATTTATGGAAACCAGAGAGTATTTACAAGTTCAATTGAATGATACTTTAGAGCAAGGTGTAGAGTATTGTGTTCAGTTTTATGTGTGTTTAGCAGACAAACTAGATGCTTTCAATGAATACATTTTCGATATGGCTGTTAACAACCTGGGATGTTTCGCCTCAACCAATTTTTTTACACCACAACCTAATAATTTTGATCATATCTCAGTTACGCCGCAGGTAGTGAATGATCCGGCCCAACAATTGCTGAATGATACGGCAAATTGGGTGTTGGTAGAAGGTCAGTTCATTGCAAACGGTGGTGAACAATACTTGCTTATCGGATCTTTTAATGATAATGCGGGACAGGACACTACCGCACTCGACTTTTGGCAGTCCATGCTTTGGAGTTATTATCTCATTGATGATGTACAATTAAGAAACTGCTCATGCCCGGAAATATTCACCGGTGCGTTAACTTCCCCTTTGGGATGTCATGATGACACGAATGCAAGTATTACGGCCTCAGCCTTTGGTGGAATACCGCCTTACACTTATGACTTACTTCTTGGTGGCAACAGCATACAAAGTTTTCCTGCAACGAACAATCCTGTGAATTTTACTAATTTAAGTGCTGGGAGTTATACTTTGCATATTATTGATTCCAATCTATGCGAAACCGATACAACCATTGTTTTCACCAATCCGGAATTAATCACAGCTAATGCGACCATCGTTCAAGCAACTTGTGAACAAAACAATGGTTCTATCTCAGTAACTGCATCCGGTGGAAGTGGCACTTTATCTTATAATTGGAACCCAACTAATTCCATAAATGCCAGTATAAATGCTATTGCCGCGGGGAGTTATACGCTTCAAATTACAGATACTAACGGATGTATTCTCGACACCGTATTTAATGTCAACACTACTTTAAACCCCATTGCAACTATAAACATAGATCCGGAACTTCCTGGCGCGGTCAATTCTGCTATAACATTTACTGACAATTCTGTCCCAAATACAGGTGTATTGCAAACATATGATTGGTCATTTTCTAATGGTATAGAATCGGTATTCCCCCAAGTGACTATTGTGTTTTCTGTAGCTGGAATATACGAATTACACTACATCGTTGGTAATAGTGTTGGCTGTTTCGATACATTGATTGTTCCGATACCATTGTCCGGAGAACTCAGCATCCCCAATGTAATAACGACAAATGATGATGGAATAAACGATGTTTTCTACTTAGATGGGTTACAAAATTTCAAACAAGTTTCAGTAACAATACTAAACAGATGGGGATCCGTCATTTTTGAGGACAATGATTATGAAAATGATTGGAATCCGAAAGGTTTCTCAGAAGGAGTCTATTTCTACAAGATTGAAGTGACACCTTTTAGTGGTGAAACTGAACTACTAAATGGCTTTATTGAATTAATAGAATGATGTGTATGAAAACACTTTTTGGTGCCCTAATTTGCACTTTAACAATTTTCATTGATATAGCGGCGCAATGCTCACCGAACGGACCAAACTTGATACCCAATCCAAGTTTTGAAAGTTTCGGGGCATGCCCTGTTCCACCATGCGGATTTGCCCCTGAAATAAGACAAAATTCCAGTCCATGCACTTCTTGGAGAGGAACTGAACAATCTTGCCCCATGGGAAGCACACCTGACTTCACTAAAAGCAGTGCAGTGGCGGTTCCAACATGCGCATCTACACTAACAGTTGCATCCGGAAATGAAATGTGTTTAAATGGCAGTTATTGTGTGGGATTTTTTGTATTTGTTGGGCCAGATGGTAGTAACACAAGAGAATACGTTCAATGTCAATTAAACAGCACGCTTGTCGCTGGTCAAACGTATTGTTTTTCAATGGTTGCCAAATCTCGGGCTGGTGGGGCTGGAAATCAAATAAACAATACGAATGGTTTAGGTGCTTACTTTCATAATTCAGGTATCATCGATATAGATGTGCAAAATGGGGCTAATCAATTTTTAGGTGCAGGATCTACTATAAATGCTACACCCCAAGTTCAAGCAACAACCGTTATTCCCCACAATTCTTGTACATTAATTCAAGGAACGTTTGTTGCAACAGGCACTGAGCGATACCTGACAATCGGTAATTTCAGAACTGATGCTACCACAACGAAAACGTCCACTACAGCTTCTAGTTACATGTACATTGATGATTTAAGACT
>JBILJP010000201.1:0-8870 GCA_044377135.1 Fluviicola sp.
CCGCTGTATTTGTACGTCTTTAAAGATCCTTCCGATTACGGAGTTATTTCGCAATTATACGCTTTTACTGCCTTTCTGATGGTATTTCTCACCTTCGGAATGGAAACGTCTTTCTTTCGGTTTATTCAAGACAAACCCGATAAACAACAGGTTTTCCGAAACAGTTTTCTTACCGTAATCGGACTCAATGTGCTGTTCTTTTTGTTGGTACTCTTCTTCAACAAAGACATTGCCGACCTCTTGCTGTTTTCCGATCACAAAGAATACATCATCCTCATTGCAGCCATTATCGGAATTGATGCGGTTGCGAGTTTGCCGTTAGCGCGATTAAGAGCCGAAGAACAAGCCAAACGCTTCGCCGCCATTCAGTTTCTGTCCATTGGCGTAAACATTGTACTCAACCTGTTTTTCCTCTTGGTTTGGTTCGATGAGAAACATCCCGAATCGGGCGTGTTCATGATCCTGATCGCTAACCTGATCTCGAGCTTGGTGAAACCGGCCATGCTTTACAAAGATTTCCTGAACATTTCCTTTAAGTTCGACTGGAAACTGGCGCTTGAAATGTCGAAATACGCCTTCCCGATTGTGATTGCAGGTTTTGCGTTTATCGTGAATGAAACCATCGATAGGGTAATGCTGAAGCAGATCCTTTCAGAACAGCCGTATATGACTCCCAAACTCGCTGATGCGCAAATTGGGATCTACAGTGCTTGTTACAAACTCGCCATGCTGGTTTCTATCTTGCTTCAGGCCTATCGTTATGCTGCCGAACCATTTTTCTTCAATCAATCCAAAAACCAGGATCGCAACAAGATTTACGTGAAACTGATGAACTACTTTGTGGCCATCATGTGCATTATTTTCCTGGGAATTGCACTGAATCTGGACATTTTCAAGTACTTCATTACCAGCGAAACGTACCGCGCAGGTTTGCATGTCGTTCCTGTTTTGTTGATGGCGAATGTGTTTTTGGGAATCTATCTCAACCAGAGTATTTGGTACAAATTGAGTGATCAGACAAAATTCGGAGCGTATATTGCGTTTGGCGGTGCTGTTTTAACCATTCTGATCAACTACCTCTTTATTCCCGCTTACGGTTATACAGCGAGTGCCTGGGCCACACTAATCGTTTACGGTGCACAAATGGTGGCTTCTTATTTACTCGGACAGAAGTACTTTCCAATCCGTTACAACTTGCGGAAATTTTACTTGTACATGGGTTTCACCATAGCACTTTTCTTCTTAGCCAAATCCTTTCACCTGGAAGACGGTAGTGTCTTCAAGTTTATCGTCAACAATTTCCTGATTGCCGTCTTTATCGGACTGGTAGTATTTATGGAAGGAATTAAACTGAGACGACCGAAAAAGTTGTGATTGTATTATTCGGCTGCTGATTCTTCAGGAGTGAAATGACCGCCATCTTGTGGTTGCAAAAGCGATAACGCAACCAGCGGAAGTACAGGTATCACAATCGCCAGCAAAATCCACAGCAACGCAGATCGACCCGATAAATTAGCCAGGCGCGATGTGATGTAAATGCTGATCAGGTAAAGTGCTAGTGTGAAAATGAATGCTTTAAACGCATGTTCAGCCGGAACAGTGATCAAACCCAGGGAAAGCACCGTATAAAGAACAATCATCCCGATTCCGCCAAACAACCCTACTTTTCGCATGGATGTCAATTCACGGTTCAATTCTTCATTGGAAACATTCCCCGCAAAAAACGAGCGCTGACGCAAAATGATCATCACTACACCAACGGTAATGGAACCATCGGCAATGTTCCAAATAGCAGGGAATACTTCTGTTGAACCAACCCATGGCATCCAGACCGGCCAAGTGAGATTGACCTGAAACATATCCACCACATTCCCCATGAGGAATCCGGTATGGCGTGTTTCGTATTTTCCCCAACCACCGCATTGGTTCCAGATTCCGGAACCTTCAAGGTGATTGAATGAAATACATGGATCGTAATCGAAAATAAAATCATAGAACATCGAATCGATGAGATTACCGGTAGCTCCGGCAAAAATGAACCCGATGGCAATTAACAACCCGGTTTTCACGCCTTTCTTTGCTTGCCTCCACCAATAATAACCGATGGCAATAATGGCAACAATGCGAAACACGCTCAAGCCGAGTTTGGCCCACATGCTGGAGCCGAATGTAGTTCCAAACGCCATTCCTTGATTTTCGATGTACATCAGCTTGAACCAATCACCCGAAATCGGAATTTCTTCGAAAGGCGTAAGACTGGTTTTTATCCAAATCTTGATGATCTGATCAATGACGAGCACGGCAAAAACCACTGCCCCGACAATCAATAATTTGCGTTTGAGTGGCGACATTTATTTGTTTTGCATGTTTTTAGCTTCAATACTCAAGGTAGCATGAGGCACCAAACGAAGACGTTCTTTTTGGATCAATTTTCCGGTAACACGACAAATACCGTATGTTTTATTCTCGATACGGTTCAATGCACTTTTCAAACTGTCAATGAATTTCTCCTGACGGGCAGCTAATTGTGCTACTTCTTCACGTGAAAGGGTTTCAGAACCGTCTTCCATCATATTGAACGTTCTTCCGGTATCGTCTGTGCCATGATTATCACTATGCGAAAGCGAACCTTTCAACAAATCGTAATCTTCATAAGCTTCTTTCAACTTTTCATTGATCAATTCACGGAATTCATCCAATTCCGTATCTGAGTATCGTGTTTTTTCTTGTGACATATGCTTACTTTATTTAAACATTCTTTTTTCAAAGACGGACAAAAATAATCGAAAAATCAGACCATTCACACACATTTTACAAATGGTAAGGATTACTTATTCACAAGAGTAAAACGCTTATTAACGATTTAAGCTTGTCGGTCTTTTTTATTGAACACTAAACGGTAACTGCATTTTTGGTTACTTCTTCTAACCAGCAAGTTAACGCAATAAATTCTTCTACGCCCAAACGTTCAGGACGCAATTGTAATACCTCATTTTCAGGATAGTTGGCCGGCAACAATGCTTTGATAGAATTACGAATGGTTTTACGACGTTGGTTAAACGCCATTTTCACCACTGTTTTGTACAACTTTTCATCGCATGGCAAACTGGTACGTTCGTTTCGAACACAACGAATAACTCCCGATTTTACCTTCGGAGGCGGATCAAATACGTGTTCATCTACGGTAAAGCAGTAGGTAATATCATAATACGTTTGCAATAGAACACTCAGAATTCCATAGGTTTTTGTCCCCGGTTTTTCAGCAATACGCTGTGCTACCTCTTTTTGAAACATGCCCATGATTTCCGGAATTTGGTTCCTGAATTCAATGCAACGGAATAAAATCTGTGATGAAATATTGTAGGGGAAATTTCCGATGACAGCAAACGGCCGGTCACCAATCAGTTCTTTGGGATTCATTTTCAGGAAATCGCCATTGATGATATGTCCTTCCAACTGCGGATAATGCACGTTCAAATAATCAATCGATTCGGTATCCACATCCATTACCCACCATTCGGTTTCGGTATCAAGCAACAGAAACTCAGTCAACGCTCCCATTCCCGGACCTATTTCCAAGGCAACTTTACAATCGTTGTGGCGACCATATTGTTCTGCAATTTTCTTGCAAATCCCTTTGTCTTTGAGGAAGTGTTGCCCCAGGTGTTTTTTGGCTCTAACGCTCATGTACAAAATGTTCGATAACGGATAAAGTGGTTCTAAAAGCGGCAAAACGACCGTTAAATCGCCCGGAATGATCTGCTTGCAAAGCCGGGGCAAACTCGCGTCCATAGCGATCCAAATGCTCCTGACTGTAGGCAACATACGTTACTGCATACGTTACACCACCTTCTTCTTCACCGTTTACTTTTGACAAGCGACTTTCAAGAAAACAGCCCGTGTTCATTACTTCCGGAATGTGCGCCGAACGCATCCATTCCAACCATTCTGATTCACAGCTCGGATCAATACTTACCGTAACATTATACAAAACGTGCATACTTCTGTTTTTGAAAGCACAAAGGTACTGAACTAAATAGTAATTTTACGGTTCTTCAAACAACAGGCATGATTAACTACAATCCCAAAAGTTGGCTGGGAATGATTTTCCACCTTACCAAAAGTGATACGCTACAGATTCTGTGGAAAGAGCTGGTGATGATTTTTGCATTCACACTTTTGATCGCTTTTGTGGAATTGCACTATTTCCCGAAAACCACGGTGCTCGACAAGCTATTTCCCGTTTACCAAATTCTGGGTTTTGTGATGTCATTGCTACTGGTTTTCCGCACCAATACAGCCTATGAACGCTGGTGGGAAGGTCGCCGTAAATGGGGTGAATTGGTCAACGATTCGCGTAACATGGCCGTAAAAATTGCCGCATTGGAATTGGATGAAGAAACCAACTCGTTTTTTGCGCGACACATCGGAAATTTTGCCAAAGCATGTAAAGAACACTTGCGTGAAGGTGTTAATTTCGACATTCTGAACCTTACGGAAGAAGAAATTCTGTTTCTTAGAAAGGTCGATCACATTCCATCGGGAATTGTTGAACTCATGTATCTCCGATTCAACCAGCTGAAAAAGTCGGGCGCTTTGTCGGAAGAAGATATTTTGCGTTTGGATCGTAACCTGAATGGCTTTTTGGATAGCGTAGGTGCCTGTGAACGCATCAAAAACACACCTATTCCCTATTCCTACAGCATGTTCTTCAAGAAATTTATCTTTATTTATGTGGTCACGCTTCCGTTGGCATTTGTGGTCAATTTCGGTTATTTCTCTTCCATCATCTCTACATTTATCTTTTACGTGTTTGTGAGTTTAGAGATTTTGGCAGAAGAAATCGAGGATCCGTTCGGTACGGATGACAACGATTTACCTACCGATCAAATGACAGAACGCATTGAAGGAATTGTGACAACCATTCTCCTCAAAACTGCCGAAAATTAATCATTACTTATTCCGTATCTTTGCGCCATGAAGCACATCCGCAACTTTTGTATTATTGCCCATATCGACCATGGTAAAAGCACCTTGGCCGACCGTTTATTGCAAACAACAGGTACCATTTCCGATCGCGAAATGCAGGCCCAAGCCTTAGACGACATGGATTTGGAACGCGAACGTGGTATTACCATTAAGTCGCACGCCATTCAAATGAACTACAAGTACAAAGGCGAGGAATACGTGCTCAACCTCATTGATACTCCCGGACACGTTGATTTCTCGTATGAAGTTTCACGTTCCATTGCCGCCTGCGAAGGTGCTTTGCTCATCGTAGATGCATCACAAGGAATTGAAGCCCAAACCATTTCAAACCTTTATCTGGCGTTGGAACACGATTTGGAAATCATTCCGATCTTAAATAAGATGGATCTTCCGGGTGCTATGCCCGAGGAAGTGACAGATCAGATAGTAGAATTGATCGGCTGCGACCCTTCCGATGTTATTCCTGCTTCAGGGAAAACAGGATTGGGCGTATTGGATATTTTGCAAGCCGTTATTGAACGTATTCCTGCACCGACTGGTGACGAAAACGCGCCGCTTCAGGCAATGATCTTCGACTCGGTTTTTAATCCGTTTAGAGGAATTATTGCTTATTACCGCGTACGAAACGGGGTGGTTCGCAAGGGTGATAAAGTGAAATTCTTCAACACCGACCGCGAATACAACGCCGATGAAATCGGAATTCTGAAAATGGACTTGAGTCCGCGGAAAGAAGTACGTGCCGGTGATGTGGGTTATATTATTTCCGGAATCAAACAAGCCAACGAAGTAAAAGTGGGTGATACCATTACAACTGCCAACAATCCATGTGAAGCAGCTGTAAAAGGTTTCGAAGATGTGAAACCAATGGTATTTGCCGGTATTTACCCTGTTGAAACGGATGATTACGAAGAGTTGCGATATTCCATGGAAAAACTGCAACTCAATGATTCATCATTGGTGTTTGAACCGGAATCATCTGCCGCATTAGGCTTTGGTTTCCGTTGTGGTTTCCTGGGAATGCTGCATATGGAAATCATTCAGGAACGTCTTGAACGCGAGTTTAACATGACCGTGATTACAACTGTTCCCAACGTATCGTACTACTGTTACATGCGCAAAGATCCGGAGAAAGCGTTCATTGTGAACAATCCTTCCGAATTGCCAGATCCGTCTGGCGTTGACCGCATTGAAGAGCCGTATATCAAAGCTCAGGTGATTACCAAATCAGAATATATCGGTCAAATTATGACCTTGTGTATCGAAAAGCGTGGTGAGTTGAAAAATCAAGTGTATTTAACGCAAGACCGTGTTGAAATCACTTTCGAAATGCCATTGGCAGAGATCGTTTTCGACTTCTACGACCGTTTAAAATCGGTGTCGCGCGGATATGCCTCGTTTGATTACCATCCGATCGGTTATAAATCTTCCGACTTGATCAAAATGGATTTGATGCTCAACGGAGAAATTCTGGATGCACTTTCTGCCTTGGTTCACCGCAGTAATGCTTACGACTTAGGAAAGAAAATTTGTATCAAACTGAAAGAATTAATCCCGCGTCAGCAATTCGAGATTCCGATACAAGCAGCCATTGGCGCTAAAGTAATTGCTCGCGAAACGATCAAAGCCTTGCGTAAAGACGTTACCGCGAAATGTTACGGTGGAGATATCAGCCGTAAACGTAAATTGCTTGAAAAGCAAAAAGAAGGAAAGAAACGTATGCGCCAGATTGGTCGTGTAGAAGTGCCGCAAGAAGCATTTATGGCAGTGTTGAAATTGAATGATTAGACTTTTTTTGAGAGAACTAGAAAGATAGGGAACCGGGAACTCGGCTAGGAAAATCCGAGTTCCCCTGTTCCCTCCAATCCTAACTCGCATATCTATCAAATTCTTTCCGCCTGCGCCACGTGTCGTTCAATGTGATACACGTAAAATCGCAAGGTATCTCCCAATCTAAGCTTGATCATTTTTGAAATGGAAATTGAGGTTTTGGTGTGCGTCAAATCAACGCGTTTGGCCATTTCCAATAAGCGTAACAGGTGTTCGGTTTGCTTTAAAAATCGTTCAACGGTTGCCACCGACAAATCGGATTTTACAGGATTCTTATCTTGCGGTGATTTCATTTTCTTGATTGTTCCGTTTCCGTTTGGTTGCATTAGGTTCGCGAAATAATTTCCAATCACCCCCGATTTAAAGATGTGCCAGCTTGGTCGTTTTGCCTGGAGAATTCTTCCTTCAATTTCAGGCAAATAAAAATCACCATAAAGATTCAAATGTTCTAGGCATTCGAGTTTACTCCAACTATCAGCATTCGGTTTCAGATTCAACAATTCCTCATTCAACATGCGGTACCCGGAAACGGTATCCTGCACTTTCTTCGATCGTTTGATTAAATCGGCCAAGATTTCATCTGTCTTCAATTTCATCGTGTTTTGCTTTTAAAGTACAGGACAAAATTCGTTGCTTCTGCCAGCAAAAACATTGATTGAAATCAAGAATTTCCATTGAGTAACCGAAAGTCGATCAATCGTTGATTTTCCGGATACGACTCAGTGTTTCGGGTGTCATACGCAGGTAAGAGGCTATGTACTTGGAAGGAATTTCCTGAAATAACCTCGGACTTCGTTTCAAAACGCGCTGCAACCGTTCGGAAGGAGATGCCGTTAGTAAATCGACTTCGCGTTCCAATTGCTGAATAACCAATCCTTCCAATATGGCGTTGTACAATTGCAGGTAACGGATGTCGGTATTAATTGCTGTTTCAAATTGTTGTTTGGAGATGGCTCGCACTTGAGCGCCACGAATCGCTTGAATGTAAAATTCGGAAGGTGTTCCGTTTATAAACGATGATAGCGATGTAATGAACGAATCTTTGTATCCGAACCGGATGGTCAATTCTTCGAATTCTGTTTGCAAAAATACGCGCACAGCACCACTTTCGATGAAATAAATATGCTGATCGACCACGCCCTCCGATACCAGAAACTGGTTTTTGGGAAGGGTTAATACCCTGGAATCCGTCAACAACTCACGCAATAACGTATCTTCCACTTTGTTTGTCTTTGCTGGTGAAAAGTACACAAATGAACCTTGTTGGCAAATTTAACGCATAAAAAAAGCCGAAAACACTCTAAGTGCTTCCGGCTTCTAAAGAATGACTCTTTAATTATTTCGTAACGTTCAATTTTCCGGAGAAAACCTGACCTTCACTTGTAATTTTAAGTTGGTAAGTACCAGGAGTCAAGTTTTTAATCTCAACTTGTTTTTTGTTTACACCTGTTACTGCTTGTTCGTAAACCAATTGACCCAATTCGTTGAACAATTGAACAGAACCATTGATGTTACCTTTACTTGAAATGGTAAAGTTACCGTTAGTCGGGTTCGGGTAAACATTCATTGTACCTTCAGCACCGATCATTTCAAGACCTACCATGCAGTTAACTACGATAGAAATCGTATCTGCATTGGTACATCCGTTTGCATCAGTGAATTCGTATTCTACTTCCCATGTTCCTTGAGAAGGAGCGTTGAATATATTCCCTGTCAATGCAGTTGGAGAACCAGCAAGTTCAGAATATGTGCCTCCGGCTGGAGTACCTGTCAATGCGATATCTTGTCCACCACATACCGGATTACCTTGTGCAGCAGTTAGGTTTACATTTGGTAACTGGTTTACAGTAAGCACCTGAGAAGCTGTGTTTGAACAACCATTTGAATCGATTCCTGTTACAGTATAATTTGCAGTTGTAACAGCGGCAAATGCAACACCATCAGAGATACCATTATTCCAAGTGTAACCTGCGTTAGCTCCATTTCCTGATAAGGTAACTGTTTCACCTGCACAAACTACAGTTGCAGAAGCAGTAATTGTTACTGTAGGAAGT
>JBILJP010000556.1:0-2515 GCA_044377135.1 Fluviicola sp.
TCATGATGACTTATGATGGTGGATATAGCTGGACGACATCATCGCTTGGTAATATCAATTTTGGAAATTTTCCATTCTTAAACGATACTTATTTTGCATCCGATTCGAAAGGTTGGATCATTGGGGAATTAGGAACGATTATAGCCACGTCCAACGGTGGGCAACTATGGTACACGCAAAACAGTGGTACTTCCGAGACATTGAATTCTGTTTTCTTTGCATCAGAGCTTAATGGTTGGATTGTTGGATCTGCTGGAACGATTTTAAAAACGCAAGATGGCGGAACAACCTGGAATTCACAAAACTCAGGAACGGGAGAATGGCTTGACGGTGTTTATTTTGTTTCATCGAATGAAGGATGGGTTTCGGGAACAAACGGACTTATCTTGCATACAATTGATGGCGGAATAACTTGGACATTTCAGAACTACGATCCTTCAATTAGTATCTTGTATAGCCTTTCATTCGTTTCCGCCAATGAAGGTTGGTCGGTTGGTACCGGAGGAACCATTTTGCATACTTCAGACGGTGGTGTAACGTGGTTGGCGCAAAATTCAGGTACCGCAGATGAAATTGTAGATGTTCACTTTGTAACTCCCCAAAAAGGTTGGGCTACCTATTCACAAACCGCTATTCTTACAACTGAAAATGGTGGTTTAAGTTGGGTATCACAGCCGATGGGATCAGCTATAGGTTCAATACACTTTATTTCTCCGACTCAAGGCTGGGGAGTGGGAGGAATGGGAAATATCATGTTATATACGTGCAATGGAATGCAATTAACGGTTAATACGTATTCTTCACCGACTGATCCGAATAATTGTCTTGGTAAATTAGCTATTAACGCGGCAGGAGTCCCTAATTATATTTCTGATATTGATAATGGATCAACCTATCCGCATTCTGGATACCAATTGGTAGAAAATCAATGTGCGGGTGTGCATTCAATCTTAACTTCTGATGTTTGTGCCAATGCAGTCGCTTCTCCATTTGTGATTCCTGTCGATTCCAATTACGTGTTTAATAATCCGTTTATTAACAACCTGGCAATTGATTCATTAGGAAACACCATTGAAGACTGTGATATCTACTACAACGGAATTGATACGGCTTTCATCGATTCTATTTTCGCCAATGGTAATGAAGTAACTGTCATTTGGAATATTATCGATTCAAACGGTTCTAATCTGGATACAAGCAACTATATTCTCAACAACGGAAATGGTGTTTATTACCTGCAATTGAGTGTGTTTTGTCCGAATAAAGCAATCGGTGAATACTTCACAGTAAGCGAGGCCATTTACTTCGAAAACGGATGGGTTTCCACTGCCGGAATCAATGATCTTAGTCAAGCGCCATGGGTTGAAATTTACCCCAATCCAACCAATGGTTGTGTTACCGTGAATTCGGATATGAACAACCTTGAATTACGAGTTATTGATGCGCAGGGAAGATTGGTTTTGACGGAAGTAGATTTCCATCAAACAACAATTTCATTGGAACCTTTCAGAGCCGGTGTTTATTTCTTTCAGCTCAGTTCGGAAAAAGGAACAATAGTAGAACGTGTGGTGAAGCAATAACCCTCAACAATCTTTTAGGAACCTCATACAAGCTGTTTTTAAGTTGTGTGGGGTTCTTTTTTTGAGGAAAATTGACCTTTCATCGATTAATTTTCGTGGTAATTTTTTGCTAGAGTTGTCAGTCGGATGCGGCAACGTTTACGCTTTACTTCCAACTAACCTCACTTGAATCACAGATTGAACTATTTCAGTGTGATAGCCGTTTTTCAGAGCTGTATAAATCCGAAAAAAGTGACCTTTTATTGCTGCTTTTTTTCATGGATTAATCGACAGATTTGAGTCTGTAAAACACAATGCTATGAAAACAGTTTACCTCGTAGTCATGCTCCTGATCGTGAATCAGGCGATGGCGCAAGACAGCCTTGCAATCAATTCTTTATTATCGAAACGCATTCCGGCGTGGGTAAAACCCGTGATCGAAAAATCGGAAGTGGCCAAAAACTATACCATCATCGATTCCATCAATCCATTTTATTTGGAAGTCGATTTAACCGGCGACAAACTCGACGACATTGTCTTTTTCGTTCGGAATAATCAAGACGGCAAAAAAGGGGTGATGATCATCAATCGCGGCAAGAACATTTTGTTTGTATTAGGTGGCGGAAAAGACATCGGTATGGGCGACAACGTGAACTGGTGCAACCGCTGGTTTGTTTACCGCGATAAAGGCATTTTCGACGGTGTAGGCAAGAAAAAAGCATCCCTGAAATATCCGGCCATTCGTTTGGAAAAATCAGACCGATTGAGTTTATACATCTACTGGAGCGGTAAGAAATACAAAACCTACGTCCAATTATTCGAAGAATAGCTAGTAAAGGGCCACAAACGGAAACCAATCGGTGAAAGATGACCTGACAGTTTTGAATCCTGAATGATCCATCTTCACCTCATAGCGGAGAGAGTAATGTAACGTTGGTAGAAGTTTGTGGCTTTTT
>JBILJP010000203.1:0-8853 GCA_044377135.1 Fluviicola sp.
TCGGCTGAAAAAAACCACTTGCATCGGCGTTTCCAAGCAATTGATCGCCGAGAAAAAATTGTGTTTCGGCAAAATTAATGGTAGCGAAACCTAAATGTTGCAACTGAACTGCACCGTGATTTTGTGCTACGGAGGTGAGCGACAACAAACAGAATAGCAAGAAGGATAAAAAATGGTGTTTCATGTGTTAAAAGTACTGTTTTGGTGCTCACTGTTCAAACCAACGATTCATATTTCAGTTTATCTTACCGCTTTGTTAATCGAAGTACCCCATACATATCCGAATAGATTTTCTCGAACGCTGCTTTTGATGGCATCTTGTGTTTACGCATAACCAACGCACTTTTAATATCACCTGTGGTAATGTCCAATACGATAAGACTAGTTCTTAAATTATTCGATTGATGCAATTTTATGGGCAAGTAGATAAAATAGGTAATCGGAATCATCGGCCAAAAGATAGTTCCGACAAGCATTGTTATTCCATTCACTTCTTGTGTTCGTTGATAATTGACACTTGTAAACACCACGTTGGTTGTTTCGTATTTCGTTTCCAGCTCTTTCAGCTGTTCATAATCAACCGGAAAAAACACATCATTATCTGAAAGTGCTGCTTTTTGTTCTATCAATCCGTAGAGTAAATTCAACTCATTGAACGCACTTGTTCCCTGCGTTGCCAGCGATTGTTGATTGATGGTTTTTTGGTTGAATCCATTTTCAGTAGCTGCTATGTCAAGGCCAGATTGTGCATAATCTACCGTTATTTTCTCCTTATCCCAATGTGTCTGATCATTTTTATCTACATAAACGGCACCGGGTTGCACAACCAATAAGTTATCAGAATCGATGCCGGATGTATTGGCAAAAAACAACTTCGCTTTTTTCCCTTTTTGATTTGTTAGAGCTTCCAATGAGTCTTCTTTTGCATCATTGGTTGCTTTTAGCTGTTTATAATACTGGTATTTCGTCAAGAATACAGAATCTGTAACAATATCGGCTATTCCGTAGCGGAAAAATTTTGTTGAATCAATATCAAGTTCAACATCCACTTTCCGTTTCGTTTTGATTTTATCGTACTTAGAGCTCGTTTTCTCAACGGTATCTGCTTGATTGCTTTCCTGTTTTGCTTTTGCAAAAGCGACACTTTCCAAGTATCCTCTTTTAGCATAATCATCTAGTGAAAACTTTGTGGTGTATGCCATGGTCAACGCAATCCGATCCTTGATTTGTACAATCACATCGTCGTTTGGCATGGTGGAATCAATATCGTAAATGGTACGGGCAGCCATTGCAAGCAGTGCTTCATGCGAAAGACGTCCGAGAAAACTGAACATAGTAGCGCTTTCACCTTCAAAATCAGCTTTTTTGGGAATTCGTTTAGATTCATTGGTTCCCATTTCATTTTGAGCGAAACCAAGCCAACAGATGGCTTTTGTACGGTGAAGATAGATTGAGCCTGGAAACTCTTTCTCCAGAATAAAAATGGAATACAAGGCCTGCGCATATTCCCCGTTAAGAACGTACGAACGCACTGTTTCAAATCGGCAAATGCTACGAATTTGATAAAAGACAGACTCACCTTGAGAAAAAACAACGTTGCCCCAATCGTCTAATTCTTCTATTGCCTCTAAAATGGCATCTTTTCTTTTTTTGATGTTCGGATGTGAGCTATACTGATCGTTGTAATCTTCTTCTGCAGTAATCGGATATTCTTTAACCGGGAATTGATTTTGCGGAATATACATGCGGTTATTCGAGAAATAAGTAGTTGGAACGGGAACCTCGTCAAAAGGAAGGTACGAATACATCAACACATCAAACGTTGAAACCACTTCTTCTTTCGTGTAACCGGCGTTTTGGTAAAGTGCCAATCCTAGTTTATCGGCAATCAGCTCATTTTCTTTTGAAAACTGGCAACGCAATTCATAGCTATTTTTTTTCCTTCCGTTTTTAGCATTCCAATCAAACGATTCCAGCACGTGCTGTTCACTATAATGGCTGATTTCATGGGCAAGAACCAGAGCCAATTGCGCTTCGGAGGTTAATTGCGCTATCAATCCGGTGGTCACAAATATGATTCCCTGATGGGTTGATAATGCGTTGGCTTCTGTAGATTTAACGGTGTAAAAACGCAATTTTGCTTTCAACTCGGGTTGTTTTTCCAACAGTCTATCGGCTATCTTGGTCACATACATTGAAACTTCATCACCATAAACCACCAAACCCGAATGCAGTAACTCGTCTATCGTTACATTGATTCCTTCAAAAAAGATGCGCTCTTTGGTTGGAGTTACTCCCAAATCCTGGGATAACATATCGGTGGTAATCTTTGATTTGGTATCTGTCACAAAATCAACCGGAATTTCTCCTTTAGCCATCAACGATTGGTAGTGATTAAAATCGGTTTGCGCTGATACACCAACCAAAAAGAATAGGGATGATAAGCTAAGAAGAAGTTGTTTTAAGAACATAGATGAAGTGAAATGATGAAACATTGTAATGTGATTTACTTGAACTGAATTGATGGATATCTCTTTAGTAATTTTCCTGCATTAATTGATCAATTATCGAAGCTTTTTGTTGGATCAAAATACGTAGGTTATACCTAGATTGAGACTTATAAATGAACTCAACTGAGCGGCTTTAATTGTATTGGAAATTTGCTCTTTCAACGCTGTTTCATAGGAGTTGATCTTGAGGTTCGAAACACTATTATATCCTAATAAATGCTTCACATTAAAGGTGTATCGGAACCCATAATTAATCATCAATTGTTTACTTATCGGTGTGCGAATTTTTAAGGCATACATAAGGGTTTTACCAGAATATCTTTCTTTATAATCAATGTAAGGGCCATTTACAGCTACTACACTATCCATAAATTCATGAAAATCTACTGTATTACCATTAGAATAGATATCATATTTATTTTCAAAAGCATACGCTCTCTCTTTCACCCAACTCGTGTTAAACCCTAGGCCAATGGAATGAGAAACTCCCATTGGAAGAAGTCCCGATTTTCCTGTAAATTCAATGATTGGCATAAATGAAAGTGTTCGAATATCCAAGTTTTCATGCAGAACAAGTGCACTAGAAGCTTCCGAGCTACCCTCTTGGAAATAATAAAGAGCTCCCGGACCTTTGGCATTGGAGTACCACATACTAGTCGAAAAACTCAATGCAACTGTAGGTTGTAAAGCAATTCCAATGAGTCCATAGTAACCACCATTTACAAAATCTTTTCCTTCTGCTACTCCGCTACCCGATTTCACATAATAATCCTTATTGAAATTATAGATTAGTGGAAAGCAACCGGTTAGAGAAAATTCGGCAAATTTCTTTTTTCCGTATACACCACCTGATTGTCCCCATGAATAAGAAGAAGCCAAAACAAGAAGAGTACATGTAATCATTTGGGTTATTCTCATGATTTCGGAGATTCTTTAAACTTGGATAATAGATTGTAATAATACGCTCCTAAATAATTTTTCAAAGGTCTATTTCGCATTTCACCTTGTGATGATTTGGCGAGTTTCCCGTTGTTTGAATTGAGTACCAAAACCGTGATTTCTGTATGATGCCCTTTGATCAATTTTATCGGCAAATAACCGAATACGGTAAGGGGTAAGGTTGGAATTAGAATTACACTTACCAAAACAAGTATCGGATTGATTTCCGGATCATAATAATGCTCAACTGCTGTAAACAAGATGTTCGATGTGCCATAATGTTCTTCAATCTCCTTCAGTGCGTCGTGATCAATCGGATAGATTTCCACCCCTTCATAATGGGCCGTTTGTTCGAGCATGGAATACAGGGTGTTGCGTTCATTGAAGGCAACAGTTCCGTGGTTTGTTAAACTTTGATGATCAATGGTAGTTTGATCAATGCCTAGTTCAGAAGAAGTTTCCTCCATCACGGTATATAAACCTTCTAAATATTTTGCCGATAGTTCTCTGTTAATTCCTTTTCTGCCGTAATAAGTCACACTTGGTTGCACTAAAATGTACTTATCCAAGCTCATGGCCAACGGATCTATGCCTTCTTTACGATTGGCTTTTTCCAATTCATACCGTTCTTTGGCAGGTAATTTACTCCAATTGATTTTTTCTTCTTTTTCAGCTTTAACCCGTTTCGAAATCTCGTTGAATTTCACAATGAATGCCGAATCGAGCATAACATCCGATAAGCCGTAGAAGTAGAATTTAGTGGAATCAAAACCATCAACCCCAATCGTTTTTTTGGTTTTGATTTTATCGTACTTTGATTTCTGCTCTTTTGTTTTAAGTGTGTCGGCTTTCTCTAACGTATCTGCTTTTAGTTTCACCAATTCAGCACATTCATGAAAATTTTTCTTGGTGTATTTGGTAATATTGAATTGATCGTTTCCTGCTACCGTTTCGAGTAATCGGTCCATTACCCCGGCAATTACTTCGTCTTCCGGAAGTTGTTTTTGCAGATCATACACATTGCGAATTGCTAGGGTGAAAACCGCATTGTCGTTGAGTTTTTTGAGGAAAAAATACATGGCCGCACTTTCTCCTTCATAATCGCTTGAGCCCGGCATGGTTTTACTTTCCATGTTTTCGGCTTTGAACTGTGTGAGACCCAACCAGGCTTGCGCTTTCATGCGTTTGATGTAAACCGATTGCGGAAATTCGCGCTCAAGCAAGAAAATCGAATACAAGGCCTGACCGAAATTGGCATCAATGATATCGGTGCGTAAGCTCTCAAAACGAGCCAGATTGCGGATGTAGACAAACTTACTTTCACCCAATGAATTAACAATCGTACCCCAGTTATTATAATTATAAACTTCTTCTAATGCAGCAACTTTCCGTTTTCTGATATTCGGATGCGAACTGTGTTCATCATTGTAATCTTCTTCGGCTTTCACCGGATATTTTTTGGTCGCGAAAAACGACTCTGGAATGTACATTCTATCGGTCGAGTAATAGCTCTTCGGCAGTTCCACCTCATCAAACGGCAGGTAAGAATACATCAACACATCGAAGGTTGAAATGATTTCCTGATCGGAATAACCGGCAGCATGGTAGCGTTTCAATGCTAATTTATCTGCTTCAAATTCATGCTCTTTTGTATGTGCACTCAGTTTCTCAATGCGGTTTTGCTCGTACTTATTTTGATTTTTCCAATCAAAGGTCTCAATCACATGTTTTTCGGTATAATGCGCTATTTCGTGCGAGAGAACATAGGCTAATTGTGCTTCTGACGTCAGTTGCGAAATCAAACCGGTAGTCACGAAAATAATACCCTGATCGGTAGACAGCGCATTGGTTTCGTTGGATTTGATGGTGTAAAACCGCAATTGCGCTAATAATTCAGGTTCGTCTTTTAACAGATTGGCCGCAACCGCTTGCACATACACCGAAATTTCGTCGCCGTAAATCACCGACCCCGAATGGAGTAATTGATCAATGTTTTGGTGAATTCCCTCCAGAAAAACACGTTCTTGAGTAGTGGATAAATCACCTGTTCGGGTTCCTTTATCTTCCAGAATCTTTTCGTTGGTGGTTTTGGTGAAATCATCCGGAATTTCTCCCTGCGCAACCAAAGTTTTGAAGTTGTTGAAGTCTTGTTGGGCATTCAACGAAAACGAAACAATACTCAGCATAAACAAGAGTATCGTTCGAGCCGTTTTAGATGGAGGAATGAAGGTTAATTTCATGGAAATCTATTGAGTCTTAGCCGTAAAGCTACTTAGAATTCAGTAAATGACCCAGCTAGAGCGGCTGAAATCGACCAACGCCTTACTTAGGAAGACGAAACGGAACGCTGATGATATAGCTGGAGGCAACCGGTACACCGGCTTTTCTGGCTGGAGCCCAAGCAGGCATCATGGAAAGCAAGCGAAAGGCCTCTTTATCCAGTTCAAACGAAACACGGTTGAGCAATTGCACACAAGAAATGGTTCCGTCGGCTTCAATCAAGAGCTGAGCTTCTACCGTTCCTTGCTCTTTATTGGCTAACGCACGCTTCGGATATCGCATATAGCTTTCCAAGTATTGGGTCATTGCCGCAGTCATTACTTCGTCTTGTTTATTGCTCGGATAAGTCGCAGCTGCATCTTCCGGAACACAGGTCGCATAAATGAGTTTCTCTGCTTCTGCACGGCGCTCGTCATACTGTTGTTGCACAACCTGCAGGTATACATCCAATGAGGCATCTGCTTTGCTTTTGAAATGAACTTCTTGCGATAGATAGCCCGTTCGCGATAACGTCAATGTTCCTTTTACTTTGCGCGGTAAGTGAAAATGACCCAAATAATCTGTAGCTCCTAATAATTCGTTACCTAAGTACACCGAAACGTTTTCCACAGAAATGGTCGCATCATCAAAATCGGACACTAAAATAGTTCCGAATTGTTGTGAAAAACAAACGACATTCAACCAAAGGAAACAACCGATTACAACTAGTTTTCGCATCATTCGACAGAATTGAACGTTATTTTACTTTTTTGAGCAAAAACGGTTCTTTCATCGGGATGGAACTTTTGAAGTAATCATCCAGTTTAGCATCATCGATGGTCACTTCATAGCTTGAAGCACCTACTTCACCGTTTTCGTCTGCTTCACCCGGAATTTCTTTCACATTCGAGAAAAAGCTCGTCAAATCGTTGCTTGAAGTCACATCACCGCAGATGGAGAATAGCTGAATATCACTTCCTTTTTTCACCAACTTAAACACATTGATTTGAGGATCTACACCAAACGAAAGGTATTGTTGTTTACCGATAGTCGAAAAAAACAGGGAATCGCCCAATTTTGTTACCGTCGGTCCTTCAGCGTTATCAACCGTCAATTCATTACCTTTAATCGTAATATAAGTGTCAACCCCTTCAACGGCCAGCATAGACAATGCTTCCGGATACTGCAGAATGTACTTTCCATTGAGGTTTTTAGGAAATTTTGACGCTGTTTTACCCGGTACATTGGTGGTTGTAACAATGGTGCAAGAAGCGAAAGAAATCAGTACCAAAGCACCAATTGTAAAAAAGCGAAAGATGTTCATTCTGTTAATTTTTGATCAAAGTAACGAAAAAAAGTGGGCTTGATGGGAGATCAGTTACCTCAAATGTTCGAAAATCGGAAATGAAATTCGGGAATTCCGGTATTCGGGAATTCGGGTGTTCGGGATATCCCGAACACCAAAAGTGTATTTTTCTGAAAATCAGATGATTGAAAATTAATCGCCAGCAAACATCCTTTCAACCAGTTCCATCTACATTCATTCCTTTTCTACTTGCCGATTGGTGATCTTTGATTTTGAAAAGGTTATCCGTTGGATTCTAAGAATCGCCCCAATAGTTAAGTTGCTCCACGACATTCCTTTTCCTATTTTTAGTCCATGATTCCAATTCATGCGTTTAAGGACAAAAAACACCTGCAAATTATTGTCAATCAATTGGCTAGTTTAACGGAATACGATTCTACTGCTCCGCACCGCCATGATTATTTTGAATTGTTCATTTTCGAAAAAGGTGGCGGCACACATGTGATTGATTTTGAGTCTTTCCCGATTCATGATCGTTCCATACACATTGTGGCTCCCGGAAAAGTACATCAGGTGAATCGCGCATTGAACTCCAACGGATACGTGATATTGTTTCACGCTGCCTCACTGAATGATTCGACGATCGGCGATTTTCTCTTTGATCACACGTGTTATTCGGTGCAGGAATACGCTCCCAACTATACCTTCAACGAAGCACAACAACTACAAATTTGCGAAACTGCGCATCGTATTTGGGATGATTATTCAACAGATCACCCGTTAAAGCAGGAATTTGTCTTACATCAATTGGCATTACTTTGTATTCATTGCCTGCGTGTTCGTCCGGCCTTTGTACCTGTACAATCTTCCACCAACAGCAAAATTTACCAGGAATTCAGGCAATTACTTTATCGGCGTTTTCGTGAATTAAAGAAGGTAAAAGAGTATGCAGCTTTATTGCATGTAACGGAGAAACAATTGAATGAAGTGGTGAAAACACAAACGGGAATATCCGCCAGTACAGTGATCTATAAGCAAATCATTATGGAAGCGCAGCGATTGTTGAATACGGGAATGAGTGCCAAAGAAGTAGCGTTTGACCTGCAGTTTGACGATCCGGCGCACTTCAGTAAATTCTTCAAAAACCAAACCGGCATTCCACCTTCCGAATTCCAGAAAGTACATGCCTAAGTGCCAATTGTACCTTTATCATTGATAATGAATGGTGTATGTTTGTGAAAGATAAAACGTTCATCATGAAAAAATACCTGTTTCTTTTCCTTGCGTTGCTCACCGGCGGAATGTCGGCAAGAGCACAAACGTGGTTTCAAGTTCCTACCGGAACCACCAAAAAGCTCAATACGATCGATTTTCCTTCTTCAACCGTCGGTTATATTGGCGGGAATGACAGCCTGTTACTTAAAACGACAGATGGTGGTCATACATGGAATCCGGTTCCGTTTTCGGGAATTACATTCGCAAACCAAGGTGATCACTTTGTAAAACTGCAATTTGTGAGTGAAATGATCGGTTTTGCAACTGTTGGTCCGTATTCGGGTTCTTACAAAACAATAGACGGTGGATTGACCTGGACCGCCTTGCCGCTTTCGGGTAATCTATGCTTCAATGAAGGCCTGTACTTTTTTGATGAAAACAATGGAATTATTGCAGGTTCAGGCTGTTTTCAGGGTGAATTGGTCGATCGTTTATCGGGCGGAACCTGGTCAGCTACTACTATAAATTTCATGAATCTCGACGCCACGAATCGAATAACAGATGTCGATTTCAGAGGTTCACTCGGATTGGCATCGAGCTACGGCGGACGTTTCTTGCGATCAA
>JBILJP010000204.1:0-8848 GCA_044377135.1 Fluviicola sp.
TCCTTTAACTTCTGTTATTGTTTTTCCTTGCACGTCAATCATGCGAAGTTGCGTTACATCAGCACGTTTGGTAAGATCTACAAACAATTGATCTTTTGCCGGATTCGGATAAACCGACACAAAATCAAAGGTGTTTTCTTCCATTCCGGCATTTGATAAACAGCTTGGGTGTATATCAAAAGCTTGCGTTTGGTCGGTACGATTGTCCGGATTTCCCTGATCGGCACTAAAGCCCAATCCTCTGCGGGCAAATACTTCCCAAATCAAACATTTATTCGCTCCGGCATACAACAATTCGTCGGCAGCTAAAATGGCATCTCTTCCATCAACAAAGCCCGGACCGCAAGGTTGCAGTTTTAATCCTTCTATCACCAGCGACATCGCAATATTGTTTCCACCTGTACCATATTTCACGTCCGGATCAAAACCGTATTGGTCAATCAAAGCCCAGTTCAAATCCCATAACATCGTGGCCCACACAAACCCAATTCCATGCGGTTCAGAAATGGAAGCCGTGTTATTTGTAGCCGAATAAGTAAAGTTGTTGATGGCAAAATCGGTGCTGTATGGAGCAGGTCTGATACCGTCTCCTGTTGTTGGTTGGTTACTTACGTATGTTCCAACGCCTCTGCGATCGGCAGCTTGATCACCCGGTTCAATGGTCAACATCAAACCAAACCAATCAGACCAACCTTCGCCCATTTGCTCGGCATTGATCAAACAATCTGAATTAGCTGCACCACCGGTTAAACGTGTTGAAATGCCATGACCGTATTCATGTGCAATGATCATGTTGTCGAAATCGGAATCGGTTGCCGTTAAATCATTCGCCGCTACAATGGTTCCGTTTATAGTCGTTCCGCCCGAAATAGTGGTTTGGAACAAGTTTCCATTGGTTTGCGAAACCATGATTGCCGGAATGGCTGCCGTTGCAGAATTTCCACCCATTGCTGTAGGTGCACCACCAGTGTTATTCATCACAATTACCGCCAAGGCACCAAATACCTGGATGGCTTCTACTTTGCTCGCAAAGGTGCATCCACCACGGCGAACCAATACAATTTTACCATCCATCGCCGCTCCGTTAACAATCGGGTCACAACCATCAGTTGCATCGCCGGTACCGTCGTCCAACAACACAAAATCTGCTGTAATAGGTGTAGATGTCACAGGAGGACCGAAACCAGCCGTCGACGAGGTATATGATCCTGTAATACTTGCCGGAGCATTAACGGTGAGCAAATCCGGAACATTGGCTTCTGTCCATAAATACATCTGCATGCGCGGACTTTCACCGTCTGGTGGTGTACCGAAATTGGCATTGTTGGTACCGCTTCCGTCTTGTGCGTCGGCAAAAACAACATCATTGCCCAAACCGCCGCCTGTGTAATTCAAGGTTTGAAAATTCCCGGAAGGCTCATCAAAACCATACTGATACCAGATATCGTGCATCATGTTGTTCATATAGAACAAGTTGGTGATCACGGCGTTTAAATTCCCCTGAACACCCAATAGCGAATCATAAGGGAAGTCAAAGTTGTTGGAAGCGCCACCGTCGGGAGAATAACCAGGGAAATCATCATCATCAATATCATCAGAAGCATACACGTTATTACCGCGTGTAATGGTATACTCGTCTCCTGCAACACCATTGTCATCGTGCCATCCAAAAGGCGAAGCATTTGCATCGGAAGGATTGATCACCAGTGAACGATCACCGTGATTCGGGCTTTCGATCGGAAGCGGATACACAAGGTATTGATCCAATCCCGGAGGAGGAGGCATTAAAACCGATTGTTTTGTCGCTAAGTTTGTTTCGTGTTGGTGTCCCGGATCGGAACAATGGTCGAATGTACACTGACTGATCCAGTCGTTTTGCTCTAAAATAGTTCCGGTTGCTGCATCTACTCTTAAGCTCCACCAGTGTTCACCGTTTTTAAGCGCAATGCTCATATCCCAAGCCAATTGAAGGTTTCCGGCCTCGTCAGCCAAATACACTTTTTTTGCAGGAACATCTTCCAGTGAAAAATCACCTTTCGAAAGCAGTAGTTCTGAATTGTCGTTGGTTGTTTTGAGAACTTTAATCGGTTCATTAGTAGAAACACCTAATTGTTGCAACGCTTTTGAAAGTGCATCTGGTGCATTTAAGGTAGGATTTGTAATGTCGGTAGAGCTAACGTTTTTGAATCGATTGGCAATGTAAACAACAGATCCGTTTTTAATCGTTACGGTAGCCAATCCGTTGGTTACTGGAATACCATTGATCAATTGTCTTACATAAAGATGCGTGATATCAGATGTTTTGGAAGGCGCTTCCGACATGATTTCAACAGTAACATTACTCGCAGGATTAATGCCGAGTTCGGATGCATGTTGACGAATGTACTGTTGTACCAGTGATAAATTTGTTTGGGCGAATCCGTAAAAGGAAAGGCAAAAGAAGACCGATAAGAAACCGATACGTTGGAGAGTTTGGATCATGTTCTAGCAATTTGTGTGTACAATTTACTGAAAAAAAAGACAACCAATCACAAGATCAACTAAATAGACAATCCATTGATTAAACGGTTTGATTGGTAATATCAAAAATCCCCGTTTCACCTGAGCAAAACGGGGATTCTACCAATGAAGGTTTTTTATTGTTTGACCACATGAACCGTCTTAACTCCGTAAGTCGTTTCCAATCGCAGGAAATAATTTCCGGCGGCGACTTTACTCAAATCCAATGAAAACTGAAAACTTCCGCTTTGAGGAACCACTTCACTTGAAAGTTGAAGCACTTTTCCTTCTAAATCTACAAGTGAAAATGAAACGTTACCGGCAACCGGAATACTGACATTAATGAACAATACGTCTACCGCCGGGTTTGGATAAACACCAAGGAAAACAATGGGATTTTGTTCATTCGTAGATGCGGTATTAGGTGCGTAATACGGACAATTTTCAGTTTGAAATCCTTGAATGCCGTTGCGCGGAATACTTGCTGAATTAGCTGCCACCAAATGGCGAGTCAAGTGATCCGATTTAAAGGAAGTACCATAAGTGAAATCGCCCGAAGAATTGTCAACTGTGTTGACATAATACCAATCTGCCTGCACGCGTTGTTTGTTCACATCCAACATAACATACCCGTGGCGCGATAAATCGGCGTATTTGATGTGGCTGTTAGAAGCCATAAGCGCAGTTGCACCGCCGGGAACATCTATTCCGGGCGAAGTAACGCTTGGAGCTACAAATTCAACACCAACCGATCCGCCACCTGTAGATCCGTTGTAACTGTTGCCCGGTAAATCGTTCGCCCAGGAAGAGTGAATGTCGCCAGTTAAAACCACAACGTCTGTAATGTTGTTGGTGAGAATGTGGTTGTAAACACGTTGGCGTTCTGCCGGATAACCGTCCCATTGATCGCCGTTTAGTGCCGAACCGAAAAGTGTTAACGGAGCCATCATTACCTGTTGACCCAATAATTTCCAACGCGCTGTGCTATTCGATAACCTGTTTCCAAGCCAGGTAAACTGATCGGTTCCCAACAATTGACGTCCTTGCGCTGTAACGGTAGCTCCGGAAGTTCCTGCTTGTTCGTCTCTGCCATGAAGGCGGGTATCCAGCATGATGAGATCAACCAAATCACCGTACTTGATTTCGCGGAAAATCTGGTAATTATCCGAAACTCCCGTCACGCGTATGGGTAACCATTCAAAAAAAGCTTGTTTAGCGGCTTGTTTGCGCACGGCAAAACTACCTTCGTTTGCCTGGTGATTTTCGGCACCGTTCATCCACGAATCATTGGCGGTTTCATGATCATCCCAAACCACTACGAACGGAAATTGCTGATGCAAATCGCGCAAGTCATCGTCTAAGCGGTAAGTTGAATAACGCGCACGGTAATCCAATAAACTTAAGATTTCGTGATCGGGCATCCATTGTCTGTTGGCGTTTGAATTGGGAGCATAACCACCCGATTCGTATTCGTAAATGTAATCACCCAAACAAACCACGGCATCAAAATCGTTGCGTTCTTTGAGGTTGCGAAATACGTTGAAGTAACCGGCTTCGTAATTGGCACATGAAACAACGGCAAATCGTAAACTGTCGCAATCACCAGATGTTGCCGTACGGGTTCTTCCGATTACCGAAAGCTTGTTGTTGGCTTTAAACTGATAATAGTAAGTTGTATTTGGGGTGAGTCCTGTTGGATCCACTTTTACCGTGTAATCCATTGTTTCGTCTGTGATCACTACACCGCTTTGCAATCCCATAGAAAATGAGGTGTCTTTGGCAATTTTCCATTCAACGATTTGTTGACCCGATTGCAAAGAATCGGGCGTATAGCGTGTCCAAAGTATCACACGGTCAGAAAGTGGATCGCCCGAAGCTACTCCATGGTAAAAAGGAGCCAGACAAGGGCTTACCGATTTTGTGCTGTGCTGCGCCGATACAGCCGACAATTGCAACAAGCAAATGATTGTGATGAGTCGTTTCATCGTTTAAAGAAGTTTGATGAATTTCTTTGTAATCAGGCTGCCGTTTCGCTCGATGATAACATAGTAGGTTCCTTGCTGAAAATCGGCAATTTCCAAGCTAAATGGGGTAGCCGAAAGTTCGGTTGAAGCACGGTACATTTCGCGACCGCTCACATCAGTGATACTTACATTTACCGCTACGTTTGAAGGACTTGTAATGTGCAATACGTCTTTTGCCGGATTGGGGAAAACCATCACCGATAATTCGGTTTCTTGTTCCGAAAGCGATAATTCACTGCATCCTAGAAAATAGGTTCCTTGATTACCTACAGCATTTCCTGTTCCACCGGCAATGTTGTTAGTGGGTTGAACAGTCGATATCGAACAAATCGGCACAAAAATCTTGATTCGTCCGCCGCCGCCTGCTCCACCTGCTCCACCCGGATTTCCATTTCCACTGGTGAGTGTTTGGTCGCCGCAAATGAAATTAGAATACTCACAACTTACGCCGTTTCCACGCAGACCGCCATTTCCACCGTTTCCGCCAGAAACACTTAGGTTTCCTGTGATTTCGGCAACATTTTCTGCTTTCAGCAAAATGCCACCGCCCGATCCGCCACCGCCCGATCCGCCACCAGACCCTGATCCGCCACCGGCTCCGGTAGACAATGTGGCTTCACCGCAATCGTCGCAACCGTCTGAACAACATTTAGGAGAAGTACCGCCGTTTCCAGCATTTCCACCGGAGATTCCGTTTTCACCGTTTGCTGAAATAGCTCCGGTTACGGCTAGTGAATCCTGAGCAACAAGAATGATTGCTCCACCACCGTTTCCTCCGTCACTTCCTCCTAAACCAACATCGTACGAACGACCGCCACCACCGGCTCCGGCACCACCTGATCCCAGATCAATGTCTTCGCCCGTAAGACTTCCGTAAGCAACTCCTGAGTTACCTCCGGTTCCTCCATTACCGCCAACTACCGGAAAACCGGTTGAGACGTTCAATCCGTTTGTTTGATAATTTCCTGTTCCTGCGCCACCTTGAGCGCCTGTACTTCCGGTTCCACCATAACTACCACCGGCACCACCACCGGCACCACCCGATCCGCCGATCATTCCGGCTTCGTCGTCACTATTCAAACATTGTTGTTTTGGTCCTGAACCGTTTTGTCCGTCAGCTCCGCTAGCACCTGCTCCGGGTCCTGTTCCGTTGTTTCCGGCTTGTCCGCCTTCCAATGTAACCTGACCCGTATTGTCTTTGTTGGAACAATCGTTGATTGCAATTTGATCACCTGTAAGACTGGTTACGGTTGATCCCGGAGCGCCACCAATTCCACCGGTATAACCGGAAAAATCACCGTTAATAATTCCGGAAACAATAATGTTTTGAGCTTGAACTTCCAATTTTCCGCATCCGCCCAACTCGTATTTCTCCACAAAAACGGTAACACCGCTTTCAATTTCAAAGGTTCCGCTTACCTGGTAAACTCCCGATAAGAAAGTGGATGAATTAATAATCATGTCGCCGTTCACAACGGTAGTATCACATTGTGAATAGGCAGCATTGTTGCAGATAAAACCTGCAATAAATAAGCTGGTAGCTATTAGTTTCATACGTAAGATTAATGATGAGTGAATTGAATGAATGCTCTGCTGTGGCTTCCGGATAATTGAATGAAATAACTTCCTTTCGCCAGATTTACTGTTGGTAATTCCCACTGGTTGAATTCAGTTTGATTGTTGGGTAGTACCTGTTTTGTGATCAATTGACCGAATACCGAATAAACAACCAAGGTTACTTGCTGGTCTTTGAAGCCGTACCAATGGATCGGTAATGTTGAATTGTCTCCGGTTGGTTCGATGGAGATAAACGGATTGTGTGTAACTGATTCTGAAACCGACAAATCGCAAATTGATGGAGGATACATGGCTACGAAAAACGTATCGGTGATACAACCCGTACTATCCGTTGCAAAATAAACGGTTGGGAAACTAGGGGTGAGCACCAATGAATCGAGTATAACATTGAGCGGTGACCATGTTGCCGGACCTTGAAAAGAAGGAACCAACGTGATTTCGTCATTGGGGCAAATAGTAACCGTATCTTTCGTTCCTGCATTTTTCAACAGTGTAAAATGATCGAAAATGCTTCCGTCGATTTCGATGAACGAAGCGTCTAACCGATTGTGATCAACCGAAAGTAGCATGGAGCCCAATCGGGTATTGTCTGCTTCTACCATGACCGGATGCGGCCAGCCCGAAGATGTGCCGCTCAGTTTACCCGAACAACCAACTACGGCGTATACCGTTCCTTTATGCGATTTTGAAACAATGGTGTGTTTTTGATACGGACAATCGCCATCGTTTCCACCTGTTCCGTTATCCAAAATCATTTCGGGTGTCAGATCGCTGGAGTAACCGTAATGACCGTCGATGAGGTAACTGCGTTCATACGAGTGACTATGACCGTTCAAGATCAAATCTACCCCGTATTGTTCCAATATTGGAATGATGTTTTCACGAATCTCAACCAACTCTCCATCCAGGAAATTCGAATTGTCAGAATTGTGACTTCCTTTTGTATAAGGAGGATGATGCCAGTAAGCAATCACCCATTCTGAATTGGTTTGTTGCAAATCATTGATCAACCACGTTGCCATAGGTGCTGAAGCACTTCGGTCTTCATCGTAACTATCTAGCACAATGAAATGGATGTTACCATAATCGTAAGAGTAGTATTTCTCTGAAACGGAAGGCAAGCCTCCGGCTTCACCATACATCGGAAGGGTGAAAATATCGAAATAGGCTGGTGGCGGAGAGAACGGAATGTGATTGTTGTATTCATGATTTCCGGTAGCGGGCCAGAGAACGGTGTTTTGCAAAATGCTTTCATACATGTTTTCGAAAACGCCTGCCTGGTAATGTTCTTGTGTTCCGTCATCGATGCCGCTTCCGTAAGCATTATCACCCAACATGATCCATCCGTCTATGTGTTGATCTTGATTGACGGTAGCAAAACCGTCGCGCACATGTCGTTGATCGTCATTTCCCATACCTGCATCTCCGATGACCCAAAAACGGTATTCACCTGCAGTTCCGGGAGTTGGACTGGTTTTGAAATAAACAGCGCTTGAAGGTGTGGTAAACCAGGTATTTAGATTTCCGACGGTATAATAGTAGGGCGTAGCCGGATTCAAGTTCGGAATCGTTAATTCATGCTCGGTGGTCAGCTGAAGATCAGTGACAAGTTGATTCTGATACTGAGCATCAACCCCATATTTGATTCTACTTTCGGTAGGAACATCTGTACGCCAGCGAATAATGACCGAATGAGGAGTGGCTTGTTGCAGGTACGGACCTCTGTCAACTGCAATGTTTGGCAGTGCCTGATCGCCCGAAAGTGAAAGGTCAAAGCTGATGTCAGAACTCGTATTGTCATCCTGGTGAATTTCAACAGCGATCAGATTGTTACCTGCTGTAAGTAATCCTGCACTGAATGAGAAATTCTGAAAATCGTTTTCATTCGGCCAGGCTACTGTTCCGGATGCTAATGATTGATAATCAATGTTACCGACTGTCATATTGCTACGAAATACCTCTACGCCGTTGACATAAACTACGGCTCCGTCATCGCGTTTGATGCTACCGAGCATTTGTGAGAAAATTGCCGGATTGGCAACGTAAAAGGTCTTGCGAAAATAGGTGGTGATGTGCTTGTTGTTTCCGTCCGCACCGTAACTCACAGTGGTTTGCTCGTCGCCGTCGCCGTAACCTAATTCTGCATTTCCTGACGACCAGGCATTGTCTGAATAGCTAGTTGTGTGCCAATTGGTTCCTAAGTCGGTCCCTGAATCATTGTATTTCCAATTACTTCCGGTTGCGAAAATAGTAGTAGTTTGACTGTTTGCGTTGAACTGGAGACTCAACACAACAATCATGAGTAGTCGTTGCATTCCCTAAATTTTTTACAAAGGAACTGCTACAACGTAACTTGATAAGAACGACAATTTTATGTCTGTTTTAATTCTAGCGCTTGTTGTGTTAGCCTAAAATTATGCATACACAGGTTTTTTGTTAAGGGAGGTTTTAGGTGCATTGGTCCAATAACAAAAATCCCCGTTTCACCTGAGTAAAACGGGGATTCCGATGGTTTATTAACTTCTTATTTTTTCGCAAGGACTAATCGTGCAACCGAACGTTCACCTTGTGGTGTTGCAAGCGTCACGAAATAAGTTCCGTTTGCATTTTCATCCAAGCGGATTGTAGAAACACCGTTTTGCTCAAATCGATTGTTGTAAACCGTTTTACCAAAAACATCCGTTACCTGAACAAATGCGCCGTTTACCGGAATATCCAATGTAAACTTTCCTGTTGAAGGGTTCGGG
>JBILJP010000205.1:0-8847 GCA_044377135.1 Fluviicola sp.
GCCACTAAATTTGTGCTGAAGCTATCGGCAACACCCGATCAGCGTAAGTAGGGAAGCCCGTAAGATAAATCGGTTAGCGGTAGGATAGATATCCTTCGTCGCTCTTCGAGCTATGAAGGATAAAAAATGCCCTACATCGCTCTTGCGAGCTACGATTATCTGGAAGGATGGTGGACCGAGTCCACTAAGTTTGTGCTGAAGCTATCGGCAACACCCGATCAGCGTAAGTAGGGAAGCCCGTAAGATAAATCGGTTAGCGGTAGGATAGATATCCTTCGTCGCTCTTCGAGCTATGAAGGATAAAAAAATGCCCTACATCGCTCTTGCGAGCTACGATTATCTGGAAGGATGGTGGACCGAGTCCACCGAAGCCCGTAAGATAAATAGGTTAGCGGTAGGATAGATATCCTTCGTCGCTCTTCGAGCTATGAAGGATAAAAAAAGCCCTACATCGCTCTTGCGAGCTACGTAGGGCGAAGGTGGAGTCGGAGGGGTTCGAACCCTCGTCCAAACAAAGAATCCCAATGTCTTCTACATGCTTAGTTTTTGATTGGTTTTCATCGGGAAATCGGACAAAAACACCCAAGAATCCCGCTTATCCTCTTTGATCTCACACCGCCCGCGAGGCGAAGTTGGTGCCAGATTTTCTAAGTTGATTCCCTCGATTCCAGAGCCGAAAATCAGAGCCCTTGGGAGAGAAACTTGTCCGCTTACTATATCTTCAGCGGATTAAGCGTAATTTACATTCAGCAAATTATGCAGCAAGTGCGTATGACGTATTGTCAATTATGTTTTGCAACAAGATATTTACGAGCTTCATCGCAACGCTCGACATGCTTACCCACCGAAACCGCATTTGCTGTCAAATCCAATGTCGACCCCAGTTGTGCAAAGATACAAGAAAGGTTCGATTGACAGAAGGCTTTTAGAAAAGTTGTGAGAAATGATCAATTGGCGGTTTTTCAGAATGAAATTCCCTAATTCGGGAATTTGGGTGTTCGGGATCATCCTGATGCTGACACAGTATTGCGAACACCCAAATATTCATCGCTTTGAAAATCAATATTTTAAAAATTAACATTCCGACAGCTGGCGAAAATGAATTTAATTTCTAGCTTCGTTACCTAAACTACGCTTTTATGAAACGCTTTCTGCTAATCGTTCTCACCCTCACTCTTTCGTTATTCACGTTTGCCGACGGGGCTCCTTTCGAAGTGATCGGTGGGGCAAAACTCATTGCTACATGGAATACAGACGGTGAATCTGATCTGGTGAAAGGTACTCTCTCATCAGGTGATGATATCACTATTTCAACCAAACAAGGTACTTTGGTAGTACAAGCTATTCATAAAAAGCTAGGCAAAGAATTGCTCGTCATCGACGATTATTCCGAACAAAGTATGCAAGTGAGCGTTTATGAATACGATTTCGATAAAGACGGTGAAACAGAATTGATGGTGGTTGATTCGCCTGAGTTTTCCATCGTAAACATTCATGTTTTTCGTTACAGCAACGGATTAACGGAGCTTGTCGGAAATTTATTCGGACAATTCCTGATTTCCATCGAAGAAGATATCATTTCATTGCCTTTCGGTTCGCAGGGATTAACAGACGAATACCTCTACCGCAACGGTTCGTTTTTCAATCTGATTTACCACGATCCGTTAAACCGGGAATAAGCGTTGTCTTAAAACAACAAAATCACTTTAAAAACATCGGCGACATCAAGTGCAATTCCCGCAATTCAGTTGAATTTCCAAACAATTCATAACGCTGAACTTCGTTGAATTGTTGATCGAAAACAATGCGCAATGCAACATCTTCGTATTCACCTTGTTCTCCTGGCTCCGGAAGATATTTCGGAAAAACACCTTCGTGAAGATCAATTATGTAATAATCGATATTCGCGTTTTTGCGGATGATGTAAGTCGAGAATTGGTAAGGCCCGTCGATAAGCGCGTAATTGGCAATCAACGTGTCTAATTTCCGAATGGTTACTGAATCGAGATCGGTGCCATCGATTACGGAATAAAGCCACAAACCGTCATCGTCATACAAATGTTGAACCGTTGGTTGTTGCGTTACGGTATCCATTTCATAAATGACATAGTACAATTGATCACCTGAATCCGAATGGTAGATGCTGTTGCCCCAATAGGTCAATCTATCAGGCGATTTTTGCCCTCCGAAAAAGCTACGGTAAACATCTTTTGGCAATTGATCGGGTTCATTGAAAAATCCCGTAGGTTCAAACGAATATAGTTTACCTTCCGTTTTATAGCGGAACTGAAATCCCCAATCGTTGTCTTGTGCAAAGGCGAAGGAATGAAACACAGATGCCAAGATGAATGTTTGCGCAAATAAAAAGAACCGTTTCATGAGATGTGTTTTAGCGTTACAGAATCACTTTCGGAAAAGGATCCCCAAAAATGCTGCCACAATTTCACAAATCAACTACAATTGGTTCAATTCCTGTTCAATCAAACTGGTTAATTCTCTTACATTCTCCTTCGAAAAATCGAATTTCAAGCCCGCTGTTTGGTAAATTGCCGGAATCGATTGGGTGTACCCCAATTTCAACGCCGCTTTGTAGTTGGTCAAAGCAGTTGCCGGATTGGCCTTATAGTTTTTCCAAACCCCCAAAGCACCCAATTGTGCAATTCCGTATTCGATGTAATAAAACGGTACTTCAAATAAGTGTAACTGACGTTGCCAGCTCGATTCTTTGACATCTTCATAACCGTTGTAATCCAGCATTCCGGTTCCAAAACGTTTGCCTAACTCCAACCAATAAGCGGTACGTTCTTCGGTGGTATGATCCGGATTGGTGTAAATCCAATGCTGAAAGGCGTCGATTGTGGCAATCCAAGGAAGAACTTTTAATACCGATTCCAATTGCTCTTTTTTGGCACGTTTCAGGTCGGTTTCATTATCATAAAAACGATCCCAATAATCCATCGTCAGCAATTCCATCGACATGGAAGCCAATTCGGCAACTTCAGAAGGTAAGGATTTGAAGCCTGTCAATTCCAATTCGCGGCTCAGAAATGAATGCACTGCATGTCCACCTTCATGAACCATTGTTACCACATCGCGTTGTGCTCCGGCAGCGTTCATAAAAATAAACGGAATACCACTTTCGTACAACGGATAATTGTAACCGCCTGGTGCTTTACCGTGTTTGGAGTCAAGATCCATGTAACCACCTTGATCCATGGTAGTCAAACAATCGCTGAAAAACGGGTCCAATTTACCGAAGATATCAATCGATCCGGCCAACAATTCTTTTCCTGATTCAAACGGTTTTAACGGCGCTTTTCCTGTCGGATCAACTTCTGTATCCCATGGTTTCAATAAGTCTTTCCCCAGTAAACGTGCTTGTTCTTCCTGCATGCGACGAATCATTGGCACGATCAACTCCGCAATAGAGGTATGGAAGTCCAAACAATCTTGAATGGAATAATCAAAACGGCCCAAGGCTTTGAATTTATAATCGCGGTAGTCTGTACAACCGGCATTCAGCGCAACCTGGTGACGCAATTTGACCAATTTCGTAAACAATTCGTCTAATTTCTCACGATCCAGTTTCCGGCGATTGGCAATCAATTCAAATACTTCTTTTCTCACCGCTTCATCCGGATTCTTCAAGAAGATAGCCGCTTGTGGCATGGTCAAGGTTTTACCGTCGTATTCTATGGTTTGCTGACCTGAAATGGCGCCGTATTCCTGACTCAAGGTGTTGATCTCTGTCTCCAACGGGATATTCTCTTCGCGGAACAAGTTCAATGCCGTGTGTGTAGAACGGAAATAAATGGCGTAGGCTTCGTCGTTAGAAAGTTCATCTACCCATTCAGCGCTCATCATTTTTCTATTCAACTGATCTTCGTAAGGAGCAAGATTGGGTTGAATTTCGGTCACAAAAAACTGGTATGCTTCTGTTTTTGCGGTATCCGTAGTGTCGATTGTCATCCGGATATAACGCCATGCCATATTTTCTTCCAATACGGCTTCCAACTCACTCTTGTCTTTCAGCCACGCGATGAAATCATCTTTGGTGGTTAAAACACGTTCGCTTAATTCTTTTAAATAAGCTTCAACTTCACTCCAATTGTTGCAGGCAAAATCTGCTGCGATGTATTTTCTCATAAGTTATGGCATAAAAAAAGGTCGTCAGCCTTAGACTGACGACCTCTGTCACTATTATCAATTATTTTCCTCTGCTGGAACCTGTTTTAGGAGCCGCCACTTTTTTTGCTGCGGTTACTTTCGGTGCCGATTTTGCAGCAGGTTTATCTGTTGCTTTTTTTGCTGTTGCTGCTTTTTTAGGAGCTGCTGCTGCTTTTTCTTTTTTCGGTTTGTCAGTTGCTTCCGTTTCTTCAACCGGAGCTGCTACTGCTTCAACAACTTCCATTTTCAATTCACCTGCTTTCAACAACAAGTTATACCATTGAAACAATTTCTTGATGTCAGATGGGTAAACGCGCTCTTGATCGTAGTTTGGAAGTACTTCCAACAAATAACCTGTCAACTTACTCAAATCTTCTTTGTGCGAAAGAATAGCCCCTCCGTTTTCTTTTTCAAAGATCGTTTTGTAGATTTCTTTTAGAGGTTTATCATCCTCATACGTGTAAATGCTAATATCATCCAGTGCGGAAATACGGTCTGAAGAGTAAGCTGGGAAGCGTTTTTTCTCTTCCAATGATTCAACAATAATGTTGTTCTTACCTTGAGCAACTACCTTAAATAGACCTGGTTTTCCAGAAATTGCAATGATGCCTGTTAGATTCATTCGTTTCGTTATTTGTCGCCAAAAATAGGTGTTCTTTTTAATTTTCGCCTAATTCTTGATAATTTTCGTCCAACCAATCCCATTTTCTGATCGAATTTGCATGAAATAAGAACCTTTCGCCAGTGAATCAATGCGAATTTGATTGCTTGACGGTACAGTTGACAATACGTTATTTCCTTGTAAATCAAATAATTCCACTGAAACAACTATGACATCTGCTTGAATAGTAAGTATTCCTGTTGTCGGATTCGGAAAAACAAGCACGTTTAACCAATTTACATCTGCAATTCCCGCAGAAGGGTTGTATGGAGCAGAAATAGCCTCGCATCCGGTTGATCCGGTAGCACCAACTGTAAAATTACTGGAGCTCGGAAGTGTGATTGTTGTCGTGTTACCCGTTGCCCCCGGAATAGCCACGCCGTTTTCATACCACTGAAGGTTTGGGAAACTTGCTGTAGACAAATTCGCTCCTGCAGCTGTAATTACCGGAGTTGCGGGAATATCACCTGCAACTAAGGTAATGGTATCCGAATAAGCTCTGCAACCCAAATCATTGTACGTAACATACGAAAGATCACCAGCTGCAGTAATCACAGAGAAATCGGTATTGATTGTTCCGTTACTCCACGAAATACTATCAATGGTACTGGCAACAATCGCAAATGCAGAATCTACGCCTACACCACAGTATTGAGAAGGACCGTCAACTGTTGTCGTATAATTGCTTTGCAACAACAAATCCAAGGCATTTGCTTTTCCATATCCGTAAGCGTTATTGGGTACCGTTCCCGTAAATCCGTCGGTGAATGCTGTTGCGTGTAAATCCGCTTTAAACGATGCATATGTCCCGTTGTGACACTTCTCCAAATAAAGCGCCGCAATACCAGCTACAACCGGCGAAGCCATGGAGGTTCCGCCATTGCGCACATGCAATCCGTCGATATCTACAACCGAATTATAGGCTGCATTGGTTAAAATCCAATTCGGACCGGCACTCAAACTTATATCACCGCAAGCAGAAACATCGGGTTTTGTTACTCCATGACGTGTTGGGCCTTTTGATGAATTAGGACTCAATTGACCCACAACAGCCGCGTAGCTGGCGGCAGGCAAATATTGATTTCCATTTTTATCTGTGTGTCCCAAGCGGTTTCTGAAATTCCCTACAGAAATCACTTTTTCGGAACAGTTCCACGAAGAAACAACCGTTTGCAGTGTATCCGGCAAATTGTAGTGAATAATAGAAGGGTAGGTGGCCGCATTCGGAATGGTTGAAACAATGTTGTTTAACCCGATGGTTGCGCCGCTCCACAAATCATAATTCCCACTTCCGGTAGTTTTGAATGAATACTTGTAATTCGCTGAATCAATCGATGAGAAATAAACTTCCAAATGAAAATTTCCACCAACAATTTCGGGGTACAATTCTATGGTTGCAATACGATTGGCACCATTGTATAATGTATCGTATATCGGATTTGGCGCTGACGCAGCTCCCGTGGTGGCAAGGCGATAAACAGTTTCTGCACGCTCGTCAAACGATCCCGAAGGAAGGTTCGCGGCAAGAGCATAACTCCAGGTGGCATCTGCTTCATCCGTCCACAAATCAAAATAAACAGTATTTGCCCCCAATTGTCCCGCCGGATTGTTATCGAACCAAACAAAAGAGGTGTCCGAATCTACATCACCATGCGCATGATATTTACCCCATGTACCGGAGTTTCCTGCGGCGCACACAACAATTCTTCCGGGTTTTTCATCCAATAGTTGCTCCATTAAAATCGAAGCCGGATCATCACCATCATGACTTCCTAAGTAAGAACCCAATGAAAGGTTAACTACAGCTGGTAATCCGAGTGAATCGGCTTTTTTGAAGATAAAATCGCAAGCATCTGCTATGGTCAATGTCCAATTGGGTAAGTTAAAATTGGTTTCTACAATGATGATTTTAGAATCGGGAGCCACGCCTTTTTGTTTACCATTCGCTAGTCCGTTCGACGATCCGGCTCCTGCTACACTTGTTCCGTGAGCTGTTGTTCCTTCATTACTACCGCAAGCGCCTGCTTGAATGTCGGCCGCATCCCAAACCTGACCGTAGCCATAAGGCATGGGCGTATTAGCCGCATTTGGTAACGAATGGTCCCAATAAAACAGCACACGTGTCTGGCCGTTCTCATCAATGAAATCACCGTGCGTGTAATCCAATCCCTGATCTACATAACCAATAATGACATCTTTTCCGGTAAACGGCGTTTGAAGTCCGCCCAAGCCATTGTGTACTTCTGTTACATGATGGGTGACCAAACTGGAATCATTGAGCGCAACCGGCATGGAATGCTCAAAATAAAATTGTTGAATAACACCGGTTTCCTTTGCTTGTTGAATCCACGCAGGACTCGCTTGAATGAATACCCATTCCGGTGTAACCGATTTTACATTTACGGAAGGATCTTTCAGCAATCGTTCCAGAACACCCTCCGTATTCGAAACACTAAAAGCAATACGTGTGTTAGGATCTTTTTGTAATTGTCCGGCAAAACCCAATTGCTGCTGTGCTTGAGAAAAAGAGTGACCAACGCAACCAACCAATAGGATAATTGCCGTCAAGTAGTTTTTAAGATGAACCATTGATGTAGTATGTTTTCCGTAAGACGTCAAAATTGACCTTTAAGTTAAAAAAAGACAACGAATAATTGATTCAAATTACGATATTTGTTTTTACATGTCAAAAAAATAATCGAACGTAACGCGATAAAACGCTATGAAAAAAAGATTCATCACATTGTCACTTGCTCTTCTTTCTTTTGGAGTAATGAATTACTTCTACGGTCAGGAGAAGACAGAGATTGTCAATTGGTATAACGGTAAATCACCGGGTATGAATACCGATAAAGCATATTCGTCATTGAAGAAGAGAAAATCTTCTACTGTGATTGTAGCTGTTATCGATTCCGGGATTGATATCGAACACAAAGACCTTCAAGGAAAAATTTGGTTAAACGAAGACGAAATTCCGAACAATGGAATTGACGACGATAAAAACGGATACATTGATGATATGCACGGTTGGAACTTTTTAGGTTCTGCTACCGGTGAAAATCAAAAATATGCTCGTTTGGAAAAAACACGTTTATTAGCGCAATTGGAAGAGCGATTCAAAGGAAAAGAATCTTCTCAGGTTGCTTCTGCTGACAAAGCGGATTATGAGCTATACAAACGCTTGAATAAAGAAATCAACGATGAACGTAAAGGCAACATGGAAGCGTTGGAGCAATACAAAGCTATCGGTGAAATGCTTCCGGGTATCAAAGCTAAATTGATTGAAAAATTAGGCGCAGATTTCACTGTAGAAGATGTTGAGAACTGGAAACCTTCTACTCCTGAAGAAATGCAAATGAAACAATTGGGAGCTTACATTGCTTCCGGTGAATTGACTGAAGCTGCTATTCAGGAAGGTGTAGATCATTTTGATGCTTCTGCCAACTACCAATTGAATACGGAATATAACGATCGTATGTACATCGGTGACAACCCGAATGATTTCAATGATGTTCATTACGGTAACAACGATGTTGAAGGTCCTGACGCATTGCACGGAACACACGTAGGTGGAATCATCGGTGCAGTTCGTGGAAACGGATTGGGTGGTGACGGTGTTGCTGAAAATGTGAAATTAATGTCATTGCGCGCCGTTCCGGATGGTGATGAGCAAGATAAAGATATCGCATTGGCTATTCGTTATGCTGTTGACAACGGAGCATTGGTGATCAATATGTCTTTCGGAAAAGGATATTCCATGCACCAGAAAGAAGTGTATGACGCCTTGGCTTACGCCGACTCAAAAGGAGTGTTATTGGTTCACGCGGCTGGAAATGACGCTGCAAACGTAGATGAAACAGACAATTTCCCGACTTCAGCTTATTCATTCCAAACAGCTAAATTGGGCAATTACCTTACTATTGGTGCTTCTACACGTTACCTGAAAGACAAGAAATTGGCTGCCGATTTCTCCAATTACGGTCAAACGAAAGTGGATGTTTTTGCTCCCGGATTAGAGA
>JBILJP010000557.1:0-2511 GCA_044377135.1 Fluviicola sp.
TAACCACACAAATGATAGGAATATTGTAAATGGTTCCCAACAATTTGCCCAGCATCATTTTCACCGATCCCCAAAACACCTTGCGTTTAAATGATTTTTCGGTGAATTTCTTGGCAATAATGTAAGGTACAAAACCATGAATCAAACCTAACAACGCCAATGGCCATGCAAACAGGATCATCATTAATTCCGCAGTTCGGTTTTTCAACTCCGGCTGATCTTTCGCCACAACAAACCGATCCTGCATTTTCATGCGCTTCTGCAGGTTGAAATAGGCATCCATGTCCTTTTTCAAACTTACCAATTCTTCCTGTTCGTCTAAGTTTTGCGCATTCATCCAACCGGCAAGTCCGCGCGAGTACTCCCAACGTTCTTTCAGCGAAATGGTATCATCATGGTTTGCATGATTCATCCCCTTTCGGGTAAGTTGCATCACGTTTTCATGAAACGAATACCAGTGTTTATCTGCAACATAGGTAATGCATTCCTGCATTTTGCTTTCAATCAGTTTGGTCACTTCATTGATCACTTTGCTCGGACTAGCCAAATACGCTTCTTTGTAATCGTTCAAACAAATGCGCTCGCCGTTCACCAACAATGATTCGCTGCCCATTGTATTGCGATCGGTATAGTTTACACCAAGTGCGCAGATATAAATCTTCTTCGACCAGTTGATAGCTTCCAATGCTGAAAACCCCATCCGGGCAGCTCCTTTTTTAACCGGTTTTAATCCCCTGATTGGGGTGTCGTCTGTAAAACCTTCACCAAAAATGAGAATATTTCGTCCTTTGGCCAAGCTACGGTTCACTTCATCAAACGACCCCTGGTTTTTGGCTTTGGTATCTTCACCGTCGTGTTGGCGGTAAATTGGCAACATGTGTGAAGCCCATAAAACAGGTTTCAACCACCATTTAAACACATCCGAACGCGTCATAAAATGCACAATCGGTCTGTTATTCGATCCGATTAGCAACGGATCCATAAACGAATTGGGATGATTGGAAACATAGATTGTGCTCCCGAAATGCGGGTGCTTATTATTGATTCGAAGTTGTCGCTTGTAGAATAAACGAAACGAATACTTGAGTGAAATTGCTAATAAAAAGTAAAACGGACGCATCTGTAACTATTGGTAAAACAACTGATTAATTGGTGCCTATTTTCAACTCATCATCCAGTTGCTGCTGATGTTCTTTCTCTTGTTCTTTGAATTCTTTTTCCATGTTACGCTTGTGTCCAAACACAAAACCCAACTGAATTTCATGGGAACCGTTTCCGTAAGAACGCAGGCCGGAAACGCCCATTTCAAACGCGTAAGCCAATCTGAATTGACGTAGAATATTAAACCCAATTCCGGCACTCAACGCAGCATTCCCTCTGTATCCAAGGCTTATCCAACCCATGTTGTAGTAATGGAATCGCGCACCGACGTCATAACTCAAAGGCGATGCCACTGTATTTTTCAAAATCACAACCGGTTCTATACCGAATTTCTCACGGATATCGAAACGGTAACTTCCTACAGCATAGAAATGGCGCTCAAAACGACTTTCGGTTTCTATTCCTTTGAATTGGGCTTTGTTCTTTAACAACTGGCTACCGCTAATTCCGAAATAAAACCGATTGTTGTAAAACACCAAACCGCTTTGAACATCGATCATGCTTTGACGATTGGTAGAACCTACATAACTCAAATATGCGCCGTCGTTCTGATCGATTAAACTTACTTTGCTATCGTTGATGGAAAAACTGTTCATTCCCAAACCTATTCCCAATCCAACATTCACTGTTTCGGTAAACGGCATGTGAATGGCGTAACTTCCCATAAATCCGGTACGTGCAAACGGCCCGATTACATCAGAGACTACTTTTCCGCCCACCACATGTTTCAACCCAATGGTACGTTGCGGAGAATTGTACATTGATTTATGCTCGGTGTTGAATTCATCCAGAACTGCTTTTTCCGATTTTCTGGAACGAATCTGTGACTGACCACTAGCGTAATACGTCATTGGTTTCCCTTCTACCGAAAGCCATTGAGCGCGGGTTCCAATATTAAATTCTGCCACATTGGTCATACCGCTAGCTCCGGGATTGAACAAATACGGATTGCTCAACGCCTGCGAAAATTGAATGTCTTGCTGGGCGGAAAGCCTTCCGGTAAACAGCAAACCTGATAGTACTATGATAATTGTTTTCATACGCTTAGCTGTTTTCATCGGATAACACTGATTGAACCTTCAACTTCTTTCTTTTCTTCATCGTTGAGTTCGATGTGATAGAAATACGTTCCCATCTGAACATCATCTCCTTTAAACGTTCCATCCCACGGCAATTGATACCCTTCCGACTCAAAGATCAATCCTCCCCAACGGTTGAAAATAGTCACTTTACATCCTGGATAGTTCACACCCAAATTCGGGATTTGAAAAACATCGTTTTTACCATCATGATTCGGGGTAAACATGGTTGGGATATTGGTGATCAAATCATCACAATCGGCAATGATCA
>JBILJP010000558.1:0-2509 GCA_044377135.1 Fluviicola sp.
CTAAGATCATTCTCTTGTGTCTTTGTGTCCTTGTGGTTTTTTATTTTATCACCAAGGTACAAAGACACGAAGCTTTACCATTTAAGACCAGCTGTAAAGTTCGGTGACAGGGAATCTCAACCCTTATGAGAACAGCAGATTTCTGTGTTTCAACAATAAATCTCACAAAAGCGCTATTTTCGTGCTATATATTAGTCGCCATGAAAACCGTTTTCAGTTTGTTGTTGTTTTGTTGTGCCACAGGTTTCTCTCATGCACAATTCACCCAAAGCGATTCACTGCGTGGTGGCTATGGCAATACACGCGATTGGTGGGATTTGAAACACTACGATCTGCACGTCACGTTTGATGAGAACACAAAAGAAATCAGTGGCTACAATTGCATTACTTTTTCGAAAGTATTCCACATTTCCGATAATCGAATATCAACTCATAAGATGCAACTTGATTTGCAAGCGCCAATGCGCATCGATAGTGTGCAATTTGAATCAAATCATATTACGCTTTTTCCGTCGCAGATGGAGCATATTGGTGGCGCATGGTTGTTTGATGTTCCTTTGGAATCATTCCAGTCTGAAGCTAAAATGACCGTTTTTTTCCACGGAAAACCGCGTGAAGCGGTAAAAGCTCCTTGGGACGGTGGTGTAATTTGGTCGAAAGACGAAAACGGAAAACCATGGATAACAGTGGCCTGTCAAGGCTTGGGGGCAAGTGTGTGGTTTCCGTGCAAAGATTCGCAGGCAGATGAACCCAACTCGGGCGTAAGCATGCATTATACCTGCAATTCAAAGCTGGTTTGTGTCAGCAACGGCCATTTCACCGGAAGCGAAGAACACTCTAATGGTACTACTACTTTTTCGTGGGAAGTCACCAACCCAATCAACAACTACAACATGATTCCCTACATCGGCGATTATGTGAATATTCATAACCATTTTCAAGGCGAAAAAGGCATGCTGGAATTGGATTATTGGGTCTTGCGGGGCAATGAAGCCAAAGCCGAAAAACAGTTCAAGGATGCGTCGCGTACTTTGGAAGCATTAGAATATTGGTTTGGCGCTTATCCGTTTTACGAAGACGGTTACAAGCTGGTGCAAGCGCCGCATTTGGGAATGGAACACCAAAGTGCCATTGCCTACGGAAACGGTTTTCAGAACGGTTACATGGGCAAAGACCTCAGCGGAACTGGCGAAGGACTCAAATGGGATTTTATCATCGTTCACGAAAGCGGTCACGAGTGGTTTGGAAACAACATTACAGCCAAAGATATTGCCGATATGTGGATTCACGAATCGTTTACCAACTACTGTGAAACCTTGTTTATGGACTATTGGTTCGGAACAGAACACGCCAATCAATACTGCATCGGGTTGCGCAAAAACATCAAAAACGACATCCCGATTATCGGGCAATACGGCGTGAACAGCGAAGGCAGTAGCGATATGTATTACAAAGGGTCCAACATGTTGCACACCATTCGCCAAATCACCGCCAACGACAGTTTGTTCCGAATGATGCTCCGCGAGTTGAATACCAAATTCTACCTCCAAACGGTCACTACCGCAGAGGTTGAAAGCTTTATGTCCACTTACCTCAATCTGGATTTAAAACCTGTATTTGATCAGTACTTGCGCACCAAAAATCCACCCACACTGGAATTAAAATACGGAAAACGCACCACCAAATACCGTTGGATCGATAGTATTGACGGCTTTTCAATGAAAGTAAAAACCATCGATGACGTTTGGCTCGAACCGACCTCTAAATGGAAGAAAACCAAAACGATTTCGGCGATCGATCCGAATTTTTACGTGAGGATAAAAAGACATTGATAGTTTAACGTGATGTAGATGAAATAAAAGATGGTTCCCCCTCAAAAATAAACCATCACTTCCCCCAATTCCTTTCGAATCCGTTCCTGTTCTTCGATCGGAAAGTTGTTCCCTTCCAAATGCAAGATTTTCAGCGCGCGCATACCGTTTACGGTTGCCGGAAGTTTGGTTAGCTGATTGTTGCTGAGGTCAATCTCTTCAAGGTAACGCAAGTTCGTGAGTGCTGTCGGGAACTCAGCAATTTGATTATTAGAAAGTGCCAACACACGCAGGTACTTCATCGATTGAAACGAGCGTGGCAATGAAGTGAGCTTGTTGTACGATAAATCGCATTCCTTCAGTCGGCGCAGGTTAGAAATCTTTCCTAGTTCGCTGAGGGAATTTTGCGACAAATCCAATTTCAGCAGAAAAGGCAGGTTCAGGAAGTTTTTCGGAAGTGTTGCAAGTTGGTTATCGCTGAGGTACAATTCCTGTAGGTATTTTAATTGACTGAACGTAGCCGGTAATTCTTTCAATTGATTGTGCGCCAGGTTCAAGTAACCCAAGCGGGTTAGGTTACCCAATTCGGGGGACACATGCGCCAATTTATTGGTATTGAGATCGAGGTGTTGCAAAGCGGTGAGTTTATACAAGCGTTTGTGCAGCGTTGTCAGTTCGGCCTTGCTCAAGTCGAGTTT
>JBILJP010000206.1:0-8781 GCA_044377135.1 Fluviicola sp.
CCGGAGATGTATTGCTGGGGATTTCAACTTCCGGAAATTCAAAAAACGTGATCAACGCCATTGAAGCCGCCCGTAAAAAGGGAATGAAAGTGGTAGGGCTTACCGGGAAAGACGGAGGAAAAATGGCAGGATTGTGTGATGTTGAAATTCGTGCTCCTTACAGCGAATACGCCGATCGCGCTCAGGAGATTCACATTAAAGTCATTCATTCATTGATCGGCTATATTGAAGCATCGTTATAGTTAATTTAAACAACCAAATAAAGTATGAGTTCCATTGCACATCTTTTCGAATCGGGTGAACAAGCACGCCAGAAAGGACATTTTTTAAACCTGGTGCTGTTGGCACGTATCGACGGTACTATTTCACAACAAGAAAATCAATTATTGAAACGCGTAGCGCAACGTTTGTCGTTGACAGATGAGCAAGTGAAAGAGATCATGGACAATCCGGATGATTATCCGATGATTCCGCCTGTTTCACGTGAAGAGCGTTACGAGCGTTTTATCCAACTAATTCAGTTATTGGTTGCCGATGGCATTTCTGATAGCGGAGAAGAGCTTATGGTAAAGCGTTTAGGAGTTGCTTTGGGTTTTACACCTGAACGAATCGACGAAAAGTTTCCGATTATCATCGAACACCTGCGCAAAGGAATGACGCGTGAAAGCGTGCTCGAAGCAGTGCTTTAATTTACTGCAGAAGATAATCCGCAGTAGCATCGGGATTTATTCCGATATAGCTAAACAATATTAAAAAAGAGGTTTCTGAAACATGTGTTACAGGGATTCATTTAGGAGATATTTAGGAATAGTTAGTTGAAAAATAGAATGAGAGGTCGGGATTTATTCCGACCTTTTTCATTGCGATTATCTAAATCAATTCTTTTTCTTGCGAAGATGATCTTCCAATCGTTTTGTAATGACCTGAAAGAGCAGTTTGCTTTCCTTCTCATCGAGTTTACGACCGAAACTGATGGTTTTCCCCATGTAATCAAATTCGATGCGCTCACCGCCTCTAATCCAAGGTGAGTTTTCCCAAGCTGCTTGAAAAGAATTGGATTTCGGAACCACCACACGTACTTTGCTGATGTTTTCCAAATAAAATTCTTTGGCTTTTCCGTAACCTTTGATCGAATTTTTGATCGTCAATGAGATTTTATCGATTTTCAGCATTTCTTTCCCGAACATTAACCAGAAAAAAGACCGACCAACACGCAGGAAATAGTAGAACCAAAACACCATGAAAACAATCATCACTAAATGCAGTTCACGTTTCATCGGATAATAAGTCCATGCCCAAATCAATGTACCACCAATCACCACCCACATGCAAAACCATGCGCCGATAAGCGATTTCACAATTCCGGGATTTTCAGGAATGATCACAAACGTTGTTTTGTGTTCCTGATCTACATAACTGATGCGGCTACCAATCCATTTCATACTGCAAATATAGCAGGGAAATTCGGTGTGCAGTAAGTTTACTCATTGCTTTTTTCTCCGATAGATCATTTCGACAGTGGTGAAAATGCGGTCAAATGGTTTCCCGCGAATACACGAATTTCAGCTCGCCTAATACTTACGCTGATCGCTTGTCGCCAATAGCTTCAGCGATGGCACAAGCTTCAGCAAAGGCGCAACGGACTCGCTTTTCAGGATGAATTTTAGATGTATATGTAAACAAAAAAAACAGCCGGCTCAATGAAGAACCGACTGCTTTACTATTAAGTATTTCCTGAATTATTCTACGATCAATCGACGTTGGAATACTTCGTTATCTAATGTCAATTCAACAATGTAAACACCTGAAACGAATTGTGATGTGTTCATTGTGATATTCGTTGCGCCATTCAAAGAACCGTAGTTTCTTGCTGCCATTTCTTTACCTGAAAGGTCTAAAATGCGCATGTTTACTGTTGATTCTTTTTTTAAGTTTACCGAAACAGTCGCTACTTCACGAGCAGGATTCGGGTATACTTGCAATGTTGCATCCAATTGGTTGTACTCATCGATTGAAGTTGTAAAGTTCGGTCCGTTTACAAAACCGTTTTGAACTGCTTCCGCGATTGTAGCTTTACCAGCGTTGTCGATACGTCCGTTTGGAGCGATCAACAAACCTACGATGTGAATTTCGTTTTCATCCCAAGATGCAGGAATAGTGAATGATCCGTTGATTGTGTAAGTTTCACCTGCATTTACTGTAGCCGGAAAACTATTGGCATAACCTCCGAAAGAAGGCTCAATTGCACGAGCAACGTGATCGTAAACCATTTGAGAAGCCGGAACCGGATTGCTTAATGTTTCAAAACCACCCATCACACCACTTCCGCCGCCTGAGTAGGCATTGCTTTGTGACCAACCTGAACCAGAACCGGTAACGGCGTCTTCGGTCAATACGATAGCCAATTTGTATCCGTTGGTAGCAGCTGCCTGGAAGTTAGCCGAAACCGAAACTTCCAAATCACGTGTTCCAGCATCCCAAGTTGCACCATTTGTAATAAAAGCAGTAGGAGCGACCAAAATACGGTTCAAAAATTCCGTTTCCATTACGGAAGGATCTGCATCAGCACCACGATCAACCAATGCACTCGGATAACCGCTAATCAATCCGCCAATTGCAGCATCGTATTCGGTAACAGTCATCGGATCGTTATTGTGAACCGCGATTCCTGCCCAGTGGCTAGGGTATTTAGTTTCCATCATGTCCATGAAAACAGCGCCACGCGGACACCACTGACACCATGTTCCTGTTCCTTCTTCACCTACAACCATTTTACCTGCAGCCGGAACAATCGGATCAACTGAAATAGTTCCCGAATCATCCGCTGCATCACCGTCTGTGGCATTTCCGTTGACATTGCTTACGGTTGCAACCATGTCGTTTTGACCGGCAACCAATGTGTGGGTTCCTGTCATCGTAATAGTTGTTTCTGCCAAAGAAGCCAAGGTCAAACCTGTAACGGATTGCGAAATGGTATTACCGTTGTAAACCACATCCAAATCAAATGAATTAATGACAGTTGATCCCAAGTTGCGTACTCTTACTTTAGGAGTGACATCTGCACCAGCAATTTGTCCTTGGTCAAAACTCACCAATGTTACTGCTGCATTTAAGTTAGGCAGGGTGTAAGGAGTAATGGTGTATGAGAAATCATCGATGAAATAACCACAGCTGTAAGGCGTGTTTTGATCGGTCGGAAAAATATCGATTGAAGCAATTTGGTTTTCAGAATTTGAAAAACTGCCAATTGAAACATCATCAATAAATACTTCCCAATGGTTGGTATTGAAGTTGATGTCGATTCGGAAATTGAACCACGCGTTTTGCGTGTAAGCACCTGTGAAATTCAACCCCGATTGATTGTTCATGGTGATTGTTCCGTTATCGTTGAAAAAACAATCCATTGCCCATACCTGACCGATGGTTGCATTTCGTTGGAAGTTAAAATAACCTGCTTTACCTGTTTCAACCAAAATATTGAATTCCATCGAAAACTGTCCGGTATTCAATACACCAAAATTGCGCACCAAATCTGTTGGTCCGCCAGCTTGAGCCGAAGTAGCAAAATAAACGGAGTTTGATCCGCTCACCGAGTTTGCGCTCGATACAAGCACATCTTCCGTTCCACCCGGAGCATTACTCCATGTAGTCCAGAATCCGCCACTTTGTTGCGCCAGGTATTGTCCGGGATTGTAAGATTCAAAATCATCTGAATACGTTTGTGCCATTCCTATTGTGGTGAAGGCCAAACTTGCAAGAAGTACTATTTTCTTCATAAGTTTTAGTTTTGTAAAGCTAAATGTACGAAATCGATCAACCGGTTCGATCATTCGAACAAATGGAGATGTGATCTATTCTTGTAATCTTATCAGTCGAAATAACTGAAAGATTGTGTTGGCTTTAAGCGTTTTAGCGAGGCGTAAATGAGCGCAATTGTTCCTTCAACATCGTCTTTGTGACACATTTCAACCGTTGTATGCATGTAGCGTAAAGGCAATGAAATCAACGCTGATGGAACGCCATCGTTGGAATAAGCAAATGCATCTGTATCTGTTCCCGTTGCACGTGATGCCGCTGCGCGCTGAAAGGGAATTTTTTCTTTTTCAGCAGCAGCGATGATATGATCCAACAATAAGTTGTGAACTGCAGGGCCATAGGTTAATACCGGACCTTTTCCGCCCGTTAGATCACCTTGTTCTATTTTGTTGATCATTGGTGTTTGGGTGTCGTGACAAACGTCGGTCACAATGGCCACATTCGGTTTGATACGATTGGCAATCATTTCAGCGCCTCGTAATCCTACTTCTTCCTGCACGGCGTTTACAATGTACAATCCGAAAGGTAATTTCACATCGTTTTCTTTGAGTAAACGAGCCACTTCTGCAATCATGAATCCTCCCATGCGGTTATCAAGCGCGCGACCTACAAATCGGGTTTTGTTCAATACCATGAATTCATCTTCGTAGGTAATAACGCAACCTACATGTACGCCCAATTCAGCCACTTCTTCGCTTGTAGAACAGCCCAAATCCAAACAAATGTTCTTCAATGTAGGAGCTTCTTCTTTTTCATTGCGAGTATGAATGGCCGGCCAGCCGAATACGGCTTTTACGAGTCCTTTTTTAGTATGGATATTGACACGTTTGGAAGGCGCGATTTGATGATCCGAACCACCGTTTCGACGCACGTAGACAAAACCGTCTTTGGTAATGTAATGCACAAACCACGAGATTTCATCGGCATGGGCTTCAATTACTACGCGGAACTTAGCGTCAGGATTGATGATTCCTACTGCAGTACCGTAAGCATCTGTTTCAAATTTATCAACGTAAGGTTTCAGGTATTCCATCCAAAGCTTTTGCCCTGATGATTCAAATCCGGTTGGAGAGGCGTTATTGAGATAGGTGGCAAGAAATTGTTCTGACTTTTTTGTAATGATTTTTTTACTCATGTTAGCGTATTAATGTAATATTTCCTTTGATAATGGATTGTTCGCCACCGGTACAGATGGCTTCAAGGTAATAATCGTATGTATCGGGGTCAACAAGTTTTCCGCGGAAAGTTCCGTCCCAGCCATTGGCCAATGATTTGCTTTCAAAGATGAGTTCGCCCCAGCGGTCAAAAACACGGAAGATTATTTCTGTAGTGATAGCGCTGCGCACATACAAGACATCGTTTTCGCCGTCGTCGTTCGGTGAGAAGGCATTTGGTACGTAAACAAAACGACCGTCGCACAATACGTCCATTGTTTTTACTGTCACAGAACTGCTTTGAATACAAATGCCATCTGTTACGGTTACCGTGTAAGCTGTTGTTTGATCTACTGTTGCTTGTGTAATTTGTGCATTCGGATTGCTTAAACCAGCGGTTGGTGACCAACTATAGCTAAATCCTGCAGGAAGTGCGGTTAAGGTAGAAGTTTCACCCGGTAAAACCACCAATGGTAGAGCTGTAGCAGTTACCGTTCCACCTAAATTACCTACTTGAATAAAAATCGAATCCTCGGCAAAACAACCATTCGATCCGTTGGCGGTGACATACACCCATGAATCAACAGTTGGAGCAGCAATCACCACATTGTTTTGTGCTGTAGTTGTGAGCATGTTTACAGGTGTCCATACGTAATCGAAGGTAACTCCCGGAATGGAAATATTGGCCGTCAATGTACTTGTTTCGCCGATGCATAAAGTTGAATCTCCCGCAATAGATAGCGCACCCGAAACAACGAATACGTTCACACTGTCTATCCTGCTACAACCTGCATTGGAAATGTGTACATAGTAGGTTGTTGCTATTGATTGACCTGGGGTGATGGTCAATGTAGAATCGCTTGGTGATGTATTCAAGGTGTCTGAAAACTGATTGTTGCTCGACCAGATAAACGAAGTAGCTGTTCCGTCTGAGTCAGCTGAAAATGTCAATGGAACAGGTGAACAAATAATCGTGTCGTTGGAAACCTGTAATTGCAATGCCGGAGTTACTGTAATGGTGATTTGAGCGGTATCCGTCAATAAACAAACGCTATCGGTTACGGTCAACGTCACAACATACGTTCCAGCTTGGTCGTAGGTCACAGTTGGATTGTAAATAATGGAAGTGGTGTCACCGTTGCCAAAATCCCAGACATAACTATCTGAAGCCGGGCTGGTATTTTGTAATGTCACCTGATAGGTGGCGCAACCAAGCAAATCGTCTGTAACAAATTCAGCTTTCGGTATTAGATCAAAATCGAATTTAAAGACCAGGTTGTTGCAATTGCTGCTCAGGTTGTTGTTTGACCAGGCTCCTGCAGTGGTGGGGAAATCACTATTTCCACCGCAACCGCCGCAAACAGATTGGTACACAACGCCATTCTTATCGAAGCGGGAAGTTCCTCCGTCAACGTGTTCTCTTGAGTTGTTTCCGCCCAAATAAGATCCATATAATAAGCCGTCAAAATCTCGATCTAAGACAGCAAGGTAAAAATCAAAACCGTTGGGTGCTGTTGATTGAAAGGCATTGGCTGAAATGGGCATTCCGTTCAATGGCGTTCCCTGCAAAATATTGGCTCCCCAACCTGAAATGTACATGTTTCCGCAAATATCAACCAAAAATGCCGAAGGCGAGATGTTAATAGCGCCGTTTCCGTTTCCGAAAATGGTGGAATTTTGTACAGCAGTTAAATCGGGAGTTAGTTTCACCACAAACTGACTACTGTTTGGGTAACCGGTTGCGTTGACAATAGGAAAGGTTCCGCCCACCGATTGTCCCAGGAGGAATATATTGTCCAATCGATCGATTTCAACAAAAAATGCTTGATCGTATTGAGCTGTTCCGATATACGAAGATCTGATAAGTGTTTGTCCGTTTGGTGTCAATTTCCCAACAAAACCATCCGTTTTTCCACCCATGTAATTCGGGTTCACTGCTCCGGCTGTTCCGGGAAGGTTGTTACTACTTGTTCCGCCTGAAAACACGATGTTGTAAGACGAATCGATTTTTACTGAATAACAGGCGTCGTTGTTGCTTCCACCAAAATAGCTCGACCATTGCAACGTGGAAAGGTTAGGGCTAAGTTTAAAAATAACCCCATCTTGCTGACCACCGATCACTGGTTGAAAAGCGTTTAAGACAGGGAAATCGGTCGATCTGGAACAAGAGGCGATGATACAGTTTCCAACCGAGTCAATCATGATTTCTCCACGAAACTGATCGCCGTAATTAGATGTTAGCGAGTCGTAATCAGACGCGTTACTGTAAATTCCTGATGTAACTTTAAAGTTTGCACCATCATTCAACGATCCTCCCATGTAGGTAGAGCCTAACAGGTTTTGTCCGTTAGCGCTGAATTTCGCAATGTAAATATCGGTGCCGGCAGTCCCAAAATTTGAACCGTTGTTATAGATTTGTAAGGGGGTTCCTCCTCCGTGAGTAGTCTGGTATCCGTTTACAATCGGGAAATCAAGACTGGAGGTAATGCCGTACATATAAATGTTGTTCAGCTTGTCGCAAATTAAACTATGAGCTGTTTCCGTTCCTTGAGTGTTGTCTCCACCACCAACAAAAGTGGTCCAAATCATGGTTGTTCCGTCTGGTGAATATTTCGATAAAAAAGCATCTGTGGTGACACTATTGCCTACATTGATAACTGTAAAATTGGAAGTAACATCGTACGCACTGTTGTCTGGAGTCGGGTAGGAGTTTCCGTAAACCGTTCCTGCTGAATAAGCGGTACCATCATAACCATAAGTGGCCGTCATCCCGAAATTATCGGTTACCGAACCGCAATATGTAGCAAAGACCAATGTTGGGTCAATGACCAATACGGCAGATTTGTTGTAACTACCCAACTCAAATGAAACACGATTTCCGGTAAGTTTAAAGGCGCATTTCACCGGACTGATCTTTCCGTTGTAGATCTGATAAGCAATCGGTGCCTGTTCGATCAAATCACCCAAAGGAGTTGAAACGATGAGGTTTCCTTTTTCATCCAAACGCACATTTTTAGCACCTTTGTAATCAATGGCTATACTGTTAACCGAGCTGTTTGGCTGACACCACAATTCGTATTTGAATCTGGTTTCATCGTCAAAAACTTTCAAATCAACACCGTTATAAAAATCCTTGAGAACGGCTTCGTTATAACTGTAGGCAGCCGTTGCCCATTTGTGTTCGTTGTTTCCGAGGAAATAATTGTAGTAATGGGTGCTTGGTTTGTGTTTTTCAACGGAAGTTACAGCTTGTGAACCTACAAAATGAGCGGCCACAATGGTTTGGGAATAATCCGTATTCTCAGGTCCGTTTTCCGGATTGGCATGCGCTTTTTGCAAGGCAGTATAATCTCGGATGTCAAAGATGAAGCCGTGTTGCTGCACCCAAATGGTGTGTTTCTGCGACCGCGATTGAAAAAGAACCTGATCATCCCATTGTCCCTTATTTTCCGTCATTCCGTGAAACAACGAGTGGATATGATCGATTTCCTGAGAGAAGCCGATCAGGGGAAAGAACAGTAAACATGCTATTAACCAAGCTTTCATAATGGAAAGATAGCGATTTGTTTAAAAAGGTTGCATTTGTTTTATGGGAATTCTGAGAGTATGCTCTAAATGATTCCCACGAATTCATCAGTCCGAGCCTAATTCGTTAATTCGTGGGAGGAAAGACGTCTCGGCTAGCCAAGACTAACTATCCGTGTTCTATCTATTTAACGTGAGTTCGGGATAAGAATACCCGTCAGAAATTCATAAAATGTTCAGATGTTAGGCGTATTTTGTAGAGATGGCGAGTCATCTCTGCGAAATA